>NZ_AP024881.1:1319863-1649828 GCF_024347675.1 Vibrio ishigakensis | reverse complement strand
CATGTTTTGGTAGCAGAGGGTATCAAGAACTTGCTTGCCAACGAGTATGACGTGGTAGGTCTAGTTGAAGATGGTATGGCATTAGTGCAGAAGGCGAAAGAACTGAAGCCAGATGTAATAGTGTCAGATATCTCAATGCCAATAATGAATGGTATCAATGCCGCTGAGAAAATATTGGCTACAGACAAGGACTGCAAGATAATTCTTCTCACTATGCACCCTGAAGTAAAGTACGCAATGAGGGCTTTGGATGTTGGGGTTAAGGGATACTTGTTAAAGCACTCGGCATCAGATGAGCTGCTCAATGCGATTAAAACCGTATTGATGAACAAGACCTTTATCACCGCCACATTAGCGGCAGAGATAATGGAGGCATATAGGAACAATCATGGGCAAGCAGAGGATCCTTTAAGTTTGCTTACTCCTAGGCAACAGCAAGTTCTGCAGTTACTTGCTGAGAGTCATTCAGCTAAAGAAATTGCCAACATCTTGAATGTGTCGAGTCGCACCGTTGAGTTTCACAAATATAAGATGGTAGAGATCCTTAAGCTTAAAAATGCCAGTGAACTGGTTCCCTTTGCCATAAAAAATGGGCTAGTTTAGCTGCTCTTTTCGGTAACCTTAATGAGCCCACAGTCTTGTGGGCTTTCTAACGTCTATGAGGTAGTAATAGGCGAGTTAAGAACCATCTTTATTTGCCCAAGTTTTTGTTTTACATAGCCCAACGTTAGCTTAGTTTCGTGCCTGAACAGCTTATTTTGCAATTGCACAAACGCCTCTTCAATCGCGTTTGTCAACTCTCTATCTTGGCTTACTACGGTGTAGGTCTTTTTTTCGAGATAGAGAGTCAGGCTCACTTGGTAGCAGCGTTTCGTGGTTTGAAGCTTTTCGATGTCGCACTGCAAAAGAAGAATGAAAATATTAAATCGGTAGAGATACATATGTTCTTCTTCGATCAACGAGCGTAACTCTGATGCTAGCTCTAGGTTGTAAGTGTTAATTTGCATCTTGGTCTCCTGCATGCGGGCATAAGTTTAAGTAATAGAGCTTGTCGTGCGCAAAGTTGAGCCCCTCCTAATCGGAGTTTCAGTCGATGTAGAATCTAAGGCCGCCGGTGAAGTGAATGTCCGTAGAGTTATCCATATTGCCAACGTTTTCTGTTGCGGATACTTCGAGAGCCATCCAGTCGTTATAGGTGTAGCGATAACCCAAAACGACCTCTTGTGACGGATCAGAGAAAGCGCTGTCGTCATCAAGGGCGCCCTCGTAGATATGGTACTGAGCTATCAGTTCATGATTGTCGAATATGCGATAGGCGTAACCAGCAGAGAAGGCGAGAGTTGAGTCATTAAGTAGTGAGCCAAAGATAGCTTCACTGTCATCGTGAAAGGAATAACCCAAGCTTGAGAATAATGTGTGATTTTTATTTCTATAGGAGTAGTTAAGTTGGATTGCTTGTTCAAAGCTAGAACGTTCAAAAGGAGAATTATTCACATCATTAAAATATAGAGTGGCACCTAATGCTAATCCATGATGAGCATTTTCAATTAATTGATATTGAAAATATGCATGCAAGGCGTTCGCCATGGTTTCGCCTTTAAAATCAGTATTATTATAATTATAAGACCGACTTCTTATATTAAATTGGTTTTCACCAACTAACTCTCGGCCATTGTGACCAATTCCAAACGCATCGTGAAAATCTGCGATAAAAGAATCTAGACCATTATCAGCAGCCCAAGAATACTGATACATAAACTCGGCAGAAAGCCTCTCTGTGGGCTGGAGTTGGAACCCAAGGAAAGCATGGTTTTGATAGTAATCTAGTTGAAATTCATCGCTTTGTCCCCAAACACTCGCCATGCTTGCTGTGGCGAATACCTCTGCTTTTTGATGCTTGAATGCACTGCGAAGTTGCATTGCTGAGGTAAGCGATTGAATAGGAGAGGAGGCGTATGTGCGCAATGGTGTTGACTGTACCTGTGCATAAACGACATTTGATGTTAATAAAACAATAGGCAACAATAGTTGCGCACTAATTGACTTATAACCAAACATATTTAAATCTCACGAAATAAAATCCATGAGGTGATGTTAATTGGATTCTTATATATCTTTTACTCGTTAATATACGAGACGTTGCTGATATATTTACTAGCTAGAAAATGTACTACTTATAACTAGTAAATCCCCCAGTCTAAATAAATAATAAAGGGCGTTAATATAAGGGCTCTTAGGTTTCTTATATTATGGAATTGGCTATGTTTGGATTGAAGACAGTAACGGACAAGCCCGCTTTAAAGCGTTTAGGTGGAGTTTTTGTTTTGCTGGGTAGTACCTTGTTTGTTCTGCAAGTCGACGACCACATCCTAGGCATTTCGCTGATTATGCTATTAGCTACGGCTTTAGGCTTTAGTTCAATGTTTGGGTTAAATTCATCTACTCTCAGATTACAAATAGGCCTCGGAAGTACTTTATTACTGGTTTGCTCTTTAGCCACTGTCACTCCATTGCTGTCCCTTGAACCATCGCATCTTTTTGTTCGATTAACTTCGTTTTTGGTCGTGGTATTAATTCTCATGATCGCTTTTGATCATCTTATAGAAGGGCTGAACGCACTAGTAATGAACCGCTCTTTGGGTGGGAACCTTTTCGTAAATTCTGTTGCTATGTTGATCTTAACGTATTTGCTGTTCTTAGATTTTGCTGAGACTACTCCAGATCAGATGATCGCTTTCTTGAGGCTAAAATTTATTCTGCTCGGTGGGTCTATGCTCAGTTTTAATCACGCAGTGATAGGCCAACTACCAGAGTTAAAGTTCTTTGGACAGAATCGAGGTTTAACCATGTACGAGGAACGATTTTAGGGAGAGCCTCAACACAGTGAAAGGTTAATTTAGGCTCCATTGATGGGGTCTATTTTTTTGAATGTGTTTCCAACTAGATTCGCATCACAATTCCCCGTTCCACTTGTACAAGAGTCTCTCACTGGTAAATAAACCTTAATTGACTGGTACTTTTACGAGTCCATTTAGGCAATCTCCACTTTTATAATTTCGCTATCAAAGTTAATTAAGAGGTAGGAGGAATTATGAGTTTAATCAGTACTCCCTTTGTGGGAACCGGTGCAGACATAGGGCTACATGCCGTGGCCACTATAGTGCTGGTCGGTTCTATTGTTGCCGCCGTTGTCGCCTTTTGGAAACTGCATGAACTTCCTATCCATAAAGCTCAACAGAGTGGTCATCGACAGCTAGGGCTCGTCACTATACTCACCTGGATTGGCTTTATTTGGCACTGGGTATGGGTCATCGCCATTATCGTTGCCTTCGCAGATATCGAAAGTTCTATCGTTCGCCTGCGCGATCTATGGCGATATGGAGAAACCAGTGTGGAGGAAGAATCATGTTAGAAGGTTTAGCGATTTGGGCGCTGTTTATCTATATCTTGCGCCTGTTGGGTATTCCTTGGAACAAGCCATTTAAGCTTTTTGCCTATATTGGCGGCGGATTGTGGTTAGGCTTTGTTTGGATTGGTTTGATTAACTATACCCCTATGGACCTGTCTGGTGGCTCTGTTGTCCAATCACCACATATCCAGTTGAGGCCAGGTAACACTCAGATTAAGGGTAAGGTTCATAAGGTCTACATTGAGCCTAATAGTGAAGTTAAAAAAGGCCAGCTAGTTTACGAGTTAGACTCTGAAGTGTATGAAATTCAGGTTCATCAAACGCAAACACAGATGGAGGCGGCTCAGGTTGCTAACTGGATGGCATTAGAAGATATTCAGATGTATCAAATGAATTACAAGACCAAGCAGATAAACCTACAGATTGCCAAGAGTGAACTTCAGTCCGCGATTGATGACCACAGGTATCAAGCCAAAACCCTTAAGCGTTATGTAGAGCAAAATGCTAAGGCGAGACATACGGTTCCACAAAGTGTGATTGATGAGCAAAGAACAAAGGTGTCTATGGCTCGTAATAAGATTATCTCACTAGAGAATAAAGTGATGGCGAGTGAAGTGGGTGTGAAAAAAGCGGCCGTAGATGTTGAGCGTTCTCAGCTCAAGGTAATTGATACCGAAGTCGCTCTGCGTTCGAGTGAGGAAAAACATGCGAAAGCGATCTGGGATCTGGAGCAGACCAAAGTATACGCACCAGCCGATGGGTATGTGACTAACTTTATTCTCCGCGAAGGCCAATATGTGGGCATCCTTTCTCGCATGCAGATGTACACCAATGAAAAGTACGTATTGATGCGTGTAAACCACCAAGCGATTCGAAACGTGAAAGTAGGGCAGAGCGCTGAGTTTGTTTCTCCAGTCTATCCGGGCAAGGTGTTTTCGGCCGAGGTGCAAGGCATAGTAGAGGCAACAGGCGAAGCGCAAGCGGGAAGCATGGGGCGCGAAGAGTCAGTGTCTCAAACTACGCTGAAGAACGTGAATAACAAGTTTCACTTTGTGCGACTGAAGCTCGAAGAACCTGAGGGCTACGATATCCCAGTCGGTGCGGTAGGCTTAGCCTGGGTTAGCGGCGATAAACCAAATCACTTGCTGTCATTTTTAGATGTTATTCGCGGCATTATTATTCGAATGAAGGCTCAGATCTACTACGTATATTCTCTTTAAAAGCCACTTTGCCCCGACTTCGGTTGGGGCTTTTTTTAACTTCTTCGTTCACATATCTGCTTCTTCATCTTGCATGTTTGGAACAGAAAAGCTCAGCTCTATGGTTGTGCCTTTGTTTTTTTCTGAGTGTATGTGAAGTTCTCCATTTATAAGCTTGGCGCGCTCCATCATACTTTGAATGCCGAGTCCTGGAGAGCGCTTCGCCTCGGCTACATCAAATCCCATTCCATCATCTTTTATTTGCAGAACAATCGTTCCTTTGACGAGGTTAAAAGAGACTTGAGCTTTATTAGCTTCCGAGTACTTAGCTATGTTTCTAAGGCTCTCTTGTACGATTCGAAATAGCACTAATGCCACATCTTTAGCTAGGTGCATTTCTTTTGAGGTATATAGGAATTCGACCTTGATCTTTTCTCTTAGCTGAAAGCTCTCTATTTCTGAGCGAAGAGCATCAATCAAACCCAGATCATCAAGAATGGAGGGATGGAGTCTGCGTGATAGACTATGGGTGTCCTCGGCAATCTTGCCAAGTGAGTGTTTGATGTTCTTCAGTTGTTCCCCCAACGTCTCAGACTCAACCGACATTTGGACCGCTCCAAGGTCTATGGCTACCACGGCTAAGCGCTGGCTAAGGTCATCATGCAGATCTCTTGCGACTCGTTTGCGCTCTTCCTCTTGGACACTCAAAAGCTTGGAGGTCAGCATACGCAGTTCGTCTTGGCTCTCGATGAGCTTTTCTTGTTGTATCTTAAATTCGCTGATGTCCTGAATCGTTGTGCTCGCTGAGACGAACTTGTTGTGATTATCAAACTTTAACTCAGAGACCTCTTTAACCCATTTGAGCTGATTATCGACAGTGATGCGATACTCAACGTTCAGAAGCCCTGTTTCGATTGCATCATCGAGTTTTCTTAGATAGTTTTTTCTATCCTCATCGTAGATCATTTGCACATAGTCGATACGCCGCATAGATTTGGTTTCGGCAACGCCCAGTATATGGGCAGCTTCAACAGATAGGGAGGTAATGGTGCCGTCGCTGCTGACATCCCAACTGCCCAGTTTTGCCACCCTTTGTGCGTTTGATAGCCTTTGAGTTACTTTCTTTATGACTTTAATGCTCTTCTTTCTATTTAGATAATTGAACAACAAGATTATAAAAATAATGCCAAATACAAAGGCGGCAGCCCATACGATATAAACCTGCCAAGGGTTTTTCTCAATGATTTGTAGGTTGTTCCATTTCTCCAGAATCAGAGTCATTTGGGACTCATCGACCGAAGCGATGACCTTGTTAAATAGACTCACCAATTCGGGCTTGGAAGGGTGAACCGCAATCGCCGTTGCTTGACGATATGAGGTAGTGCCAGAGTGAACAAGATCATCGAGCCCCAACGTGGCTATGTGATGTTTGGCTACGAATCTGTTCACAACCGTAAGGTCAATCTCTTCGTTGGATAGTGCGACCAATGCGTCATCTAGTTTGGCAAATTCAACCACGAGCAGTTCTGGGAAGTCACGCTTAATCGGCGCAACCCAAGCACTGCCTTTTGCTAAGCCTATTTTCTTGCCGGATGCTCGGTCTAAAGTACTGTAGATAGCTCTACCAGCTTTTGTATAGATGGCAGCTGGCATCTCAATGAAGGGCTCGGTAAACAGTAGGCTTTGCTTACGCTCCTCGGTTATGTTCATACCAGGAACAAAATCAATCTCGCCCGATTGAACTGCGTCAACAATTTGTTTCCAGCTAGTGTATGGAATGAAGTGGGCTTCTATCCCATATTCTTTTTCGAACCGGCGTACGAAGTCATCGGCAATACCTTTTGGCTCGTCATCGACCACATAAGCGAACGGCGGCAGTTTGAGGGGCAAGCTAAACGCGATTCGCGTGTGGCTTTCAATCCAAGCTCGCTCCTCATCGGTTAGGGACTCGACGAGTAACTTCTGCCGATTATTCTTATCTAGCCATTTATCGGCTAAGATTTGCCTCTGTTCTTCAGTAATCGCATCAATGGCCTTGTTGATGATGCTATTAAGCTCTGGCCAGTCACTTCTAGTCGCAAACCGAGCTTGGTTTTGTTTCTCTAGCTCTGGAATACCCAGACTGCCGACAATCTCTAGGTTGGATAGAAAGTTTTGATAGATATAGGTTTCACAGGTGTTAGCACTACAAATAAAATACTCTGCTTCGCCTCCTAAAACCGCATTTAATCCCTCGCCTGTAGAGTTGACGATTATTAGGTCTAGGTTAGGGTAGTGGGTGCTTAGATATCGCTGTTCTAAGAAGTCTCTTCGCACGGCGATGGGCTTATCTTTTATACGACCAATAGAGCTAACTCTGGGCTGGCCGTCCCTACCATAAAGAACAGCAGAACTGCCGGATAGATAAGGCTGGGTGAAATCCATATAGCGATCAATGCTTTTGCGCTCACGCACTAATTGCAACATATCAAGCTGGCGCTCCTCGGCTTGTTGCAGCTGCTCAGACCAATCCTCTTGATACTCAAATATAAAGGTTAAGCCCGTTATTTCACTCAGCAAGTCGATGTAATCGATAGAGTAGCCCACCACTTGACCATCTTGTTTAAAAGCAAGAGGCGGCAGGTCAGTAGAGTTACTCACGCGAATGTTTGGATGCTTCTCTATCCAAGCCAGTTCTTGTTGGGTAAATAAACCTTTGGTTGTAAGGCTAACTTGTTCAGCCCAGCAGATTAGACTGAATAAACTGAGCGCGGAGATAAAAATGAAGCGCAGAAACCCTGCCATGCATTACTCCTGAATCGATGCAGTCTGGATGCGTGAAGAGACTGAATCGTAATGGCTAGTTGTTGATATTACTAAACTATAGAAGCCATTAGGTTATGATGCAGAGTTGTTGGATTAAACACATGAATTATATAAAAAAACGAGCGGGCAATTGCCCGCTGTCGTAATCGTATTTTTGGTTTGGTTTGGTTTAGAAGTGGTAGTCCACTGAAACCATGATCTGTTGAGTGTTCTCTAGCTTCGTGTTGTTCTCCTCGTAGTCTTGGTCAAGATACTGGTATGAAAGCTCAGCCGACCATGATTCGTTGAACTGGTACATAGCACCTACTTGGCCACCCCAAACGAAGTCTGTAGAACTCTCACTCGCGATCTCACTGTCTGCAACACCCATAGAAACACCAGCGAATAGGTTAACATTCTCGTACACAGGCAATAGGTAGTCATATGAAGCTAGGAAAGAGTGCTGCTCTAGCTTATCCATGTAGCCGTAAGTACCCATAACACGGTGATGGTCGTTCAAGATTGCGCCGCCACGCAGTTCAAACGCTACATCTTCACCATTCATGTCATTTGCACCTGTTACATCGTCAATTTGATAACCTGTACCCACACCTGCGAACCAATCAACATCTAGATCATTTGCAAGGCTTGGTGCTGAAACAAGAGCAGTAAGAAGTACAGATGAGATAGCAGTTAGTTTTTTCATATTTAGATTCCTATAAAAGATAGTTAATATTTTTGTATCAAGGTGAGCATTTATATTGCTTCGTTTTGATGTGGTAATTATTTATATTTTTTAATGGATAATTAACTAGGGTATTTACTAGATCAGATAGTGAGATATACCAGTCAGTCATTGGCAAATTTTCAGTAGGTAAATTTTAAATTCTGAACAGGTAATTTTACCAGTGGCTTTAGACCTAATATAAGTGGATTATTTAATAATGTTTTTATGGATAGGTCTGAGGTTAAAATGAAAGTTATAAAGGAAAGCTTGCTATATTGCCTTATCGTGGCTCCGTTCTCTTTTTCATCTTTTGCTTATGAGAGTTCAGAACACGACAAAGATGAGTCGTCTTTATCCATGACTGAGCAGCGCATCAAATACGAGCAGGATACCCAAGACAATCCATTTGTTCTGACGCCACATAAGATGAACTACATTCTGCCATTTACTCAGACTGATTCGATCAACACAGGTGCTTATGGGAGCAACCCAGATTGGCAAGAGAATTTTGAGGATCAAGAAGCCAAGATACAACTCAGTATTAAGGTACCACTAAACTATGGTGATCTTCTTGTCGAGGGGGATGCTCTTTACTTTGGTTTTACTGCCCAATCATGGTGGCAGATCTACTCGGAAAACATCTCTGCTCCGTTTCGTGAGACCAATTATCAACCGGAATTCTTCTATCTAGCTCCAACAGAGTGGAAGCCGTTTGACAGTAATTTTGGCTGGGGTGTGGGGGTAGAGCATCAGTCCAATGGACGCAGTCAACCTTTATCTCGCAGCTGGAACCGAGCTTATCTAGTAGGACTATGGGAAAGTGATGATTGGGCAGTGGGATTCAGGCCTTGGCTAAGATTGGAAGAGGATGCTGAAGATGATGATAATCCAGATATTGAGGATTACATGGGGCATTTTGAGGTAACTGCAGCCTATAGATTTAACAAGGTCAAAGTCTTTGGTACGGCGCGTAATAATCTTGCCACACACAAAGGATTTATAGAGCTTGGAGTAACTTTTCCAATATGGAAGCGTTTAAGAGGATATATTCAATACACTGACGGATATGGAGAGTCTTTAATTGATTATAATCATTCTCAGCGACGTTGGGGAATAGGGTTGGCCTTAACTGATCCAATATAGAAAATTATTGAGCCACACTAATAAATTTAATTGTTAGTGTGGTTTTATACTTTAACTAGTGTTAATAAAAGGCTGGTGAAATTTGCTAGGGAAACCTAGTAAATTTCCCAGCCTTTACTAGTAAATATTACATTATCCACTGGTAAGTATCACAGGTTCGAAATGCCCACTCCTGAACCAGAATTATATTACTTGAAAAAAGAAATGAACTTTTCTTTTAAAAATGAATCCGGTGTTCGCTTAAACAGTAATGCCACCATTAAGTAAGGATAATTCTATGAAACTTCAATCTACCAATGCCCTTATAGCCTTGAGTGTCGCTACTGCACTAGCAGGATGCAGTGAACAACCTGCAGAGGTTGTAGATAAATCACCGCGTCCGGTAAATGTAATTGAGTTAGGCGACTACCAAGGTGATTTCCAACAGATCTTTGCCGGTCGCTTGGAGTCGGTATATGAGGCTCATGTTTCTTTTCGTGTGCCAGGCACTATTGAAGCCATTTACGTTTCGCCTGGAGACCAAGTTAAGAAGGGTGACAAGTTAGCTCAACTTGATGCCCATGATTATCAAGTAGCCTTAATCGAGCTTGAAGCTCGTTTATCAGAAGCAGAATCGGCTAAGCGATTAGCAGAGTCAGAGTTGCGTCGTGTGAAGCAAGCTATCTCAGAAAATGCGATAGCCAAGGTTAATCTTGACCGTGCTCGCAGCGGCTATGAGCGAGCTCGTGCTGCAGTTGAAGTAGTGAAGCAGAACATCATCAAGGCAGAAGATGCGATTCGCTACACCACTCTGAGGGCCCCATTTGATGGCGTTGTTGGCCAGCAAAAAAGTGAAGAGTATGAGCAAATCTTACCGGGTATCCCAGTATTTCAGGTACACAAACTATCTCAACTAGAGGCTGTGGTAGATGTGCCGGAGAGCCTGATTCAGCAGTTTAAGTATGGTCAGTCAGTAAATGTAACTTGGCAAGATGCCAATCAGTCATTCACTGCGTTTGCTCGTGAAATCGGTACTGTTCCTCATCCAATCAAACAAACCTACAGCGTTGTGTTTCAAATTGACCAAGCCAATATTCCTGCTTTACCAGGTAAAGCCGTGGTAGTCGAAGCCGATTTTAGCACCAAGGCTGATGTGCACTGTTTGCCTTATGGGTCTGTAACCAAACACAACAGCAAGCATAGTGTGTTCTTGGTTCAAGACCACAGAGCCGTCCCAACGCCAGTGCACGTTGAGCGCCTTCGTGGAAACGATGTGTGTGTATCAGGAGCCCTAGTAAACGGTGACAAGGTGATCACCTCAGGGGTTGGATTTTTAAAAGCGAACCAAGAAGTAGGTGAGCTTATTGAAATGTACTCAGCTAACTAGGAGGCAATTATGAATCTTGCAGAATTCGCCATTAGACAAAGAACCTTTGTCGCCTTTTTTACCGTGCTGTGCGTGATTGCCGGTATCGCCTCTTATTTTAAACTGGGTAAGCTAGAAGACCCCACCTTTACAGTAAAAAGTGCAGTTGTAGTCACTCTGTATCCTGGTGCATCAGCCAAAGAGGTTGAAGAGCAGGTAACGGATAAGATAGAGACCAAACTTCAAGAGATGGCAACCCTAGATGAGCTCCGCTCTTTATCTAAACCTGGTATGTCGATGATCTTTGTCGACCTTGCAGAGACAACTACTTCATCTGAATTGCCACAACAATGGGATTTGTTACGCCGTAAGGTGAATGATGGAAAGTTACTGCTGCCACCTACGGCTCAAGTGAGCATAGTTCAGGACGAGTTTTCTGAGGTGTACGGTATGTTATTTGCGATAACCAGTGATGACATCCCGATGGCTCAGCTTAAAGACTATGCCCAAGAGCTACAGCGTCGTCTTAAAGCGGTGAAAGGTATCAAAAAGATTGAGCTTCACGGTGTGCAACAACAAGTCGTGAATATCGACCTTCCGGAAGAGCGTCTTGCTCGTTATCAGCTTTCTGCCGCTCAGGTTATTAGCCAACTAAACAGCCAAAATGCCATTTATGATGCAGGCCGATTTAAAGCCGGTATCGAACGTGTTCGAGTTGAACAAAACAGTGAGTTCCAGTCGGTTAATGATATCGCCAACTTCGTAATCAAAGGGGGTGTTGGTGACCTAAGTACCGGTCTAATCCGTCTTGGTGACATTGCTGACATTACTCTAGATTATCAAGAGCCAGTGCTTAGCCAGAGCCGCTACAACGGTAAGAACGCGATTACTTTAGCCGTAAGCCCAGTAGATGGAGTGAACGTTGTATCTCTTGGCGACACCTTGCGTCAAACCATCGATGACTTTGAGCAAACCTTGCCTTTGGGTGTAGATATCCAAGATATCGCATTCCAGCCAGATGAAGTGACTAAATCAATCAACAACTTTGTAAGTAACCTTCTTGAAAGTGTCCTAATTGTTGTGGCAGTACTTTGGGTCTTCATGGGGATGAAGAGCGCATTGATTGTGGGTTCAAGTCTTCTTATCACCATCCTAATTACCCTTGTGTTTATGAATGTGATGGGCATTGACCTGCAACGTGTATCTCTAGGTACCTTCATCCTAGCGCTAGGCATGCTGGTGGATAATGCCATCGTGATTGTTGACCTATTCATCGTGAAACTAAACAAAGGTGTAGAGCGCACTAAAGCGGGGATCGACGCGGTAAAAGAAACAGCCTTACCACTGCTTGCCGCTACAGTTATTGCGGCCATGGGTACTTTGCCGGTAATCCTGTCTAATACGGATGCGTCAGAGTTCTCCGAGTCAGTACCTCAGATCATGATGTCATCTCTGCTGTTCTCTTGGATTGTGGCGGTAACGGTTACAGTTCTGATGTGTTGGTACTTCATCAAGCCAGCAGCGCAGGGTGAAGAACAGAAAGAGTCTAAGTTCGCAGCAGGTTTTCGCAGTGCGGTAAGTTGGATGGTAGACAATCCAAAGAAAGGCCTAGTGGCTGTGCTCCCACTGATTGCTCTGACGATAGCCCTTATCCCACAGGTTCGAGTAGTGTTTATGCCAACTTCTGACCGCGCGATCGTGTTTCTTGATTACTGGCTACCAAACGGAGCTCAGATTGAGAAAACATCAGCCGATATGCGCAAGATTGAAGCTTGGCTACTGGAGCAACCTGAGGTAGATAAC
Organism: Vibrio ishigakensis; assembly: GCF_024347675.1. Taxonomy (NCBI): domain Bacteria; kingdom Pseudomonadati; phylum Pseudomonadota; class Gammaproteobacteria; order Vibrionales; family Vibrionaceae; genus Vibrio; species Vibrio ishigakensis. The sequence goes on along the minus strand of NZ_AP024881.1, from coordinate 1,637,418 downwards.
TTTGCCACCTATGTCGGCGCAAGTGCACCTCGCTTCTCAGTAACCGTAGAGCCAGAACCGTTTGACCCAGCCTACGGGCAGATCCTTATCAACACTGAAGACTATGCATCAATTGCGACATTGGTTGAACGTGGTGATGTGTGGTTAAAGCAGGAATTCCCGCAGGCTGAGCCTCGCTTTAGAGCACTAAAACTGGCGACATCAGATAAGTACAGCATCGAGGCGCGCTTTAGCGGCCCTGACCCTGTGGTACTAGAACAGCTATCTCGCCAAGCGCAAGATATCTTAGAGCAAAACCCATATGCCAAATACATTCGTGACGATTGGAGACAAGAGAGCAAGGTTATCAAACCGATCATAAATGAGGAGCAAGCACGTCGTGCTGGTATTAACCGTACTGATATCTCGCTAGCTCTGAAGCGTGCTTCTGAAGGCTTCCCTATTAGTCAGATGAAGCAAAAAGATGAGCTTATCCCAATCCAAGTTCGTGGCATCGATGTGACCCTGGCTGACCTAGATACCATTCCAGTCCAATCACTGATTGGTATTCACTCTGTGCCTCTGGGACAGGTTGTCGATGGTTTTGATTTTGATACAGAGGAGTCAATGATCTGGCGTCGTGACCGAGTGCCAACCATCACAGTACAGGCGGGCGTTAAAGGTACTACCGTTGCGCTAGCGCGTGAATACAGCCGCGAAGCGATTGAGTCTATCGAACTTCCATACGGCTATGAGCTGAAGTGGGGCGGTGAGTACTATGACGAAAACAAGGCAATCGTAGATACCTTGTCTAATCTGCCAGCTGCGATGCTTGTGATGGTTATCATCATGGTCGCTATGTTTAACGGCTTTAAGCAGCCAGTAATCATCTTTGGCACCGTACCTCTAGCACTGACCGGTGTGGTGGCAATGCTGCTGATTGCAGACAAAGCATTTGGCTTTATGGCACTGGTGGGACTTATCTGCTTATCGGGCATGATCATCAAAAATGGCATTGTCTTGATTGACCAGATTGAGTTGGAACGAAGCAATGGCGCGAATTTATCTGACGCCATTAAAGAGGCGACCATGAACCGTACCATGGCCATCTCCATGGGTGCACTAACCACAATGCTGGGTATGGTGCCTCTCATGTCTGACCTACTGTTTGACCAGATGGCTGCGACCATCATCGGGGGCCTCGCGGCCGCAACCTTCCTTTCTTTGTTCGTAATGCCAGCACTATACAAGCTGTTTTATCAAAACGAAGAAGGACAGCAAGAAGTTACTGAAGTATCACTTTCAACCGAGGAAATGAATTATGAAATTTAACAAACTGACGCCAATTGTTTTGTCGATGATTCTAGCCGGTTGCGCAGTGGGCCCTGATTATCAAGCTCCTCAAAGTGAGGTAGGTAATGAGTTCCTATACAGCCAAGTAGAAGGTGTTGATGCCACACAACAGATCAAGCAGTCACAGTGGTGGTTAGCGTTTGAAGATCAGAAGCTAAACCAACTGGTTAATGAGGCGCAAACGCAAAATATCGCTTTGAAAATAGCGGCTGAACGTATCAAGGCGGCACAGGCTTATCAAAGAGCTATCGAGTCATTCAAGGTTCCAACGGTTAGTCTCCAAGCTGGGGCTACTAGCTATCAAATCAGTGAGAACGACCCGCTCGCGGGTCCACTGGTTACTCCTGGTGGATTGGGGCCTCAGGTGAGCGCCCTTACTGGAGGTGATGCTCTGATTGATAACCAATATGAGTTTGCAACATTGAGCGCAAATATCACTTGGGAAGCGGATGTCTTTAATCGCTTGGGTTATCAGGCAGAGTCTGCGGAAATCCGAGCCCAGCAGGCAGAAATTGTGAAGCAGGGCATGACCACATTGATCACCGCAGATGTGATTCACAACTATCTGCAGTATCGCGGAGCAGAGCAGCGCAAGGAACTAGCAAAAGAGACAATTCAGTCTCAAGAGCAGACCCTTGAGCTTGTGAAAAGTGTTGTTAAAAGTGGATATGGCTCAGAGATGGATCTTGCTCAAGCTCGAGCTGCGCTTTCAATGACCAAGTCAATTGTGCCTCAGCTTGATATTGCGATGAATGTGCACAAACAGCGTCTTGCAATCCTTATGGGTAAGACCTCTGCTGAGATGAACCTTCTGCTGGAGGGGGCACAGCCAATGCCAAACTACCGTGGTGTCGTGCCGATCGGTATGCCATCGGAAGTATTGCAAAACCGTCCTGATATCGCTCTAGCTGAGCGTGAAATGGCCGCTATTAACGCAGATGTGGGTGCGGCAGTTGCCAACAAATATCCGAAATTCTACCTGACGGGGAGCCCAGGCGTGCTCGCCGGTGACTTTAGCGACCTGTTTAGCAGCGATTCCGCAGCTTGGGTTGCGGGTGTCGGCGTGAGCTGGACTGTATTTGATGGTGGTCGCTCAGATGCTCTAGTCGAACTGCAGGAAAGCCGCTTTAAGACTGCTGTTCTTTCCTATGAGCAGTCGGTAAATACCGCCATTACTGAAGTAGAAACACTGCTTTATGCCTACGGTTCGAGCCAGGAGTTAGAAGCGCTCACTCATGAAACTCGCGAGCAAGCAGATAGTACTCTGGCAAAAGCTGAGTCTCTCTATAAAGCTGGCTTAGTGGATTATATGACGGTGTTAGATGCACAGCGTCAACAAAACCTAGTCAAAGACCGTGAGATTGCTGCCAACCTTCAATCATCACAAGTCGTTGTTGGCCTACATAAAGCTCTTGGCGGCAACTGGGAAGTTAACCCAGAGCTTGCAAAGAACTAAAAACAACTTCTTCAACTTTTACAATCAATAAATGGTAGGACAGTTATGGATTTCGACAACAACATTCTTCACATGAGCTCCTTTTTTGCCGTGACTATGGGCATAGTGGTGCTTTTTATCGGCCGAAGGCTCAACCAAACCATAGGCTTCTTGAAGGAGTTCAGCATCCCTGAACCAGTATCAGGGGGCATCTTGGTCTCAGTATTGCTAGCGCTGGTATATGCATTGACCTCGGTAGAAGTGACTTTTGATCTGACCGCACGTGACGTGCTCTTGGTGTACTTTTTTACCACTATAGGCATAAACGCAAGCCTGAAAGATCTACTTAAAGGGGGCAAGCCACTTGTCATCCTTCTGGTCGTAACCATCTTCTTCATGTTAATGCAAAATGTGGTGGGAATCTCTGTGGCTTCTGCATTTGGTCTAGAACCAGTGTTTGGTCTACTCAGTGGCAGTATCTCACTGATTGGTGGTCACGGTACCGCTATCGCCTGGGCGCCTAAAGTCGCGGATGAGTTTGGACTCGAAAGTGCAATGGAGATAGGTATTGCTAGTGCCACTTTCGGTCTTATCTTAGCAAGCTTGATGGGTGGACCCATTGCTAAGTTTCTTATTAAGAGACATAGCTTGGTGGCATCTGAAATTGATACCTCTAAGCAAGACGAGGGAAAGAAGGCAGTAGAAAAGCTCACTTCTTTTGATTTCCTTGATGCTGTTCTCGCGATCCATGTGTGTATTGTGGTGGGCGTACTTCTGAATGAAGCAATCAGTCAAACAGGCCTGCAATTGCCTCTGTTTGTCTCATGCTTGTTTGCTGGCATCGTAATTACCAACCTTATTCCGCAATCTTACCCGCGTATTACTGGTACGAAATGGCCAACACGAACTGCTGCGGTGGATCTGATTGCAGATATCGCGTTAGGCACCTTCTTAGCAATGTCGTTAATGAGCATGCAACTTTGGACGCTCATTGATCTTGCAGGACCTATCTTCGCTATTCTAGCGATGCAATTGCTGCTGGCTGTCGTAATTAACATCTTTGTTGTGTTCCCTGCCATGGGTAAAACCTATGATGCAGCGGTTGTGTGTGCGGGTTTTGGTGGTATCTCGCTAGGTTCTACACCAACGGCAATGGCGAATATGTCTGCTGTGAGTCAAAAATACGGCTATTCAGCTCAAGCGTTTATTGTAGTGCCATTAGTGTGTGCTTTCTTTATCGATTTAGCGAACGCACTGATCATCCCTTACTTTATGGGCATGATGTAACCTGAGGGTGATGTAGATGATTGACCGAGTACTTAAACTACTGTTTTTAATCGGCTTCCTATCAGGCTGTGCAACGGTTAATCAGCCTGCGAATACCTTCAAGGATACCGATTTTTCCGATAAAACATCTATTCCGAAAGTTGCACTGAACCCAGAAAATGACGTTACCGTTATATTGGCATTTTCTGGTGGCGGTACTCGAGCAGCGGCTCTCTCTTATGGAGTATTGGAAGAGCTCAAGCGCACTGAGATAGAGATCAACGGCGAGAAGAAACGCCTGCTGGACGAGGTGGATGTTATTAGCTCGGTCTCGGGTGGCAGTTTTACATCGGCATACTACGGCGTTTATGGAGACCAAATCTTTCAAGACTATAAGGAAGATTTTCTCTACATGAATGTCAAAGATGCATTGGTGTCACGCTTCCTTAGTCCATCGCACTGGCTCTCGAGTTGGGGGCGCACGGAGAGTGCAAGCCAATACTATCAAGAGCAGTTGTTTGGTGATGCGACCTTAGGTGATATGCAGTCAGAGCATGGACCAAGGATCATTATCAATGCATCGGACATCACGACAGGTCTTCGTTTCTCGTTCATTCAAGAGTACTTTGGACTGATCTGCTCAGATGCAGAATCTTATCCTGTGTCAAAGGCCGTCGCTGCCTCTGCGGCTGTGCCTGTGTTGTTTGAACCTGTCGTGCTTGAAAACTTGGGCGGTTGCCAGCAGGACGCGTATGAACAACATCTTCCTGAGAATGTCTCCAGCCTTTCTTATCAGTCGCAGCAAACCATGCGGGAGATAGGCGAGTATTCGGATAAAGAGAAGAACAAGTATATCCATCTAGTGGATGGCGGTATTACAGATAACCTAGGTCTATTGGCCATCTATGATCTGTTGGAGCTTGGTCAGATCCATAAGTTTGCCCACTTTCAGCCCTCAGTGACTCCACATCATGTGATCGTGATTTCTGTAGATGCTTCAACCAACCCTGATGACTCCATTGGTTTCAGCGCTGATGTGCCTACTATTGAGCAAACACTGCAGTCGGTTACAGATATTCAACTTCATAGATATAACGATGCCACCAAAGATCTGTTTAAGAAGTCGATGGAGAGGTGGGCAGAGGAGGCATCATCAGATCAAGTCGAGGTTGTTCCTCATTTTATAGAGGTTAATTTCCAAAGCACTGCCAACTTGAATAAGCGTCATTTGTTTAACCAGGTGGTGACTGATCTTTCGCTAGATGATGAGGTGGTGGATCAAATAATCCAAGAGGGCAGTGGACAGTTACGTAACAAGCCAGAGTTCCGAGAGCTGGTTGTTGCACTGAACTAACACTTTTCAGTGAATGCATCTTATTTAGATATATATATTCTAGAAAATAAGGTCTGTAGATTTATTAACAACAACTAAGAATAAGACTAGTAATTTGAGTTAGTAATTTCAGTATATTTACTAGTTATATCACTCTACTTATGCGTGTATATTTTTTGTAAAGAGGAAAATGACCGTGAGTAATGTAATATGAATGAGCATGAAAATATAATTAGAGATTTTCGTTGTCTCAAGTTAATTTTGAATTTGGATTTTTTAAATAATCTTCTTTCTCTAATATCTATATTTGGTTGTACTTTCCTCGTTGCCCTGTCTTGGAATGAAAGTAACTATCTAGCCTTGGTGCTTTCAATCGCAACTATCTTTTATATTTATTCTCGCTATTACGGGCGCGACTTGGGTAACATGCACCGTTTGCCATTGTCTGAAAAGCTTCTGACCGGCTCATTTGTCAGGAAGTATCAGCCGCTAATTGCCAATAACTTCTTCCGCTATTTGTCTACGTTTGAGCGTGCTGAGCAATCTTTAGATAGTTGGGAGTTAGAGAAAGTACGTCAATTCAAGCAAACTAAGTGCTTAGATAATCCAACGGCATTTATTATCTATGACCTTTATCAAGCACACCTAGAAAAGAGTGCTTATTCAATTCCAGAATATAAGTAAGTCTTAATTAAATAATCGCAATAATACTTGGGAGATATTCTTATGAAATATCTTAGAACACTATTATTTAGCTTCTTAGCTATGTGTATACCTCAATATGCGTTAGCCTTTGAATCTCACTCTGAACAACTTGTAGCGATAGATAGTCCGTTAGCTATTTTAGCTTTGGTTATATTCTTTGCTTCTTACCTTTTGGTGATATTTGAAGAGAAACTACACCTTCCAAAATCTAAGCCAATGATCTTTTCAGCGGGTTTGCTGTGGGTTGTGGCTGCTATTGTTGGGAATCAACTAGGAGTAAGCCATGAGACTATGCAAATTGCGGTGACTCATAATCTTGAGGAGTTTGCTGAGCTGTTCTTGTTTCTTCTAGTGGCGATGATTTACATCAATGCGCTAGAAGAGAGGAACATATTTGAAGCATTGAAAGGGTATCTGATTAACCGTGGATTCAATTATCAGCAGCTATTTTGGGTAACCAGTGGTATTGCGTTTGTGCTGTCACCAGTGGCAGATAACCTTACAACAGCTTTGATTATGGGGGCTGTGGTCATGGCGGTTGGCCGTGATAGTCCGAAGTTTATCGCTCAGACTTGTATCGTTATTGTTGTGGCTGCGAATGCGGGTGGCGCTTTCTCTCCATTTGGAGACATTACCACCTTGATGGTGTGGCAGTCCGGACACGCAACGTTTTTTGATTTCTTCCAACTCTTCGTTCCTTCTTTGGTTAATTACCTTATTCCTGCTTTGATCATCTCTCGGTATGTGCCTAAGGGGCAGCCTCTAAAACAAGGTGAGTTTGTAGAGGTTAAAAGCGGAGGGTTTCTGGTGGTAGGCTTGTTTCTAGCAACGATTACGCTAGCAGTGACCTTCGAGAACTTGCTAGGTTTGCCACCATACTTAGGGATGATGTTCGGCTTGTCTTTGCTATTCCTAACCATTTATTTGAAAAAACGTCAGTTGCAAAAGGGGCATGAGGATTCAGAGTTCAATGTGTTTAGTAAACTGGCTATACCAGAGTGGGATACCTTATTGTTTTTCTTCGGCGTGATGTACTGCGTTGGCGCACTGGGTTTCTTGGGATATCTCACCTCCATTTCACAGGTGATGTATGGTGATTGGGGCGCGACTGCGGCTAACGTAACAGCAGGTGCAATATCAGCCATCATCGATAACATCCCCGTTATGTTCGCGATTCTAACCATGCAACCAGACATGGATCACTTCCAGTGGCTATTGATTACCTTTACGGCGGGTGTTGGTGGAAGCTTGCTGTCGGTAGGCTCGGCCGCTGGTGTGGCACTTATGGGCACAGCTAAGGGGCACTACACCTTTATGGCGCACCTAAAGTGGACTTGGGCAATTGGTCTGGGTTACGCAGGGGGAATTATTACCCATTTCTTGTTGAACTCTTAGCTGAGTTTCAATAAGCAGAAATCTTGTACTCACACGTGATATTTGCTGAGCACAACGCCTCAAATTGAGGCGTTGTGTGTTGGGGAAAGTGATCAGCGATCTAGAGGAAGATCGACGGTAATGATTGTGCCTTGGTCACTCGATTGGATGTCCAGTTTAGCTTTAATGAGACGGGCTCGTTCAGTAATGCTTTGCAGACCAAGACCAGGGGAGAGCATAGCCTCTTGGACATCAAAGCCAATACCGTCATCCATCACCTTCAGAATTAAGTGTTGATTGATGATACTGAGGGTCACTTGTACCTTTGACGCCTCTGAGTATTTGGCAATATTGCGCAGTGATTCTTGGGTAATTCGAAACAATCCCAACTCCGCCTCTTTACCAAGCTCTACCTTATTGGCTGTGGTTTCGAAATCCACCGCAATCATTTCCCGATCCACATAGTTTTTAATCTCTGATTTCAGTGCGTCAATCAAGCCTAAATCATCGAGGATAGAAGGATGGAGTCTTCTAGAGATACCGTGGATATCCTTAGCCACTGTAATGATGTTCTGTTTTACTGCATTGAGCTTATCTTTTGCCGGCAAGAGGTCCTTATCTTGCTCTAGGGTACCGATAGAGAGTGAGAGCACAGCAAGGCGTTGGCTTAAGTCATCGTGTAACTCGCGCGCGACACGTCGTCTCTCTTCTTCTTGAACGTTGAGTAGTTTAGAGGTCAATGAGCGAAGTTCGTTCTCATTTTGAATGACTTTCAGTTCGGCTATTTTTCTTTCGGTAATGTCCTGAACGATGCCTGACGCGTGGTTGAGCTTACCGTTAGATTCAAAGGTAAGCTCTGCAACTTCACGCACCCACTTTTCTTCATTGCCTACACTGATGCGGTATTCGTGTTGGTACAATCCTGTCTTGAGCGCGCGTTTCCAGCTTTGTTTGATTCCCTCCAAGTCGTCTGGGTGGACAAAACTGCGGTAGTCTTCCTGAGTAAGAGAAAACTCTGAACCCAAACCAAGCAGGGTGCGGATTTGGGGGGATATCTGAACGAGCTCTCTTCTGTCGTTGAGTTCCCAACTGCCAATCTTAGCGACTCGCTGTGCATTGGTCAGTCGTTTGTCGTTTTCGGCCAGTATTTTAATGGTCTTGGCTTTATTGAGTGTAATCAAGATGGTCGACAAGGTGATGAGCAGTAGTGTTACACCTAAAACCCAGAAGATAATCGACTGCCAATCTATGCGGTGCACAATTTTAACCGTGGTCCATTTGTCCATCAGTTTGTCGATTTCATCCGGACCCAGATTCGTGATCATCCTATTGAATAGAGTGAGTAACTCTGGCTTAGATTTGTTGACGGCTATGGCTAATTCAAATCTGAATTCTGTTTCAGCTGAGGCAACAATATTCTCGAGGTTATACTCGTTGATGGTGTGGTACATCACATGTGGACTGGCGGCTGCCGCGTCTATCTTGCCATCGGATAGTGCTCGATAGACATCCACGCCATTTTTATAGGTAACAAAGTTGAGGTTAGGGTAATTAGCCCTTAGCAAATTAGCGACCGAAGAATTCTTACTAATACCAACGCGATAACCCGCTAGTTCATCAAGGTTGTTAAAATACGGGCCATCATCATGGGAAAATATAGTGAGGTTGTAGGTCAGTATGGGAGTCGTTAGCAGCACTTCCTGCTTGCGCTTTTCGTTGATGTTAATAGTAGGTATGTAGTCGATCTTTCCGTCTAGCAATGCCTGATAGGTTTCACTCCAATTTGGATAGTCCACATAATAGCTGTCGACCTTATACTGGCTGTTGAACTCTTTAATAAGATCTGATGCCAGTCCTCCAAATACGCCATCTGAATCCACATACGAGTAGGGAGAATATTTCTTCGGCTGTGAGAAGACCAGCCTGCGATTGCTGTCGAGCCATAGTTTTTCCGCATCGGTCAGAGATTCAATGAGTGATTTCTGGCTGTAAGATCGATTGAACCACTTTTCTCTGAGTTGCTTCTTCTCTTCTGTGGTTACCGCCAATATCGCCTTATTTAATATAGAAACCAACTCCGGCCAATCATTCCTTACCGCAAAGTGCGCCTTCTTTGGTTTTTCTAGCTCTTCTATGCCTAGATGTCCCCGTGACTCCAGGTTGGTTAAAAACTTTTGTGCGATATAGGTATCACAAATGCTCGGGTAACAGAGGAAGTAATCGGCTTCGCCTTTGAGCACCGAGTTCAAACCACCTAGATTAGTGTCGACGCTAAATAAATTAATGGAGGGGTAGTTCTGGCTCAGATGCCTTTGCTCGACGCCATCCCGCAATACCGCGACCCGCTTGTTTGCTAATTGCTCGAAGTTACTGATAATGGCTTGGGATTTTCTGCCATAGAGCAAGTTAGGAGAGCCCGTATAGTAGGAGTAGGTATAGCTGAGATACCGCTCCCTATCATCCGTCTTGCTCGCTAGATGGAGCATGTCTATGTGTCTGTCTTCTGCGAACTGTTTGAACTCACTCCAGGTATTTCCTTGTACGAACTCAAAAGTCAGTCCCGCTTTTTGACCTAATAGCTTGAGGTATTCCACTGAATAGCCAGAAGGTTTCCCGTTTTCATTGAAATCAAAGGGGGAGGAGTCACTGAGGTTGTTGGTACGAATAACAGGAGTGCGTTCTATCCACTCTTGCTCTTGTTGAGTAAGGTTAAGGCGTGCTTGCTGCGGTTGTCTCAAAAGCCATTTATCTTGTAAGACTTGCAGTTCTTTGGGGCTTATATTGGCTCTTGCTTTCTCTAGCAACGTCATCATGTGAACCGGTTCACTCCTGCTATACAGGACATGTATGGGCTTAAATAGGTTGCTAATTTCATCGATGCTAGATTGCGATTCTATATTGTTGATCAATGCGGTTCGAAGGATATAGTTGACGATGGCGTAATCGGTGAACAGGACATCCGCTTTTCCTGCAGATATCTGGGCGATAGATTCTTCTACACTGTCAGACTCTACGAGTGTTAGCTGAGGGTATTTCTCTTTTAAAAGCTTTGTAACGGTAAAGTTTTTCTGAGTCGCCACCCTAAGCGGGAATATATCTTGGAGGCGATTAATCGTGATGTTGGCGTCTTTGCGGGTAAACGCGTGGATGACTCTAGGTACTATTATGTCTCCAAAGTAAAAATCATCTCTGTATTCTTCCTTTATAGAAGAGGTGATCATGTTGTCTAAGCCACTTTGGATTCTTGCGCGCTCTTCGGCTCGATTATTTACTATGGTCCAACTGACTGGTACCCCAGCTTTTTTTCCCATCAAGTTGATGTAGTCAATCAGGTATCCGGTTGGCTGATTGTTTTGCACATAAGTGAAAGGTGGTAGGCCCGATCTTGACACACTCATACTGATTTGACCGCCGTCATCTAACCACATTTTTTCTTGAGTGCTTGGTTTAATTGGTGAGGCGAGAGCGCTTTGTAAGGCTAGTAAACAAATAATGAGGAAGGTAATGAGGTGTCTGTACTTATTCATTTCTACCCATGTAAGCTGATGGATGTCGTTTGGCTTATAAAGCTTAGGACAAAACATGGGTATCGTAGATTTGAGGTCGTAAAACTGTGAATAAACGGGGCGTTTCGTGTTTTGTTGTCTATCTAATAGTCAGCCAGATAGAAATGCACTTTTCGGTTAAGGAGGTTCTGTCCATTTACGTGCTAGGGATTAGTTTCGAAGATCGATGAAATAATTTTTTGTTTCTGAAAAACACCTTACTAGGTTTATAGAGACTAGTAAGGCGTTCGAGATCATGTACTAACCCAAAACAAAAGGAGCGCGCAATAGCTTGCCCCCAGGGGTTATTGGGTTGCAACTTTGGCAAAGTTGGCCAGTGCTTTGGATACCTTGTTTAGCACCTCATCACAGCCTTCGATTTGATGGCGCTGCTTTAGATACATAGGGTCGTTGTAGCTAAGCCATACCTCGCCGCTTTCATCCTCGTAGATTAATGCTTTTTGTGGCAGATCTATTGCTACGGATTGCTCACATACCATTAAGGGAGAGCCGACCTTGGGGTTACCAAACACGACTAACTCCGTGGGCTTTAAATCGATTCCAACGCTTTTTGCTCCTGCAGAATGGTCGATGACCGCAAATACCTTCATCCCTTTGGACTCCAGTGCTTTTTCGAGATTATCTACCGTAGTATTCACGTCATGGGCACTCTTTACCGCAATAATGCCATCACTACTGTCTGCGAATACCGAACTGCTTAATAACACCAAGATACTGAGAAAAAGAACCCTCATGGTTGGAACTCCTTTAGAAAACTTGGATAGAAGTATAGCGGGTAATAAAAAGGCCAGATTGATATCTGGCCTTAGTGTTTATGCTAGTGACTGATGCAGCTCAAAATAGCGCTGCTGCTGTTTAAGCAAAGTTTGATGATCACCTTGCTCTACTATCTCGCCTTGTTCGAGGACAACTATGTGGTCCATCTTATCCAGTCCCACTAGGCGGTGCGTTACAAACAGAACCGTCTTGTTTTGGTAGTGAGATTCAAGAAGCTCGATAATTTGCGCTTCGGTATTCTTATCCAAGCCTTCGGTTGGCTCATCAAGAAGCAGGATAGGGGCGTTGTGCAGTAGACCACGCGCGATGCCAATACGGCGACGCTCGCCACCGGATAGCTGACGACCACCCTCACCAAGCCACTGTTCTAGCCCCTTGTTATCTAGAAGGTGCGCTAGACCCACGTCGATAAGCACGGCTCTTAAACTATCATCTTGCGCGTTTTCATCTGCAATCAGAAGGTTGTCGCGCAGACTGCCATTGAGGATATCCACACGTTGGCTTACTACCGAGATAAGTTGACGAAGCTGAGCCTCATCAAAGCTTGATATAGCACGGTCACCAATGCGAACCTCGCCACCTTGAACATCCCAAAAGCGGTTAAGGAGCTGCAGTAGTGTCGATTTACCACTACCTGTTTTACCTAGAATAGCGACCTTATTACCACCCTTGATAGTTAGCGAAAGCTCCTTAAGGACGTCAGCTTTGTCATAGGCAAAGCTGACCTTGTTAAATTCAATGGCTGGCGCAGTAGAGGTCTCTAAGTGCTCGCTGTTTTCAGGGAACTGAACCTCAGGTTCAGCGCTGATGATCTCGTTAAGACGGCGCGCAGAAGAGAGTGTTTGACCAAGGTATTGGAAGGCACCTGCGATTGGCATTAGCAATTCAACGCTCGCTAGGGTGGCAAATACCACCAAGGCGATTATTGGACTCGGCTCAGCACCGCCGATACCGTCAGCTGAGATCCAGAAGATAAGTAGCAAGGTAAAGCCGTTTGCTAGCAGAAGTAGGCTGTTGGCAAGGCCTGTAATATGCGCATTGAAGGCTTGGTTCTTCATCAGCTCATATTGAGCGTTCAGGATCTTATCGCGATAGCGTTTTTCTGCGCCGAAGATAAGAAGCTCGCTATGACCTGAAATCCAATCCAATGCACGAATACGAAGGTCGGCACGATGCTCAGTAAGACGCTCACCATTGCGCTTACCTAGCTTATAAAAGATGACTGGCCAGCTAAGAACCAATACCAGCAAGATACCAGCAAGGGTAATACCTACGCTTGGGTCAAACCAGGCTAGGAAAGCGCCAAGACAGGTGATACCCATCAGGCTCAAGATCACCGGGCTTACCAGTCGCAGATAGACATGATCCATCGCGGATACATCGGCAACTAAGCGGTTTAGCAGGTCGGCATCACGTACGTTAGCGACACGACCGGGTATTAGAGGCGTTAACTTTTCAAAGAAGAATACACGCAGATCAGTAAGCAGCTTAAAGGTAGCGTTGTGCGACACCACGCGCTCACCCCAGCGACCTGCTGTACGCCCCATAGCAAGGCCACGTACACCGCCACCCGGTAGCATATAGTTAAAGGTTTCACGAGCGATCGTTAGGCCAGCAACTGCAGCGGCGGATAGGAACCAGCCAGACAGGGTCAGAAGGCCGATAGAGGCAAATAGGGTCAAAAAGCCCAGTAGCATGCCCAGAGATAGACCGAACCAGTGCTTTTTATATAGTTTCAGATAAGGAAGCAAATCACGCATCTAGGTCACCTCCTTCTGTGTTTTGGTGCTTAAGCATGGTCTGGAATGTGCCTTGCTCTTTGAGTTCATCGAAATGACCTTGCTGAGTTATCTGACCACGTTCTAGAACTAGGATCTGATCCATCTTCTGTAGGTTATTGAGTTGGTGAGTGACCATAAGCGTGGTTTGCGCCTCAAGAACTTTATCCAGACTCTGATTAATCAGTTTCTCACTTTGAGCATCTAGGCTTGCGGTTGGCTCATCTAAGATCCAGAACTTGCCTTGTTGCAAGATGGCGCGGGCTAGGGCGATACGCTGCGCCTGACCCACAGATAGGCCTCCTGAGCGATCTGAGATGGCGTAATCTAGACCCAGATGGTCGACAAACTCATCGGCATGGGCATCGATAATCGCAGATGAGATCTGCTCTTTGCTAAATGGCTTTTCAGAAAGGTTGAGGTTCTCTTCAATAGTGCCGTGTACTAGAAGCGGGTTTTGACCAACCCAACTGATAGCATCGCGATACTGCTCTAGGTTCAGTTCGCTAAGTTCAACACCATTTACCTTGATACTGCCTTGATAAGGCAAGAAACCGAGCAGAGCATTGACCAGTGAGGTTTTACCTGCGCCACTTGGGCCAACCAGAGCAGTCTTCTTGCTTGTATCTAGATTGAAGCTCACAGGGCCAACTAACTTAGTGCCATCCGGAGTGCTAACGATAAGCTCGGTTGCTTGTATAGAAAGCGAATCCGTTTCTGGAAGCGCGGTATTGCTCGAATCCTTTTGCTCGCTCTCTGGCGTATTTAGAAAATCAACGATGCTTTCTGCTGCACCTATCGCTTGTTGCTTGGCGTGATAGAAGGTGCCAAGGTCTCTAAGAGGTTGATAGAACTCAGGCGCAAGGATCAAGATAAACAGACCGGTAAACAGGGTAACGGTCGTACCGTAGTGACCGAAATTCAGCTCGCCAATAAAGGTAAAGCCGAAATAGACCGCGGTTAGCGCGATGGAAATCGAAGTAAAGAATTCAAGTACCGCAGAAGATAGGAAAGCGATACGTAGCACGCCCATGGTGCGCTCTCGAAATACCTCCGAGGCTACGTGCATGTGCTCTTTTTCCGCTTTGGCGCGGTTAAACAGCCTGATGGTGGTCATTGCCTGCAATCGGTCATAAAAATGACCCGACAGACGCTGGAGCGCTTTGAAGTTCTTGCGGTTCGCTTCTGCGGCTTTCTTACCCACCAATGCCATAAAGAATGGGATCAAGGGTGCAGTGAGCAGGAATATCATGCCGGCAACCCAGTTTTGTGGGAATACCACCACCAAAATTATCAGAGGGACTATGGCAGAGAGTGCCATCTGCGGTAGGTATTTAGCGAAGAAATCTTGCATCTCTTCCACCTGCTCGATGAGCATAGTGCCCCATGCCCCTGCAGATTTACCCTTAATATGGGCAGGCCCCAAACGGCGCATTTTATCTAGGATAAGACCACGGATATATTTACGGATTTCTTCACCGCTGCGATAGCCAGTGATTTCTCTTACCCAGGCTAAAGCACTGCGGATAACAACAGTCACACCTAGGCCAATGAAGTAGGGGATCAGCTCGTATTTGTCTCTGTGCTCAATGATCAGACTATGCAGGGTATGAGCAATAAGCCCAGCCTGTATGATCAGAGCGATAGCCGAGGCAACGCCGGCAAGAACGGAGATAGTTAACCAGCGTTTAGCCAGTTTGCTTTGAGACTTAAGCCACTGGCTTAAATCTCGCTGGGTCTTCTTATCCATGAAACCTGAATTTTCTTGGGAATAACGAAAAGCGCCCAGTTTATAGCAAACTGGGCGAAATAGAATGAGAAGTTAGTTTTCTTGTTCGTCTAGGAAACGCTCTGCATCTAGGGCTGCCATACAGCCACTACCTGCTGAGGTGATTGCTTGACGGTATTGATTGTCCATCACGTCACCGGCTGCGAATACACCAGGGATGCTGGTTTGGGTTGCGTTACCGTTTAGACCCGAGTTCACCACGATATAGTCGTGGTTCATATCCAGTTGGTCTTTAAAGATGCCCGTGTTTGGCTGGTGGCCGATCGCGATAAATGCGCCCATTACATTCACAGTCTCCACTGCATCGCTCTTGGTGTCTTGGATCTTAACGCCCGTTACGCCCATATCGTCACCCACGACTTCAGCAAGAGTGCGGTCGGTATGCAGAACGATATTCCCACTCTCAACCTTATCCATTAGGCGTTTGATTAAGATCTTTTCAGCGCGGAAAGTATCGCGGCGGTGGATCAAATGTACTTTAGAAGCGATGTTTGAAAGATATAAGGCTTCTTCAACGGCTGTATTACCGCCACCAACAACAGCGACTTCTTGGTTACGATAGAAGAAACCATCACAGGTAGCACAAGCCGAAACGCCGCGACCCTTGAATGCCTCTTCTGACTCTAGGCCAAGGTATTTCGCTGATGCGCCGGTCGCGATAATAAGTGCATCACAGGTGAATTCGCTGCTGTCGCCATAAAGCTTAAATGGGCGTGACGAAAGGTCTACCTTGTTGATGTGGTCGAAGATGATCTCAGTATCGAATTTCTCTGCGTGAGCCTGCATGCGCTCCATCAGCAGAGGACCTGTTAGCTCGTTTGCATCACCTGGCCAGTTTTCCACTTCAGTGGTGGTAGTGAGCTGACCACCTTGTTGCATACCAGTTACGATCACTGGGTTTAGATTAGCGCGCGCGGCGTAGATGGCTGCGGTATAGCCAGCAGGGCCTGAGCCAAGGATAAGTAGTTTGCAGTGCTTAACAGTAGTCATAGATTTTTATCATTGTTGTTGCGAAAAAGAAGGCGTTTAATCTGTATCTAACGCCTTGTTATAACTCGATTGTATGTAATTCGGCTAAGTAATTAAAGCAGGTTTAATACTTGCTAATAGTTCTTTAAAAAACAGCGATTTATCTTAATACATGGTGATTAATTCCAAATTTTCAAGGTCTCTCGTTGCAAAACTGGATTGTTATAATGATAAGCGTTCGCAATTTGGTCTGTTGTTCTGTTTATTTCATAAAGTCGAGAAATTTAACTGCTAAAACTTGATTTGGGAGTATAAATAATAAACATTTTAGTAAAGATACAAGTTTATATGCGGTGGTAAGTAGACAGAACTCATCAGGAGGTGACCTATGTTACATGGACATGAAAATTTGTTGCAGATCGCTCACTTAAGTCAAGCCTGTGTAGAAGAGCTTACCCCAAGCTTCGATGCACTCCCTCACACCAAGCATGCCGATGGTGATTACCGACTAAGGCGTTATTCAGTCGTCACACTCAACGGCGATAAAGTTGTCGAAGAAGACCAACACACTTTTGTTCAAACCTCTGATATTAATCATTTTCAAGGCGACGTCGTACGCCGTTTTGAACCCCTCGAACTGAACACTCTAAACAGTAAAGGCCTTCTTGAGATGTGCCAGATCTTCTCTGAAGCCAACGAGCTTGAAGATGGCCATCCCATTGAAATTCACCAAATGCGCATAGACGCTATCTATGATGAAACCCCAGTTGCTCCGGAAGGTGTGCATCAAGACGGCTTCGATGCCATCGCCCTAGTTGGGATTCATCGACACAACATAGTCGGCGGTGAGGTGATGCTGTATGAAGATAGCCATCAGGCACCTTTCTTTAGGAAGGTACTTAATGATGGTGAGATTACGCTTCTTGATGATCATGACCTTTGGCACAACGCCCAACCTATCTATCGTGTCGATTCAGAGCAAGAGGGGCACATGGATGTGTTTGTGCTAACGGCGCACAAATGATGGATGCCCACAAACTAGCGAGTCAGTTTCCTTCAGTGGTGAGCGTCCGATATCAGGGGATCGTTCTGGCCGATGGCCCAGGTGGCGCTCAGTTCTGTCAATCTGCCATAGATGCGGTGACTAGGCAGATGCAATCATTGAATGCCAATCTTGGCGGGGAGTTTGAGGCAAGTCGAGAGTTGGTGGAGTTGACTGGGAATACCCGGCAATCAGTAGCGACATTCATGAACGCAGAATCCCCCAACTGCATCAGCTTTGGGCCTAATATGACCAGTTTGGCGTTTCACTTTAGCCGTATGTTGGGACAGAAGATTAGCCGCAATCACAATATCCTAGTCACTGAACTCGATCATCACGCCAATGTTTCATGCTGGCAACAGGTTTCAAAAGACTCTGGTTGTGAGTTACGGGTAGCCCCTTGTGATGTTTTGGGAGAGTTAGATATTGAGGCGCTATTGTCGCTCATTGATGACAATACCTCTATTGTTGCGGTGACTGGCGCATCTAACATTACCGGTTCTATCACCGAGCTTGGACCCATAATTGAAAAGGCACACAAACATGGCGCCATGGTATTTGTTGATGCCGTCCATTTAGCGCCCCATTGCTTGATAGATGTGCAGGCGTTGGATGTGGATATCCTACTTGCCTCAGGTTACAAGTTCTTTGCCCCCCATGTGGGCATAGCTTATGTAAAGCCAAGTCTAGAGATAAGTCCAATCAAGGTTTCAGTCGCACCAAGTGCTAGACCTAACTGTTTTGAAACCGGGACGGTGAATTTTCCGGCTCTTAGCGGTCTCAATGCTGCGATTCATTATCTTGGAACCCTTTCAGAAGAGGCATTTTCGAGGCAGTCGCTATCTAAAAGCTTTCAATTAATCTCGCAGCACGAACAGGCGCTAAGTGAGCGTTTTATAGCTGGCTTGAAAGGGTTACCTAAGTTCATCCTGTATGGACGAGAAACCGAACGCACTCCAACTTTTGCACTTTCCCACCGTGAAGTAGATGCGCCACGACTCGCAAAACTATTGGCAGAGCAGGGCGTAAATAGTTGGGCCGGACATATGTATGCCGAGGAGCTGATCAAGCGAATTGGTTTATCCGAGCGCGGCGGGATCTTAAGGCTCGGCTTTATGCACTACAACACACTGCAGGATGTGGATGATGTGTTGGACGTATTAAGAAGCGTTAATTAGTCGCGCTCGCCTGACTGACCTTTTCAGGAAATACATATTGCGGCATCAGAGGTTCATATTGGTAGGGTAGCAGTTCCAGAATCGGAACCTGCGGGCCCATAAACTTGGGTTGAGTGTTGATGATATAAAGATCCAGCAGTGCCTTTATACGAGCAAAGACCTCACGCACCCTTACGTTAAACCATGAGGTAGGCATAGGCGAGGGCACTCCCACACAGATGGCATCTGCATCGTAATATTTCGCGATAAACAGAGCGCGGTCGCAGTGGAAGGTTTGGGTCACTACCGCAAAGTCATTCAGATTAAAGATCTGTTTGGCACGAACGATAGAGTCTAGGGTTCTAAACCCTGCGTAGTCCAAGAAAATCAGCTGTTCAGGAACGCCCGCTTTAAGCAGGTCTCGTTTCATGGTCCAAGGCTCATTGTAGCTTCGATGGGCGTTGTCACCGCTTAGCAGAAAGCCTTTCACCTTGCCTTGTTTGTATAACTCGATGGCAGCATTGATGCGATAGGTGTAGTAAGGGTTGAGGGTTCGACCAATATATTTGCTGGTGCCTAATACTAGGGCGATATCGCGAGAGGGGGCGGCTTCTACATCTTTATAGATACGGTTTTGCGCACTGAAGCTCATCCATACATCGACTGAGCTCAGCAGTATGATAACCGACAAAAGCATGCCTGTAGCGACTAAAAGCAGCCACAGGCCAAATCGATACAATGAGCGCCAATTTAGATATTGGCGCCATTGTGTTAGGCGATGCTTTAACTCCCTTAGCATGCCCAATCGCTTAGAACGAGGTACGTTTGTAGCGACGGTAAACAGGTTGCCAGAAGTGGTTATCGATAGCCTGTTCGATTGCTTGGTCAGTGATCTCAAGCGCCACGCCTTGCTTGATAGCTTGTTTCGCTACCGCAAATGCGATCTTCTTAGACACGCCGTGGATCTCTTCTAGAGGCGGTAGCAATGCACCACGACCTTGTTGCGCCAGCGGAGAACACTCTGCCAGTGCACGGCTCGACTCCATCAGCATCTCATCAGTGATGCGAGAAGCAGAAACCGCCAATACACCTAGACCGATACCAGGGAAGATGTAGCTGTTATTACACTGAGCAATCTCGATGCGCTTGCCTTGATGAAGCACAGGCTCAAATGGGCTACCGGTTGCTACAAGTGCAGCGCCATTAGTCCACTCGATGATGTCTTTAGGCACAGCTTCAACTCGGCTAGTCGGGTTTGACAGTGGGAACACGATAGGGCGCTCGCAGTGCTTGTGCATGGTTTCAATAATTTGCTGACTAAAGATACCAGGTGCACCCGATACACCGATAAGCACGGTAGGTTTTGCGTTTTCTACTACGTCCAATAGAGAGTAGTCAGCACCTTCTGCTTGCCAATCTTGCAGGTTCTCAGGCTTCTGAGCCAGAGGTTTTTGGAAATCAAGAAGGTTAGACATACCCTCTTGCAGTAGGCCCCAACGGTCTACCATGTAAACCTGTGAGCGTGCTTGCTCTTCGCTTAAGCCTTCTGCCTGCATCTGAGCAACGATAGCTTCTGCGATACCACAACCTGCTGAACCTGCACCTACAAAGGTCACACGCTGATCAGACAGCTTGCTGTTTGCCGCATGACAAGCCGCCATCAGTGAGCCAACGGTTACCGCAGCTGTACCTTGGATATCATCATTGAAGCAGCAGATACGGTCTTTGTAGCGGTTTAGAAGAGGCATAGCGTTCTTCTGCGCGAAGTCTTCGAACTGCACAAGCGCGTCAGGCCAGCGGCGCTGAACCGCTTGAATGAACTCTTCTACAAACTCATCGTACTCGGCACCCGTGATACGCGGATGACGCCAACCCATATACATAGGGTCTGCCAGGCGCTGCGGGTTGTTGGTACCCACATCTAGAACGATAGGTAGGGTGTAAGCTGGGCTGATACCACCACACGCGGTGTATAGCGATAGCTTACCGATTGGAATACCCATACCACCAATACCTTGGTCGCCTAGACCAAGAATACGCTCGCCATCGGTCACTACGATTACCTTAACGTTATGAGTCGAGGCGTTGTTCAGTAGATCATCGATGCGATCGCGGTTTTGGTAAGAGATAAATAGGCCACGGCCACGGCGATAGATGTTCGAGAACTTCTCACATGCTGCGCCTACAGTCGGGGTATAAATAATTGGCATCATCTCCGTGATGTGATTTTGTATCAAGCGATAGAATAGGGTCTCATTCGTGTCTTGAATGTTTCGCAGATAAATATGACGATCCATGTCATTGTCGAACTGTTGATACTGCTGATAGGCACGTTCAACCTGCTCAGCGATGGTTTCAGTTGCCTCAGGCAATAGGCCTTCAAGGTTGAAACTCGCACGCTCTGAAGCGGTAAAAGCACTGCCTTTATTAAGAAGAGGAGTACTAAGGAGCGCAGGGCCTGCGTGAGGAATATACAAAGGACGTTTGTCGTTTTTCATGGAGATTCGCGTGTGGGTGGATTAGGCGTTAAATTTGCTGTGCATTGTACGAGATCCATTTCTCAAATTGAATTGGCAAGGGACTAAATTTTTGTCAATTGTTATGCAAAACCGTGTTCGAGTCGTGCTTTTGGTTGCAATCTTGTTGCATGCCCCAAGTTGCCTAGCCTCGGCTAGTACTTTATGGGTAGATTCTAGAGCTATGATATAGAAAGTATAGAAAAGCCCTGGATGGTTGCTTCGATAATCCATTGCCAGAATTTATGAATCTAACCTCAACAGTCTTTAAGAAAAACTGGATTCGAGCGCAACAGAATTCTAAATCTTTGTTACACAAAAGAAGGTTTAACTTGTAATTTAGTTAACAAGCTGTTGCATATAGAACTTTGAGGTATGAGTAAAGGATATATTGGAACGATAATTTATACGCTCTTGTTATCAATACGCCTACAGTTAATAGTAGATAACAAGCGATAGATACCAGAGTGTTATTCATGGAAAAGTCACAGCGCATTACCGCAAGTTTTGACTATACAGATTTCTTAGCGCACTCCAGCGCAAGTCCAAGGTGGCGATTTATTGATGCCCTGCAGTCTATTGCTCCGATTTTTTCTACCACATGGCGTCATCAACTCGCCTCTGAGAGCAAGCAGGATAAAGAGCAGTTATTGTGGGAGAGTGCCCTAGTGCATCTTTCTTCTACCAATGGAGATGAGAGCAATCTGTCGAGGTTGATGAAACTGGCACGTTCACAAGGCATTGAGTGTCTAATGCTGTCACTACCGTATTCGTTTGAGCCGTCTCAGATTGAAGATATTGAGGTGAAAGGTCGGGTGGAGATAAAGGTGCTCGATGAAGAGCATTGGAAGGTTAAAATAAAAGCTGCGCATTAGCGCAGCTTTTTTATATCCCCTTCTTACTTGAAGATGCTGGGGCTGGCCTCCCAGGGGTGTTGGCTGGCCTCGCCACTGGAAGGCCAGCCCCGCACCATCACATAGTTTATCTATGCTCAGGCGCTTGCCTCGTTAGCCGCCTACCAGCATCTCCAATTACTTTGGGTATATCACAAGTTTGGAATTAGTTTTTCCAATCTTTCAAAGTGAAGGTTAGGTTATGCTGAGAGTTGTGCAGTTCAAGCGTCTCTTTAGTTAGTTTCACTTCGCTCCACTCACCTAGGGCTTTAGAGAAAGCCATCTCAGTATCCATTACACCTTCAGGGCACATTTTCATGGTCATACCCATCTGCTCGATGCGGAACTTGCCGTCTTTTAATTCAGCCTGACCGAAGAAGTTGTTACAACCCGCGTGGCCGTTCGCCGACATTTTCTCACCGACTTCTAGGGTAGGAGCTTTGAAGTTCTCCATTACCTCTAGTGGCTGACCGTCAATCGCTGTCAGTTCCCAGTGATGGTGTTGCAGGCTAGCTTCGCTCACTTGCATCATTTCCATCGAGTCTTCCATTTTTCCATCTTTTGCCATGTTAGCCTCTTCCGATTTACCCATAGTTGAGCAAGCTGATAGCAGCATAGCGACAGAAACAGCGGTTAGCGTTTTATACATAGTTATACTCCAATTGAGTCATTTACCCTTCTTACTAGAAGTTGCAGGGGTGTTGGCTAGCACTCGCTCTCCCCATCACATAGTGTATCTATGCTCAGGGGCTTCGCTCGCTTGCCGCCTACCTGCAACTCCTATTACTTTGGGTAAACATGCATTTTGTTGATGTGAAATAAGTCTAAGACATTAACCGGATAGTGTGTCAAAAATGGGTTAAATACATGGAAGACAACGCATTTTTCTGATTCGAAATAGGTTAGATATTGGCGTATATAACTGGCCTGCATTAATCTTAAGTGAAAGTAATTGATAGGATGTATTGAGTGGAGCAGTTAGATTTTTTTGATGTACCGAGCCCTTGCATAGGCGTGTGCAGTGTCGATGATCGCGGCTACTGCAAAGGGTGCATGCGAAAAAGAGAAGAGCGCTTTGCTTGGCAGACCCTAACTCCTGTTCAAAAACAGCATGTGATCAAACTCTGTCGCCAAAGATACAGACGTAAGATAGCGAAGAAAAATAACAAACCCGCCGAGATAGAAGAGGTAGAAAATAACCCTCAAGATTCCCTATTCTAGTTACGTATATAAAAGCCAACAAAAATACGCTGGATATGCAATAGCTTTATATTCCGCTTCACTGTAAAAATGCATTTATCTGATTTGCAATTGTATTATTTAATAAAACTTCCTCCTTATGCGTAGATCGCAACTAAAACAGTGGGTTACGTGCTTTGAAAATATAGTTTCCATATTTCCATATTAAACCTTGCTCTGGTTTTCATTATTTTGAAAGAAATTTGAAGATAACTGGGCAAGGAATTAATGAGCCAACTACTGCAAATAAACGATCTCAATGTCGCTTTTAAGACCATGCAGGGTCAAAAGAAAGTGCTTCACGATGTCAGTATTGATGTGAGTAAAAACGAAATACTGGCTGTAGTAGGGGAGTCTGGCTCAGGTAAGTCGGTGATGAGTAAAGCCATCATGGGATTACTTGGCAGCAAGGCTTCAAAACAAGGACAGATCTTCCTTCACGACAGCAAGCTTAGCGACAAACCTTTGGAAATGGTTTCTATGTGTCGTAAGCAGGCTCAGCAAATCCGCGGTGATGAGATATCCATGATATTTCAGGATCCAATGACCTCTCTTAACCCGCTAATGACAGTGGGAATGCAGATCGCAGAAGCGGTGCAGATCCACCAGAAAAAATCCAAAGCCGAAGCCATCGAAGAAGCGGGTCGTATGCTAGATCTGGTTCGTGTGCCATCAGGCCGTCAGGTTCTTAACGTATATCCACACCAACTCTCTGGTGGTATGCGTCAACGTGTAATGATTGCAATGGCACTGGCTTGTAAGCCAAAGCTTCTGATTGCCGATGAGCCGACCACAGCGTTGGATGTAACCATTCAGGCGCAGATCTTGGGTCTGATTCGTGAGCTTCAGACTGAGCTTGGTATGGGTGTTATCTTTATTACCCATGACATGGGCGTGGTGCATGAGGTGGCAGACCGAGTAGCTGTGATGTATCACGGTGATATCGTTGAGACTGGTACTCTAAATCAGGTATTCCTTGAACCAAAGCATGCCTACACCAAGGCGCTTTTAAAGGCGGCGCCTAAGCTTGGCTCTATGCGTGGTAAAGCCGTACCGCATAGCTTTCCTGTTCTTTCTATGGAAGAGGAGCTCAAGGGCAATACCACCTCTGTTGAGATCCCTGGTAAGCCAGTAGATTACTCAGAAGCACCGCTGCTGACTGTCGACCGTTTGCACGTTGTTTTTCCTCGCAAGCATAACTTCTTTGGCAAGGTGACCCATCAGGTTCACGCCGTTAATGATGTGAGCTTTAAGCTGTGGAAGGGTGAAACCCTTGGCGTAGTAGGTGAGTCTGGCTCAGGTAAATCAACAATCGGTAACGCGATTCTCGGTCTTCTTGAAGAAGCGACTGGCGATATTCGTTACAAGGATATCGACCTTTTAAATCCAACCTCAGCCGAGCGCAAACTGGTGAAGAAAGACGTTTCCTTTATCTTCCAAGACCCACTTGCGTCCCTAAACCCGCAGATGACCATAGGTGAGTGCGTGGAAGAGCCGTTTATCATCCACGAGCCACAGATGAGCAAGCACGAACGTGAGCAAAAGGCCAAAGAGCTACTGCAAAAGGTAGGCATCAAACCAGAACTTTACCGCCATTATCCGCACGAATTTTCCGGCGGTATGTTGCAGCGTGTAAACATCGCTCGCGCCCTAACGACACAACCAAAGATCATTGTTGCCGACGAGTCCGTATCGGCGCTAGATGTATCGGTGCAGGCGACCGTGCTTAACCTAATGCTTGAGTTGCAAAACGAATTTGGCATCTCATTCATCTTTATCTCTCACGATATGGCCGTTATCGAGCGCGTATGTCATCGCGTGGCTGTATTGACCAAAGGTCAGCTTGTTGAGATTGGTCACCGCCAAGAGGTATTTGAAAATACCCAGCACAGCTATACCCAAAAGCTGTTAGCGGCCATCCCATCTATCGACTCAGAGCGCGAAGCGCCGAAGCAATTCGAACTCTTAACTGACGATATCCCAGATCCAATTTTCCCAGTCGGTCAGATCCCAACGCCTGTCCAGCTGGTGGAACACTCTCCAACTCATTTTTCAGCAAATGAATAACAAAGGAATGCAAAATGAACACAACTAAAAAAACTCTAGTGCTAGCCGTGGCACTCGGTCTAAGCGCGAATGCGTTTGCCGCTCAAGACAAGGTAGTGGTTGCTTCAACCGCAACCGTTCAAACGCTTAACCCGCATAACGCGGGTGTGACAATGGATATGAGCATCGCCAATGCTATCTATGATGGTCTATTCAAGTTCGACGAGAACATGCAGGTTCAGCCAAACTTAGCCACAGGCTATGAGGTTAAAGACAATGGTAAAACCTATGTGATTAACCTTCGTGAAGGCATCAAGTTTACTGATGGCACAGCGTTTAATGCTGAAGCGGTGAAGTTTAACTTCCAAGATGAGATCGATAAAAAGCAGCGTCGTGCCTCTCTTCTTAGCAACGTGGAAAGCTTCAAGGTTCTGTCTGAGTACTCACTGCAAGTTAACCTTAAATCGCCTTCCAACACCTTTATCAACAACATCACTCACCCAAGCCAGGGCATAATCAGCCCAGCGGCTATCGAGAAATACGGGGAAGATATTAAGTCGCACCCAGTAGGTACAGGCCGTTTTGTACTGAACAAGTGGATTCGTGGTTCTAAGATCGTAATGGATGCGAATCCGAACTATTGGGGTGAACCGGTTAAGGTTCAGCACCTTGAATTCCGCGCTGTACCTGAGGCGGGCTCTCGTCTAGCTATGCTGAAAAGTGGTCAAGCACAGGTAATGCTTCAGCTTCCAACCACCATGAAGCCAGCGGTTTCAGGTGACAAGAAGCTAGATGCTATTGCATCGCCTTCAATCATTGCGCGTTACTATGCGATTAATACTCAAAACCCAATCCTAGCGAATGCTGATGTGCGTCGCGCCCTTAACTATGCCATCAACAAGAACGCATTTAAGAAGGTGGTATTCAGCGGTCAGGCGGATCTGATGGAATCGGTTATTCCAAACAAGATCGAGACCTTCGAAGCGCAAACCCCTTACGGCTATGACGTAGCTAAGGCGAAAGAGCTTCTAGCGAAAGCGGGTTATGCCGATGGTTTTGAGGCGGTGATCTGGGCTAAGAACACTACGACCAGCATGCGTGCGGCTGAGTTTATTCAGCAGCAACTGTCCGCTATCAAGGTTAAGACTACTATCGTTCCTCGTGACGTAGCCAGCCACTACTCGGCAGGTGATGGCATCAACAATGATGGTACGCCACCAGTGCTGTTTGATTCAGGTTGGTCTTCTTCATCAGGTACGGTTGACTGGGCTACGCGTCCACTGTTTAGCTCTAAGCAAGACGGCACTTCAAACTACAGCTACTATCAGAATGCGAAAGTGGATCAGTGGTTAGTGGATGGTCAGAAGACGCTAGACCCAGTAGAGAAAGCAAACATCTACCACAATGTTCAGTCGACTATCTGGAATGACGCTGCAGGTCTATGGACCACAGTTGATACACAGCTTTGGGCTAAGTCTAAAAAGGTGAAAGGCATCACTATGCTACCGGACGGTTCTCTAGCTATCACTGACGTTCACTACGAGTAATAAAGCATGTCGCAGTATATTGTAAAACGACTACTAGGCATGATCGGCGTGATGTTCCTGATCGCTGTGATTGCATTCTTGTTCGTTCACATGTTACCGGGCGACCCTGCGAAAATGATTGCTGGCTTAGATGCCAGCAGTCAAGACATTGCAGCTGTTCGTCATGAGTTAGGACTTGATCTACCACTATTTGTGCAGTTCCAGCACTTTTTGGTCAATCTGGCTCATCTCGACCTTGGTAAGTCCATGGTAAACGGCGATTCAGTATTCCAACTGATCGCAGCCCGTTACAAGGTAACCGCTACTCTAGCACTAGTGTCTCTATGGTTTATCCCTGTGGGCATCATCCTTGGCGTTATCGCTGCAGTTTATCAATCGAGACTGCCTGACCGCGTGAGTATGGTGGTTGCGGTATCGGGTATCTCAGTACCGGACTTCTGGTTTGGTTTGATCCTGATCCAGATCTTTGCGGTGAAACTAGGCTGGTTTAACCCAACCGGTTTTGAGGGTCTAAAAGACTTGGTTCTTCCGTCATTGACTCTAGGTACGGTAGGTACGGCTATCATTGCACGCTTCTCTCGCTCGGCGTTTTTGGATGTGCTTTCTGAAAACTATATTCAGACCGCACGAGCTAAGGGTTTGATGGAAACACGAGTGCTGTTCAAACATGCATTTCGTAATGCCATGCTGCCTATCATCACGGTTATTGGCCTACAGATCGGCTTTGTTCTTAGCGGTTCTATCGTGGTGGAAAGCATCTTTGGCTTGCCAGCGCTCGGCTCGTTTTTGATCGATAGCGTAAATGCCCGTGACTATCCGGTGGTGCAGGCACTGCTGATCCTCTATTCGTTCCACTTTGTATTGATCAACTTCGTGGTTGATATCCTGTACTCGGTGGTAAACCCACAAATTAAGATGAAGTAGGTCATATGAGCTCTAAAACTCTATCTCCAATGGCGATGTTTTTGATTCGCTTTAAACGAGAGAAAACCGCAATAGTAGCGCTGTGCATCCTGCTTGTTATGGTCGTTATGGCTATCGGTGCACCCATGTTCTTGCACTACACAGCAACGGATGTGGACTACAACAATATTCTTACCACTCCTTCATGGGAGCACTGGGCGGGAACCGACCTCTATGGTCGCGATAACTTTGCTCGCTTGGTTTACGGTGCACGTATCTCGCTATCGGTAGGCTTCTTGTCGGTCACCATAGGTGTGATTGCGGGGACCTTCTTAGGTGTCGTTGCGGGTTATTATGGCGGTATCCTAGATGCCATCATCATGCGTGTCGCAGATGTACTATTCGCCTTCCCAAGCTTCCTGCTGGCTATCGGTATCGTGGCGGTTCTGGGTGGCGGTATTGTGAACGTAATTATTGCCATCGCTATCTTCAGTACCCCAATGTTTGCTCGCATCGTGCGCTCTCAGACGCTATCGGTTTTGAACTCTCAGTATGTGCGTGCGGCTAAAACCATGGGTGCGAGCAGCGCACGCATCATGTTTAAACACATTATTCCATCTACGGTAAGTAGCGTATTGGTGTACTTCACCATGCGCGTGGGTACCTCGGTTCTGACAGCTGCTAGCCTTAGCTTCCTTGGCCTTGGTGCTCAGCCACCGTCGCCGGAGTGGGGCGCTATGCTGGCATCGAGCCGCGACTTTATGGCGGTGGATGGCTATATGTATCTGACACTATTCCCAGGCCTTTGCATCTTCCTAACGGTACTGTCTTGTAACGTGCTAGGTGATGGCATTCGCTCGGCACTTGACCCTAAAAACTAAGGACGTTTTATGCAGGTATTAATCAAAAACGGTGAGGTTTACGCACCGGATTATGTGGGCAAAAAGGATATTCTGTGTGCTGGTGGCAAATTAGTTGCCATTGAAGAGCACATTGATGAAGCAGGCCTTGCGGGTGAAGTCGAGGTCATCGATGCCAAGGGCAAGAATGTGGTTCCAGGCTTTGTGGATACCCATCAGCACTTTATCGGTGGTGGTGGTGAAGGTGGCTTTGCTACCCGCACCCCTGAGCTTAAGCTGACCGACCAGACACTAAATGGTGTCACTACTGCTCTTGGTCTTTTGGGTACAGACGATCTGTCTCGTCATGTTGAGAGTTTGCTGGCTAAGACCATGGGCTTTCGTGATGAGGGCATTAGCACCTATATGATCACAGGCTCTTATTTCTTGCCATCGCCAACCATTACTGGCTCGGTGATGAAAGACATCGCCTTTATCGAACCTGTGGTTGGCGTGAAGCTTGCAGTCTCTGATCATCGCGGCCCGTATGTGACCAACGAAAACCTGACTCACTTGGTGGCTGAGGTACGTAATTCCGCTTTGGTATCAGGCAAAGCGGGCATTATTACTGTACACGCGGGTGCGGGTAAGAAGGGACTGTCTCAACTCCTAGAAGTTCTGGATGAGAGTGACTATCAAGCGGAGCGCTTTGTACCGACCCATATCAACCGAATGGACGTGTGGGAGCAGGCGGTGGAGCTTGCTAAGCGCGGCGCCATCATAGACGGTACGGCGGTTTCTGAAGACTCATTGCAGTCCGGCCGTAAAGCGCTTTCTTGCGCCGAGGCAACCAAGCGCTCTATAGAACTTGGTATTAAGGATAACTTTACCTTTAGCTCGGATGCGGGTGGTTCGTTACCAAAATGGAATGAAGACCGCACTCGTATTGTCGGTATGGGTGTGGGTACGCCAAGCTCACTATTAGAAGAGGTGAAGCGTGGCGTGGAATGCTTTGAACTTAGTCTAAGCGATATCCTAACCCCTATCACCAAGAATGCAGCAAGGCAGCTCGGTCTAGATAAATTCAAAGGTCAGCTAGCGGTGGGCTTTGACGCGGATGTGGTGCTACTTGACTCACAAAGCCTAGATCTCACTCATACCTTAGCTAAGGGCCGCGTGATGGTGGCTGACGGCGTGGCAGTGGTAAAAGGCACCTTCGAATAATCAGGCTGCTAACTAAATAAAGATATGCGTCCATGGCATCTTGTTGCGATGGGCGCTTTTTTGTATGTTGGAGAAAACCAAAAGGGACGTTATGAAGATTCAAATAGAAGTAGTGGATTGGTCGCGAGAGGCGGATATCAGGTCTGTACGAAATGCAGTGTTCAGTGAAGAGCAGGGCATAGACTCAGCGCTAGACTTTGATGGGCAAGATAAAGATGCGATGCATGCGCTAGTGATTGCGGAAGGCAAGCCAGTTGGAACAGGGCGCGTTTTATCGGATGGTCATATTGGAAGAGTATGCGTATTGAAGTCTCATCGCGGTTTAGGGCTTGGAAGAGATATCACCAAGGCGCTTGTGGAGAGTGCGAGAGAGCAGAAGCTGTCCTGGGTATATTTGAATTCTCAGGCACATGCTATCGATTTTTACAAAGAGCTTGGCTTTGAGACCCATGGTGAAGGGCATATGGAAGTGGGAATACCGCATCAGGCGATGAGGCTAGAGTTTTAGTTTATTCAAAAAAGGTGAAAGCCCGATTGTTGGTAGCAATCGGGCTTTCTAATTTTTAAGAAACTTCAGATGGTAAGGCTGAGTTCTTTATATATGCAAAAGGTTTGGATTTAATCCGATTTAATTCTTTGGTAGAGAATTAGATGCGGATGAAGTCCATGTGCTCAACTTTTGGCTTGAACGCGTGACGTTGAACGTCTTGTGGCTTAACCTTAACTTCTGCGCCGTCGATCACTAGAGTGATGCCTTCGTAGAATGCTGGCTTGTCCATTTGGTTGATCACGTCATCGTGGTTTAGCGCGATAGATACTGGCGCTGCTTCACCACCGTAAACGATTGCTGGGAATTGGCCAGCGTGACGTAGGCGGCGGCTCGCACCCTTACCTAGTTCAGTACGTACTACTGCTTCAAATTTCATAGTAATTACTCTCAAATTAGTAATGTAAACAAAGCGCTGTGGCGTAGCGACCTAGCCAGAGCGATTAAACACTTTAGGTGGAAACCGTAAAGTGAGCGCGGATACTATCACTGAAAATTGTTTTGAGCAATAGCCGTAACCCGCGCGCGGCAAATTATCGCAGTTTTCAATCAATTAGAGAAGATCTGGCGTCACAGAAAACTCATTTTCGAAGATAACATCACGCAGTGCCCAGAATCGTCCTTGCTTACGCGCAATCACAAACTTAGGTAGCCTGAACCTGTGTTGCTGACGAACCGCTTTGGTTGGGCTGTAGCCATCAAACTCTTGGTGTTTGTCGGCTAAATGAGAGCGCACAAAGCTGGCATCGAATCGACGTTTTTGGGCTTGAGTGCCCAAATAGAATTGCTGACTGACTTTTTGTCCATTATCCCCAACATAAGAGACTCTTAGATAAGACTTACCTTTGTTGTCTTTTTGCGCGGTGAGCTCCATATCCGTGCATTCATACACCATGGCATCTTTTAGATTTAGCGCTTCTTTGAGCTTTTTATCAGGGTCAACCAAGACCGCATCACACTCACAGCAGACTCGAGCAGCGATATCATTGTCTGCGCCACATTCGCGGCAGAACTTGGCGCGAAAGCGATAGTCACAATGCTCGCGGGTGCCGTCTTCTTCCTCGAAGTAGCCCTGACACTTACGTCCGTAGTGCTCTATCACAAAGCCGTTATCGGCGGTCTTACCCCAGAAGTTATTGTTAAAGCCGCACGCAGGGCAGGGAACGGTAACGATTTCACTATCACCATCTGGTTTGGGAGAGCCTACCTCTGGTTGATACAGGTCATAACAGTTGCCGGCATACTCGAGCACTAAGCACTCTTTCTTGCCTTCACTGAGGCGAAGACCTCGACCTACGATCTGCTGGTAAAGGCTAATGGACTCAGTCGGTCTTAACACCGCAATAAGATCCACATGCGGCGCATCGAAGCCGGTGGTCAGTACCGAAACGTTAACCAGATACTTTATCTTTTGCGCCTTGAACTCTTCGATAATGCGATCGCGCTCTTTGGTGTGCGTATCACCAATTACGATGGCTGACTCATCCTCTGGCAGGAGTGAGAGTACTTCTTGGGCGTGCTTGACGGTGGCTGCAAACACCATGACCCCTTTGCGATGTTTAGCCGCCTCAACAATCTGCTTTACGATCTGCGGAGTGGCTCGTTTGGATTGTTCTATCACCATGTCCATGTCCGACTCACGGTAGCGTCCCATATGGGTAGGGGCTATCTGTGAGAAGTCATAGCTGAACAGAGGAGCGTCGATTATCTTGGCAGGGGTCAAAAAATTATGATCTAGCAGATAGCGTATGGGCAACTCGAACACGCAATCTCGAAAGAACCGGCTTTCGTCGTGTCTCACCTGACCTCGGGTATGGTATTGATACAGCCAGCCCATTCCAAGGCGATAGGGTGTAGCGGTTAATCCAAGGATCTTCATATCAGGATTGAGGTCACGAAGGTGGCTTATAACCTTTTGATAGCTACTGTCTGGCGATTCAGGCACGCGGTGACACTCATCGATGACCACAAGTGAAAAGGGCGTATTGAATTCATCGAGGTTGCGAGAGACAGACTGCACCGAGGCAAACACCACCTGCTGCTCAGTCTCTTTTCGGCCAAGACCAGCAGCAAAGATGGCGCCTTCAAGATCATAGCTTTCATACTTTGCGTGGTTTTGCTCCACTAACTCTTTTACATGGGCAAGCACCAATACCTTACCCCTGGCAAGGCGTGCGAGCTCCGCTATCACCAAGCTTTTACCTGCGCCGGTAGGCAACACAATAAGTGCAGGGGAGGTGTGTTTACGAAAGTAGTGGACCACGGCTTTTACCGCATCCGATTGATATGGCCTCAGTTGATACATCTTGGAAAGGAATTTTTCTGATTCATGGCGTTAATGGGTATATACTACCCGACTTCCACTCGAAGGGGTAAAAATGAGACTTGATAAATATTTGTGTGACGGCCTAGGCATCACTCGTAAACAGGCAACTAAGTTACTGAAAACTGGTGAAGTTACTGTAGATGGCGAGATGATCAAAAGCGGCGCTTTTAAGGTTAAAGATGGCGCTGAGGTAGAGTGGCAAGATAGGCCACTGGTGCTAAGAGGACCGCGCTATCTGATGATGAACAAGCCTGAAGGCTTTGTTTGTTCTCACGAAGATGGCTTTAATCACACGGTATTTGTTCTTCTTGACGAGGTTCGTTATGAGGACCTTCACTTTGCCGGCCGCTTGGATGTAGACACCACAGGTCTGCTATTGATCACCGATGATGGTCAATGGTCTCATCGTATTACTTCTCCAAAACACAAATGTGATAAGACCTATCGAGTTTGGTTAGCCGATCCAGTGCAAGACAATTATGCAGATGCCTTCCAAGAGGGCATCTTACTGCGCAATGAGAAAGAGCCGACCCTTCCAGCTGACCTTGAAATCATTGATGAGAAAGAGGTTCTGCTGACCATTCACGAGGGTAAGTACCATCAGGTTAAGCGTATGTTTGCCGCCCTTGGTAACCGAGTAGAGGCGCTGCATCGAGAGCGTATCGGTCAAATCACTCTAGATGAAGACCTAGAGCCAGGCGAGTATCGCGACCTCTCTGAAGAAGAGATCCAAGTCATTTTCTCTAAATAGGATATCTAATCCATGAATCAAAATTCAGCCACCCAGCTGAGTGTAATGATGTTTATTCTGCTGGGGGCGATCAGTGCGCTGACGCCGCTAGCTATCGACATGTACTTGCCTGCCATGCCTGCGATTGCCGAAGATTTTGGTGTAGGAGCGGGTGATGTTCAGATTACTCTAACTATTTATACCCTAGGCTTTGCCATTGGCCAGCTATTTTATGGGCCGCTCTCAGATTCTATTGGTCGTCGTCCAGTGTTGCTGGGCGGTGTTGCACTGTTTTTTATTGGTGCCATAGGTTGCACCATGGCGCAAACCGTCGAAACCCTTATCTGGGTTCGCGCCGCGCAAGGTTTTGCAGGTGCTGCCGCGGCGGTAGTTATCCAAGCGGTAGTGCGCGACCTTTACGAGAGTGAAGACTTTGCTCGCACCATGTCATTTATCACCCTTGTGATGACTATGGCGCCGCTGGCTGCGCCTATGATAGGCGGTCATATCTCTGTGGTTGCAGGCTGGCGTGCAATCTTTGCTGTCTTGGCTATCTTTGCTGCGATCATGCTGGTTGCTATCTATGTGCGTATTCCTGAAACCTTAGCGGAAGAGAACAAGCAGCCGTTTCATGTGCGTACTAGCCTGAGAAACTTTGCTTCGCTTCTATCTAACAAGCAGGCGGTTGGCCTTATCATGTGCGGCGCTTTCTCGTTTTCCGGCATGTTTGTGTTTCTAACCGCAGGTTCGTTTGTTTATATCGACTACTTTGGCGTAGCGCCACAAAACTTTGGTTATCTATTCGCGCTGAACATTCTAACCATGGTGTTCTTTACTACCCTAAACGGGCGAGTAGTGAAGAAGTTTGGTTCTCGAAACATGCTGATGTTTGGTCTGAGTATTCAGCTTTTAGCCGGTATTGGCCTGATTGTGTGCTGGTTGGGCGGCTTTGGCCTTTATGCGATAGTGCCTTGTGTGATGCTGTATGTGGGAACCATCTCAACCGTTGGTTCTAACTCTATGGCGCTACTCTTGACCAAGTATCCAAATATGGCGGGTACGACATCGTCCCTTGCAGGCACGCTAAGATTTGGTTCGGGCTCGATAATGGGCTTTGTGGTCGCACATATGCCGGGCGATCAAAGCTGGCCTATGCTGACCATGATGGGTGTGTGCTCGTTTGCCGCCTTCTTGATGTTTAAACTTTTTGGAGATGTGAAGTGAAGAGTTACGCGCAGCAACTATTAAACCTTGTAACCTTGGCCATTGATGAGCTAGAAGCGGATCATAAAAAGGGCAGGCTTGCGAACACGCCAGTGAGTAACACCAACTTTTTGCTACGTTGGGTCACCAAAAGCCTTAAACAGCAACGCTTCTCTAAGTTGATGGTGAAAGATCTAACGACTTGGCAAAAGCAGGGCAGAAGCAAGGGCACTCAGACGGCGCTGTATCAAAGCTTCAGTACTATTCGTGATTTCTATCAGCATTATTTCCCAGATTTTGAGGCGCCAAAGCCAATCTTAGACTCGCAGATCAATCAATTTATCGACCATATGGAATCTATTGGCTGGAGTGTTTGTACCGAGTATGACCTAAGCGGCGATGAAAAAGGTCAGCTGTTTACCGAGGGTGACAGCTCTTTGGTATTGTGCGCGCACCAATGTGATGACTGCTTTGTCGATGGTAAAAACGAAGACGGCACTGAAAGCCTAACGAAGCCGATGAGCTTTTATGTGCGTGGTAATCACGCTGAGTTTATTAAAGAGGCCACTAAGGCGGGCTTCCTGGTGCACAAGCAGACCGACTACAAGTCAAAGGTAAAATACCACGGTGAATACCTGATTTATCCAAATAATCTTGGTGGTCAACTTGCTGAGATCCCAATTGGATTTAACACCGAAGAGTATCCATAAGAGAGTGAGCAAAAGCCTAGAGAAATCTAGGCTTTTTTGCAGATGGCTCGCACCATGCCTTTAAAGATAAATAGGTGAGCGGGGAACATAGCCCACCAGTAAAGCAGCCCTAGAAAGCCCTTTGGGTGCCACCAAGCTCTTACATCTAGCTCTCTGTGGTCGCCATGGTCGATTATGGTGCACTCTAATCGCCCGAGACCTGGCCCCTTCATACCAAACAGCAGAGATAAAAACTGTCGCTCTTTTATTCGAATAACCTTCCACGAATCGATATGATCCCCAAGCTTTAAAACTGGACCGGCTGGAATGCGGCGTTTGGGCCTGCCACCGCCAAAGAAGAGATCAAGCCATTCGCGGGTGCGCCATAGAAAATTGGCAAAGAAATAGCCTTCTTGTGGGCTTCCTAATTTCACCACGACATCCCACAACTCTTGCGCGCTTTTCTCCGTCTTAAAGCTTGCACCTGCATCTTTGGCGTAATAACCAAACCCTGGTTGCCAACGTTTTAGTGCACCGGGATCAAACCCCCATACCTTGGAGCGTACAAAGTCGCCTTCATGGCTGATGGCGTCTTCGACCATATCGTCATAGCCAATCAGGGATTGAGGGTATTTTTGTCTTATCTTGTTGGAATCTGCCACAAAGTCATGACTTAACCCCGCTAACAGTGCACGGCCTATATTACTTGGCACCGAAGTCACTATCCCAAGCCAAACGGCGGCCATAGATGGGGTAAGTAAGCGGGTTGAAAATAATCGATAGCGGTTGTTGGTTGCCTTAGCGACGACTTTAAACTGCTCTCGATAACTAAGCACATCAGGGCCACCTACCTCGAAGAAATCGCTCTCGGTCACCTCTTCGTCGGCAAACGAAAGCAGATAGTGATTGAGGTTCTCAAGGGCGATAGGGTTGGCCTTTGAATCCACCCATTTTGGCGTAATTAGAATCGGCAGGTTGTAAACAAAATCGCGCATGATCTCAAAGGCTGCTGAGCCAGGGCCAATGATCACCCCCGCTCTTAGCTCAACGACTGGGGTAGGGGTAGAGCGCAGTATATTGCCTGTCTCACGACGCGCTTTAAGGTGTTCAGAGTCGCCAGTTTGCGGCTGTAGAGAACTAAGATAGATCACTTGACCTATGCTATTTTGGCTTAGCGCTTCGGCAAAGTTTTGCGCCAGATTCAGTTCGTAATCGATAAAGTCGTGGCCGTGGTTCATTCCGTGTACTAGGAAGTAAACCACGTCGTAGTCACTGACTACCTCTAGGGTGGTTTCTTTGTCGGCTAAGTCGAGCTGTTTGAAATCTAGGTTACCAGCTTTGCTGATTCGTGATGTGAGTAGAGGAAGATTTCGAGCCGTCGCGGTGACTTGGTGACCTTGTTTTAATAAAAGTGGGATAAGTTGAGAGCCCACGTAACCAGAAGCCCCAAGTACCAAGACCTTTTTTCCCGACATCACATTTCCTTATTGGTTCTATGTTCAAGATAAGAGTATACTATTTCGAGAAAACTCCCACTTTTTCAGCATCTTGCTGATAATTTCATCGTTATTGTCACTTTTTGCATTCTTTTTGATGATTTTCGGGTGGGACAGCAAGTATCAATAGGTAAAAAGTTTCATGTTAAAACTGGTCAGTGTTAGCAAAGGATATGTTGACGGCGGAGAGTTCCACCCAGTTCTCCAAGGCGCTGATTTAACGATTCAAAGTGGTGAGCAGATCGCTTTGATGGGAGAGTCGGGGGCAGGGAAGAGTACCCTACTTAATTTGATTGCCGGACTGGATGTGCTCGATTCGGGTGAAATCTGGTATGGCGATTACGCCATGCATGATTTTAAAGAAAATAACCGCACAGAGTATCGCAGAAACCACATTGGACACGTTTTTCAGCAATACAACCTATTAACCACACTTAACGTCGCTGACAATATTCGCTTCTGTCGTCAGCTAAAGGGCCTTCCCGAAAATACCCAGCTTTGGCGTCAGATCCTCTCAGCACTAGACCTTATGCCTCTACTCGGGCGCTATCCTGAAGAGCTCTCAGGTGGTCAGCAACAACGCGCTGCTATCGCAAGGGCTCTGTATATGGAGCCAAAGATCTTGCTTGCGGATGAGCCCACAGGCAGCTTGGATGAGAAGAATGCAAAAGCGGTAATGCGCCTGTTTGCGTCGCTGACAAAAGAGTTTAACTGCACCTTGCTTCTGGTGACCCACAGTGAGACGGTGGCGGCCTACATGGATAAGACCGTTCGCCTACAAGGGGGACAGCTGCATGTTATGGCCAATAGCTAAAGCGCTACTCGGCCATTATAAGCGGCATCCTCTACAGATTTTTCTTGTTTGGCTGGGCCTTTCGCTCGGCATCTCAGTCCTTGTTGGCGTTCTAGCCATCAACCAACACGCTAAGCTTTCTTACACTAGCGGTGAGCGTCTTTTTTCTAACCCTCTGCCTTACCGTATTCAATCTAAGAACAGCGCCAACACCATACCTCAAGCCTTCTATATTCAGCTTCGCCGTTCAGGCTTTAATCAATGTATCCCGTTTGATATCCATAGAGCGCGCACCGAGAACAATGTCGATGTGCAGATCTTGGGTATGGACAGCCTAGCGACCGCCGAGATTTTCCTAGGAGGAAATGTTCTTAATAACCCGATGCTGAAGATGATGCAGGAGCCCTATCCTGTGTTAGTAAACCAAGTGTTTATGAAGTTCATGGGTTGGAAAGAGGGCCAGATGATCACCTTATATGATGGTGAACAGTTGGGGCCTCTGGTTGTGGATAGCCAGGGCTTGGTTAATGGCTCTAACCTTGTTGTGGATATGGCGCTCAGTCGCAAGCTGCGACGCGGTACCGGATTTTCGGTTATTGGTTGTACCGATATGCCAGAAGAAAAACTGGTAGCGATTAAGAAAATGCTTCCCGAAGGGATGACCCTGCGTAAGAACTCACGCGCAGAATTGGTATCTCTCACCAAGGCCTTCCACCTAAACCTAACTGCTTTGGGTATGCTGTCGTTTTTGATTGGCCTGTTTATCTTCTATCAGGCCATGTCCCTCTCCTTTATTCAGCGCCAGCCAGTGGTAGGTGTGCTAAGGCAGATGGGAGTCTCGGGCAGGCAACTTATCGGCGCTTTGTCGGTAGAGCTTGTTCTATTGGTATTGTTTAGTTGGCTTTCGGGGAATGTGCTAGGACTCTTCTTAGCCAACAAGCTAGTACCTGCGGTTTCCATGAGTATTGGCGCCATCTATAACGTGCAAATTGATATGGTGGTGAATTGGAGTTGGTCATGGAGCGGCAAGAGCCTTCTGATGGCTCTGTTAGGTGTGGCTCTGTCCTGTACTTGGCCTCTGGTTCGATTGATCCACTCTCAACCTATTCGTCTTACTGCACGTCTTTCCTTGGTGCGCTTTGCTGGCCGAGAGTTCTTCTGGCAGGCGATTTTGGCTGCTCTTTGTCTATTTGCGGCCGTGTTTATATTGCAGTTCGGTAGCGGTATCTACGCAGGCTTTATGATCATCGCTTGTATGCTGATAGGCGTTGCTTTGGTCGTGCCTTTTATCGTATTCGAGCTGTTTACCTATCTCTCTTATCGATTGCGCTGGGTGAAAGCGCGCTGGTTCTTCGCTGATGCGGCGGCTTCCATGAGCTATCGCGGCGTGGCACTGATGGCGTTTATGCTGGCGATTACCGCAAACGTAGCGGTAGAAACAATGGTAGGCAGCTTCCGTGTCACTACTGAGCAGTGGCTGTCACAGCGTCTAGCGGCCGATGTCTATATCTATCCAACCGTAAATGCTGCGCCTCGTATGGGTGCTTGGCTGGAGAAACAGCCAGAGGTTGATCAGGTTTGGGTTCGTAAAGAGACCGAGCTTGTGGCCATGGAGAACAACATTAGCCTAGTGAGCACAGGTGAGAGTAATGGTGAAAAAGCTTCGCTAGCTGAGAAGGTAACCGTGCCCGATTACTGGTACCACCTGCATCATTCACGCAGTGTGATGATTTCTGAGTCCATGTCTATTAGGCAAAGTATACGGGTGGGGGATTATATCTCCTTGCCTGCACCATTAGGTCAGCAGTGGCGAGTGGTGGGTGTCTACTATGACTATGGCAACCCGTATGATCAGGTATTGTTGTCAGATAAAAACTGGGATCTACTGTTACCTGGACAGGGCTCTATAGGTCTTGGTGTGCTGCTGCATGACAAGTCTACGTCTAGAGAGCTCATAGATAGGATGGTATCTATCTATCGCACCCCTGCCGAGCGGGTAGTAAATAACAGTCGTATCTATAAACAGGCGATGACGGTATTTGATAGAACCTTTGGTATCACGGATACCCTAGGCAACCTAACCTTGATGGTCGCTGTATTTGGTATTTTCTTTGCCACTCTTGCAGGGGAAGCGACGAGGCTTCGTAATATCGCGCTATTGCGATGTTTGGGGGTTTCAGGAAAAGAGTTAGTAATAGTGGGCGGTGCTCAGTTATTTGCCTTTGGCTTGGTCGCTGCTCTCGTGGCTATCCCGCTTGGTATGGCGATGGCCAATAATGTGGTTGAGCTTATCCTTAAGAAGTCCTTTGGTTGGAGTATGCAGCTGCAACTTGTGCCGTGGGATTATCTGGGCACACTCGCTTGGACTATAGGCTCGCTTATCGTTGCCGGCGCTATTCCTGTGCTTCAGGTTATCAGACGTACCCCAATGAAGTCCCTGCGTGACGCTTTGTAATAGAAGAAGAGATGTTTAAGAAACTGTTTAACCGAACCCTAGCTGTATTGTTGACCCTGCTGGTATCAGTGGTACTGATCCTCGCGGGTATCTACGTGATCTGGTATTCGGATAACACAGCCGATCTTACTATAGAGAACCTAGAGCCGACCAATGAAGCGGTGTTTGAACCTGTTCTTCCGGGAGTGGCGGTAAAGTTTCCTCAAGACTTTCGAATCCATTCTAAGTTTCGATATGAGGTTTGGACTTATGTTGCCATGCTTAATGATGAGCAGGGCAATGAGTATATGGCGCAGTGGTATCTTTACCGCACTGCAACCTCTGAAAGCGATAAGAGCGGCTGGCAATCACCACAGATTTACGCCTCACAAGTGGTGCTCTCAACGCCAGATCAGATCTTTTCTGAGCAACGCTTTGCACGTGGAGGTATAGGACTTGTAGGCATGCGAGCTCGTCCATATCAGCTTTCTATCGATAACTGGGTGTGGCGCTCATTCAGTAGCTATCCAGCTCCGGGGCAGCTCTCTGTGTCTACCGATGACTTCAATCTAAAGCTCAAGCTTCGTCAGGATGGCCCTTATGTGCCTATGGGGGACAATGGCTATCAGGTTACCAATCAGCTGCTTTCTAGAGCAATCTATGGCTATCAGTCCCCTTATATTCGCACTCAGGGCACGGTAGAGATCGACGGTAAGACGGTCAAGCTCAGTGGTATGGGGTGGCTTAATCAGGTGTGGGGTAGTGAAGCTGCTCCGTCAGACAAGCAAGTTTATACCCGTTTTCAGTACCGCTTTAATGACGGCCGAGTTATGTATCTGACGCGTGTGGATTTTGAGAGTGGGCAACCACATGTATATGGCGCGATAATGAGCAAAACGGGCGTAGTTCACACTTTGAATACATCGGATGTTGAGCTGTATCCTGTCGGCACCAGCACATTGAGCAACGGTAAGTTGCTTCAATTGCAGTGGGTGGTGAATGTGCCAAAGTTTAAAATCTTTTTAACATCTGATGCACATAGAAGAGAGCAATGGGTCGATCTTGCGATTCCATCATGGTCAGGTTCGGTTCGCGCATCCGGCAGTGAGAATGCTCGGGGCTTCATGCAGATCATCGAACAATAAGTATTATTTAAGGCTTAATACTAAATCCTAGCCCTTTACCGTAAAGGGCTACACCAACCCGCTTCAAATACAGAAAGATCACCTAACTCTCTCTTTTTTAGGTGATAATTGTCTATGCTTTCCTATGCTCCAATCATCTAGTGTTTGTCGTGGTGATAAACCAGTTGAATTGATAAATTTGGTTAATCTCAGTAACATTTTGAAGCAAAGTCGTTGTTCTTTTGTAAACTGAATCTGTGAGCTATATGGAAATTTGCAGGTTATATGGCCTTTACTTCGGATATTTCGAATAAAAACGTCCAAACAATCGAATTTTGTAAATCTTCGCAATGGGTAGACTTATGTCCACTTAGTTGTGTGATATCAATCACAAGTAATGGGTTTTAATAATGAGTCAAATGCTAAAAGATTTTTTTAAGATGGAATCAGCCGGAGGTATCATTCTGGTTATCGCTGCTGCACTAGCTATGCTAGTGGCGAACTCTCCACTTAATGAAACCTATCAAGGCGTGCTGTATTTTTATGTAGCAGGCATGTCTGTAGAACATTGGGTTAATGACGGCCTAATGGCAATCTTCTTCCTACTGATCGGTTTGGAAGTAAAACGTGAACTTCTAGAAGGTGCACTTAAGTCTCGTGAAACCGCTATCTTCCCAGCAATCGCTGCTGTAGGTGGTATGGTTGCTCCGGCACTGGTTTACGTTCTGTTTAACTATTCTAATCCTGAAGCACTTCAAGGTTGGGCTATCCCTGCAGCAACGGACATCGCGTTCGCTCTGGGTATCATGGCGCTTCTTGGTAACCGTGTTCCAGTAAGCCTAAAGGTTTTCCTACTAGCACTAGCTATCATCGATGACCTTGGCGTTGTTGTAATCATCGCTCTGTTCTACACCAGTGATCTTTCTACACTAGCTCTAGCGGTTGGTTTCGCTATGACAGGCTTGTTGTTCTACATGAATCACAAGAAGGTGACCTCACTGAAGTGGTACCTACTAGTCGGTGCCGTGCTTTGGTTCGCTGTTCTTAAGTCTGGTGTACACGCAACCCTAGCAGGTGTGGTAATTGGTTTCGCTATCCCACTTAAGGGCAAACCTGGGGAGCACTCTCCACTTAAACACCTAGAACACGCACTACACCCATATTCGTCGTTCCTGATTCTACCTATCTTTGCCTTTGCAAACGCAGGTGTATCACTAGAGGGTATTTCTCTATCTACACTAGGTACGGCTCTTCCAATGGGTATTGCATTGGGTCTTCTGCTTGGTAAGCCTCTGGGTATCTTTACCTTTAGCTATGTAGCGGTTAAGACTGGTGTTGCTAAGATGCCAGAAGGGATCAACTTCAAGCACATCTTTGCAGTATCTATCCTGTGTGGTATCGGCTTTACCATGTCGATGTTCATTGCATCGCTTGCCTTTACCGGCGCGGCAGCAGACCTGAATACTCACGCTCGTTTGGGTATCCTGATGGGCTCAAGTATCGCAGCTATCCTTGGCTACGCTATGTTGAGATTCTCTCTGCCAAAAAAGCAGCCTAGCCACAGCACTGTGGCAAGCCACTAAAATTTAGTAATCAATGATAAGGGCCAGCAGAAATGCTGGCCCTTTTTTTTGTCTGTCGCAGGCATAAAAAAAAGCCTAATCAAAGTGATTAGGCTTATACAATCATAGGAGTCAAATGAAAAAAACAGTGGTTTGTAAACAACAGAACAAATTCGTTTCCAACCTTCAAATTCATACCGCGCTGTCGGTTACAGTATTTAAGACTGGACCTTCCTCCTTTAGTTCAAAGTTTTTCGCACTTTTTTGATCTTTTTTCCTAGCCTTTTCTAACCTCTTGTTTCTACATAGGTTAAATCTTAATTTGTGACCAATATTTGATCTGGTCAGATCTCTTTGCGTAAAAATATTGTGTTTATGTAAATCGTTTGTTAAATTCAAACGTGTGTTTGATACGGGCGTTTGCAAACGGGAGTGCACAATGGGCTCAGCGTTACATACCAAGAAAAAAATTATCTCTGTTGCAGAGATCCTGTTCGCAGAAAAGGGTTTCAAAGAGACCTCGCTACGGACTATCACGGGGCAAGCCAAGGTGAACTTAGCCTCTGTTAACTATCACTTTGGCGACAAGAAGAATCTGATTCGAGCTGTAGTAGACAAATATCTTGAGGCATTCATGCCTGCGGTTGGGGAAGAGCTACTACTCCTTGAAGGTAAAGATGAGGTGAGCATGGAGGAAGTGTTCTCAGCACTTAAGAAACCTCTGGTTCAGCTCGATGATGTGGCACCGAACGGGACAGAGCGCTTTTTGCAGCTCATCGGTCGTGGCTATGCAGAGGTGCAAGGCCACTTAAGATGGTTCATCACCACCCGATACGGGGATGTATTAGACAGATTTATCGCTCAGGTAAGCAGAGCCAATCCTGAGTTAGATAGAGAAACCTTGTTTTGGCGACTTCACTTCACGCTCGGAACTTGCGTATTCACTATGGCGTCGAGTGAGGCGCTGATTGATATAGCAAATAGTGAGTTTGAACCAAAACAACACGTGGAACGAATTTTTGATCAGATAGTGCCTTACCTAGCGTCTGGCATGAATGCGAAATAACAAACAGTCAGGGAACAGAAAGATGGATATGACTTCTTATCGTAAAAAGTGGGTGAGCGACCCGGCTTTCAAACTATTTAAGAAAGTGCTGCCGCCGTTATCGAGTACCGAGAAAGAGGCGATGGAAGCCGGTAGTGTTTGGTGGGAAGGGGAGCTATTCTCCGGTAACCCTGATTGGTCAAAGCTTCATGGTTATGACAAGCCACAGCTCACAGAAGAAGAACAGAGCTTTGTTGATAACCAGGTTGAAACCCTCCTTGAGATGCTCGATGACTTCGAAATCGTAAAGCATCAAAGAGACCTTCCAAAAGAGGTGTGGGATTACCTAAAGCAAGAACGCTTCTTTTCATTAATCATTTCCAAAGAGTTCGGCGGTCGAGATTTTTCTTCTCTAGCTAACTCTACCATAGTGACCAAAATTGCATCTCGCAGCCTAAGTGCTGCCGTTACCGTGATGGTGCCTAACTCACTAGGGCCGGGTGAGCTCCTATCTCACTACGGTACTGAAGAGCAGAAAAATTATTGGCTACCACGCCTTGCTAACGGTGAGGATATCCCTTGCTTTGCATTGACTGGTCCTGAAGCCGGCTCTGATGCCGGTGCTATTCCGGATTCTGGTCACG
This sequence comes from Vibrio ishigakensis, assembly GCF_024347675.1. NCBI lineage: Bacteria > Pseudomonadati > Pseudomonadota > Gammaproteobacteria > Vibrionales > Vibrionaceae > Vibrio > Vibrio ishigakensis. The sequence goes on along the minus strand of NZ_AP024881.1, from coordinate 1,593,095 downwards.
TTTGCTTTGGTGAGCATGAAGGTAAAGAAGTTCTAGGTATCAAGCTTAACTGGAACAAGCGCTATATTACGCTAGCACCTGTTTCAACTGTACTTGGCTTAGCGTTCAAACTGTACGACCCTGAAAACCACCTTGGTAAGGGCGAAGAGCTAGGCATTACTTGTGCGCTGATCCCAACCAGCCATCCTGGTGTGGTTGTCGGTGAGCGTCACGATCCACTCGGCCTTGCCTTTATGAATGGTCCAACCCGAGGTAAAGACGTGTTCATTCCGATGGAGTGGCTGATCGGCGGGGCTGACTATGCAGGTAAAGGCTGGCGCATGCTGGTTGAATGTTTGTCGGCAGGTCGCGGTATTTCACTACCGGCACTAGGTACAGCCGTTGGGCAACTGACCGCGAAAACCACGGGCGCCTATTCGCTAGTTAGAAAGCAGTTTGGTTTGTCGATTGGTAAGTTTGAGGGGGTAGCAGAAGGACTGGCGCGCATCGGCGGCTTCAACTATCTATTGGAGGCGAGCCGAACCTTAACCACCACAGCGCTGGATAGCGGTGAAAAGCCGGGTATTGTTACTGCCATCGCTAAATATCACATGACAGAGATGGCGCGCACCGTTCTTGATGACTCGATGGATATCCACTCAGGACGCGCTATCCAACAAGGCCCGATGAACTACTTGTCGCATCACTACTATGGCATCCCGGTTGCGATTACAGTAGAGGGTGCAAATATCCTGACTCGAAACCTGATGATCTTTGGCCAAGGTGCAACCCGCTGTCATCCTTATGTACTGAAAGAGATGGCGCTGGCCTCTGAAGAGGATCAAGAAAAAGCGGCTGAAGAGTTCGATAACCTGCTGTTCAAACACATCGGCCATGCAACCAAGAATAGCTTTGGCTCTCTGTTTGGTGCGCTGACCGCATCCAGTTTCACCTCAGCACCTGTTTCTGGCCCAACCAAGGGCTATTACCAAGATATGACCCGCCTAAGTAAGGCGTTGGCGGTAAGTGCTGATTTTGCAATGCTGACCCTAGGAGGAGATCTCAAGCGTAAGGAGCTTATCTCAGCACGCCTTGGCGACCTGCTAAGTTATCTATACCTATCATCGGCGGCTCTTAAGAAGTTCCACGATGAGGGACAAAAATCAGAAGACCTTCCATACCTTCGTTATGCAGTAGAGCACTGCTTACAGCAAGGCGCTAAATCTCTGCAAGAAGCGCTAAGTAACTATCCGGTCGTTTGGGCTAAGTATCTTATGAAGCTACTGGTCTTCCCATTGGGTAATAACTTTAAAGGCCCGAGTGACAAGCTAGTGATGCAGGTAGCAGAGCTTCTCATGACTCCGGGAGAGCAGCGAGATCGACTGACTGACCTATGTTATGTAGGTTCAAAAGATGGTGACGCTGTCGGTATTATGGAAAGGGCCTTCGTTGCCATGCATGAAGTAAAACCGCTAGAGAAGAAGGTTAATCTTGCTATCAAAGAGGGCAAGGTTGAGAAGAAAGCCTCTTTACTCGATAAGCTAAACGCTTGTAAGCAGCAAGGCATTCTATCTCAGGCAGAGGTAAACCAAGTGCTTGAGGCTGATAAGCTGAGATACCGTGCAATTCAGGTGGATCACTTTAGCCATGACCTTACTCAAGTGCTAACCGATGCACCAACGGAAATCCGTTCGGTCGAGAAAGACGATGCAGCTTAGTGAAAGCTAGATAAGAAAAAACGCCCTGTGATGGGCGTTTTTTTATGATTAGAATTTAAGGCTGAGCTGCATACCGACAAACTGTGCGTCATAAGGCGCTCCAGAATCGAGAGCAAAGGCAGCGGCATCTTGTGAGCCAAACCATGGGTTAGTCACAAAACTGGCTTCAGCATCGCCGCCCCATGCATCGGTAATCCAATAGTGGATGTGACCCACTGGGTTTAGGAAGAATAGGGAAACGCTACCCATGGTAGATGAGCCCCAAACCTTACCGCCATTTGCCAGAACCTCTTGCTCACCTTGTAGCATAAGCTCACCCACAACCGCACCAAACATAGGTGTGATGAAAAGATCCTGCCAAGAAGGGACTTCAGCAAACGCTTCTACGCCGTATTCCCAGAAAAGGGCAGACATAGCAAAGGAGTAACCAAAGGATTCAAACTCGTTGAAGCCGGCGTGACGCGCTGCGGTATAGTAAACACCACCAAAGTATGGGTGCATGATGTAGTTTAGGAAGTGTTCATCTCGGTCCCAAGTAGGACCCGCTTTCACGTTTTCTACCCATTTATCGCCAAGCTTGCTAAGGTCGCGTGCGTCATCGTCCCATTTGGTGATACTTTCTGGTAGCAGTGTCATCAAACCAACGGTAACCACACTAAGGCCCAAAATGGTGTAGGTTTGCTCGGCGAGGTAATCCCAGTCTTTACCGTCTGAGACACTTAGGTGCATAGGATAATGTTTAGCGTCGAGATCCAACGCTGTTTCTTTCGAATCTAGCGAGAAGGAATGCAGGTCGACATTAGATTTTGCACAGTATTGATAGGCATCGTCGCATTGATAGCTGTATGAAAACTCGTTATGTTTGTTAGTATCCTGTAGAGCATAACTCTGGGCACTGACTAGCATGCCAAGCGACGCAGCAATTTTCTTGAATTGCACTCAAGACTCCCTTGCAAAATAATTCTCGATCGTTATCACAATTATCTATTATTTTAGTTCTAATTAAAACAGAGGCTTAGCTCGATTTTTGAGCGGTCGCTCATGTTGCATATAAACGTCGCTTAAGATACGCGAATGTGTCGTGAACTAAGGGACTAAAACTAGTATAGACACTAATAAAGGCAAAATTTTGGTACAAAGTAATCCCCCTAAGATAGCCATGCTGAGCACAGGTGAAGAGGTTCTGTTTGGTGACATCGTCGATACCAACGCCAGTTGGCTCTCTTCGACCCTATTTGAGTCTGGCTTTCAAATGACTACGCGCACCACGGTAGGGGACAGTTTAGAAGCCATTTCATCGGCCCTGAACCATCTAGCAGACAAACATGATGTGGTAATAGTTAATGGTGGTTTAGGACCAACCAGCGACGACTTGACCGCAGAAGCGGCTGCGCTATCCGCAAACACCCAATTAGAACTGTACCCAGAGTGGGTAGAGCGAATCCAGCAGATGTTTGATAGCTGGGGGCGCGAGATGCCGGAGTCGAATATTAAGCAGGCCATGCTGCCCCAAGGCAGTACCATCTTAGATAATCCTCGTGGGACAGCTTGCGGATTTACCGTGAATATCTCAGGAGCGCAGTGCTATTTCACACCTGGTGTTCCCCATGAGTTTAAGACCATGGTTAATCAAGAGATCATTCCGCATATGCAGGCCAATCACGCCTGTATCGAGGCGAAGAAGATCCACAGACTCTTCACCTATGGGCTCTCTGAGTCTGGCATCGCTAATACGTTAGAACCACTATCTAGGCCACAAGGCGTTATCTTGGGCTATCGCTCAGCGCTTCCTTATATTGAGGTTAAGGTATTTTATAGCGAGCTCTCTACTGAGGTAGAAGAGTATGTCGGCAGGGTAGAGCAGCTTCTTATCGACAATACGGTCTCGACCAACTGTCATCCAGTAAAAGCGGTGTTTGATAAGCTTCCACAGCGAATCGCTATTTTTGATGGTGTAACTCAAGGCTTTTTTCACAGCTGGTTGGCCGAGTCCACCGAAGGGACAGCGAACCTAGTGTCTGTCAACCAATCTAGCAATGAGCGATTAGATTCTGGCTTGGCTGGTAATGCCTTTTATAGCTTGAACTTGCAACAAAGTGGCGAGAAACAGTGGCAACTCAAGCTAAAAACACAGAATAATATCTTGTCACAAACCGTTGAATTTAAGAGAGATTACAGTTTTAAGGCGAGATCTATAGTGATTTCCGCTATCGCTTTGGATATGTTACGTCGTGACGTGAATGAGCTAGAGCCTTGGGGAAACTACGGCTCAGTGGTGCGGCTCTCGTCAGAGATAGTCAAACTGTGATGTTTAACCAAAACGCATTGTAAAACTTTGAACTTAATCACGGGATATATAACAAAAAGATCTATCGCTTAAGGCCTTGTCGTTCAAGGGGTTCTTGTCGAGAAGGGAAATTAGCATGATTCACTACTTCCCTAAACAAACCGTCAACTTATAATGAAGGTTCCCTAAAAATTTGTTGCTTTCAGACAAGGGCGTTTTGCCCCTTAACGACAAGGAGGACTTTATGCAAAATCATTCAAGGATTGAGGTTTGGTATCGAGTCGGAACTGAACAGGTACTGCTAGGAGAGGTTGAACATTCGGATCAGATTAACCTTTTCTCTATGTGGCGCAGTGTGCAGATTCTTGGTACGCCAATCTCCTCTGAGGCTTCAGCCAATTATACCCTCAAACTGTTCGATGATGATGGACAGGAGATAGGGCGTAAGGTGGTATCTGAAAAGGATGCTGAAGCGATTTTAGGCAATCATCATTGGATGGTGCGTCAGTGCCGCAACCTGTTTACTCAGTCGACTCCAGAGACACTTCAGGTCGTGGCAGGCTAGATTCAATAGTGAAGATAAAAAAAAACGCTCTGCAAATGCAGAGCGTTTTTTTGTGCTTGGAACTTGTATCAAGAAGCGTGTTTAACCTGGTTGTGCAGGTTGACCTGCGCTAGGTCCACATCACTTTTTGCTCGGCAGATACATGGCAATATCTCATCTTCTTTAAGATAGGCCATGGCAAAGCCGATGTACTCGACTTCACCGCTTTCGAGCTTGCAACGGCACGCACCACAGTGACCATCTCGGCAGTTATATTCTGGCTTTAGTCCAGACATCTCCATCGACTCTAGCAGTGTAGAGTTCTTTGAATTGACCAGGTTGGTGACTTTATTGATGGTGACCTTATGCATGATTAAAGTTCGAAGTCCTCAAAGTCTTCTGTCGATACTTCGTTATCAATCTGACCTACAAGGTACGAGCTGATCTCCGCTTCTTGAGGCGCAACCTGAACGTTGTCAGAAGATAGCCATGCGTTGATCCAAGGGATAGGGTTGTTGGTCGCCTCTGGGTATACAGAAGGAAGACCTACCGCTTGCATACGGATGTTGGTGATGTACTCAACGTATTGGCACAGGATGTCCTTGTTAAGACCAATCATAGAGCCGTCTTTAAACAGGTATTCTGCCCACTCTTTCTCTTGCTCTGCCGCATCTTTGAAGATGGCAATACATTCATCTTTCGCTTCTTCAGCAATCTGCAAGAATGCAAAGTCGTCTTGACCGTTGCGTAGTAGGTTCAGCATGTGCTGAGTACCAGACAAGTGAAGGGCTTCATCACGTGCGATAAGCTTGATGATCTTTGCGTTACCTTCCATTAGCTCACGCTCTGCGAAAGCGAATGAACAAGCAAAGCTCACGTAGAAGCGGATCGCTTCCAGCGCGTTTACAGACATTAGGCAAAGATACAGCTGCTTCTTAAGCGCCATCAGGTTCACGTCAACCGTTTCACCTTGGATCTCGTGCTTACCTTCGCCGTAGCGATGATAGTCGTTGGTCATTTCGATAAGCTTGTCGTAGTAGTGAGCGATGTCTTTAGCACGCTTTAGAATGTGCTCGTTCTCTACGATATCGTCAAATACAACCGCTGGGTCGTTAACGATGTTACGAATGATGTGTGTGTATGAGCGAGAGTGAATAGTCTCAGAGAAAGACCAAGTCTCAATCCAGGTTTCAATCTCAGGCAGAGAAACCAGAGGCAACAGCGCCACGTTCGGGCTGCGGCCTTGGATAGAATCAAGCAGCGTCTGATACTTCAGGTTACTGATAAAGATGTGCTTCTCGTGCTCAGGCAGCTTGTTGTAGTCGATGCGATCGCTCGATACGTCTACTTCTTCTGGACGCCAGAAGAAAGAAAGTTGTTTTTCGATCAGCTTCTCGAAGATCTCAAATTTTTGCTGGTCATAACGAGCAACGTTAACCGGCTGACCCAAAAACATAGGTTCTTTAAGCTGGTCGTTTTTATTTTGGGTAAAAGTGCTATAGGCCATTGTAACCTCGAATTATTCCTTAATATGTAACGTCAATAGGGGAGCCCACGGCTCCCTCAGCTTAAACTTAGATTTTGCAACCGCCGCCAGCGCAATCGTCATCTTGCTCCACAGCCACGTCTTTCTGATCGTCTTTCGCGCCGTCACGGGTGTTGTGGTAGTAAAGGGTCTTCACACCAAACTTATACGCAGTAAGAAGGTCGCGAAGCAGCAGCTTCATTGGCACCTTGCCGTTCTCGTATTTGTTCGGGTCATAGTTGGTGTTCGCAGAGATAGACTGGTCTACGAATTTCTGCATGATACCCACAAGGTTCAGATAACCGTTGTTATTCGGGATATCCCACAGTAGCTCGTAGTTCTCTTTGTACTTAGTAAACTCAGGCACTACCTGCTTCAAGATGCCATCTTTTGACGCTTTCACTGATACGTAACCACGTGGTGGCTCGATACCGTTAGTCGCGTTCGAGATCTGAGAAGAGGTCTCAGAAGGCATTAGAGCTGTTAGGGTCGAGTTACGCAAACCGTGCTGTTTGATCTCACGACGTAGCTCTTCCCAGTCATAGTGAAGTTCTTCTTCAACGATGCCATCTAGCGAGCTCTTATAGGTATCGATCGGTAGGATACCTTGAGAGTAGGTGGTTTCGTGGAAAGACGGGCAAGCACCTTGCTCTTTTGCTAGCGCAACCGATGCTTTTAGCAAGTAGTACTGCATCGCTTCAAAGGTGCGGTGAGTCAGACCGTTTGCACTGCCGTCTGAGTATTTCGCGCCATGTTTCGCAAGATAGTATGCGTAGTTGATCACGCCCACACCCAGAGTACGACGGTTCATGGTCGATATCTTCGCTGCTGGAAGAGGGTAGTCTTGGTAATCAAGCAGTGCGTCTAGAGCACGAACCACTAGCTCAGAGAGCTCTTCGAAATCGTCTAGGTTTTGGATTGCACCTAGGTTGAACGCAGATAGCGTACACAGTGCAATTTCACCGTTTTCATCTTCTACGTTCGCCAGTGGCTTAGTAGGAAGGGCAATCTCAAGACACAGGTTAGATTGACGAACTGGTGCTACGCTCGCATCGAACGGGCTGTGAGTATTACAGTGGTCCACGTTTTGGATATAGATACGACCAGTAGATGCACGCTCTTGCATCAGGATGCTGAACAGCTCAATCGCTTTAACCTGCTCTTTCTTGATGCTGTCGTCCGCTTCGTATTGAACGTATAGACGCTCAAACTCGTCTTGGTCTTGGAAGAAGGCATCATATAGACCCGGTACGTCTGATGGCGAGAACAGGGTGATGTTGCCACCTTCAATCAAGCGGCTATACATTAGCTTGTTAAGCTGAACGCCGTAGTCCATGTGACGAACACGGTTTTCTTCTACACCACGGTTGTTCTTAAGAACCATAAGGTTCTGAACTTCACCGTGCCATAGTGGATAGAATACTGTTGCTGCACCGCCACGCACGCCACCTTGAGAACAGCATTTAACTGCTGTTTGGAAGTATTTATAGAAAGGAATACAACCGGTGTGGAAGGCTTCACCACCGCGGATCTCAGAACCTAGGGCACGGATGCGACCAGCGTTGATGCCGATACCTGCACGCTGGGATACGTAGCGTACGATAGAGCTCGCTGTTGCGTTGATAGAGTCTAGGCTATCACCACACTCAATCAGTACGCATGAGCTGAACTGGCGAGTAGGGGTGCGCACACCAGACATGATTGGTGTTGGCAGTGAGATCTTAAAGGTAGAAACTGCATCGTAGAAACGACGGATGTAATCTAGGCGCGTTTCGCGTGGATACTTCGAAAATAGGCACGCAGCTACAAGGATATAAAGGAACTGAGCACTCTCGTAGATCTCTTTAGTTACGCGGTTTTGCACAAAGTACTTACCTTCGAGCTGTTTAACCGCAGCATATGAGAAATCTAGGTCGCGTTTGTGGTCAATGAAAGAGTCCATCAACTCGAATTCTTCGCGAGAGTAGTCTTCTAGTAGGTGTTGGTCGTATTTGCCCATGTCTACTAGTTTTGCAACGTGATCAAACAGCGCTGGTGGCTCATATTGACCATAGGCTTTCTTACGCAGGTGGAAGATAGCTAGGCGAGCCGCTAGATATTGATAATCTGGAGTTTCTTCAGAGATCAGATCAGCAGAGGCTTTGATCATGGTCTCATGAATATCTGACGTGGTAATACCGTCGTAGAATTGGATTTGAGACTTAAGTTCTACTTGAGAAACAGACACATTGTCTAGGCCTTCCGCTGCCCAGGTAATAACGCGATGGATCTTCTCTAGATCTATCGGCTCAGTACGTCCATGACGCTTTGTGACGGTAAGATTGTGGTTCATTCTGTTAGATATCCATAACATCAACGATGAAAGCCACATTTTTCATTATTTGAAATGAATTACATGTGACTTTGTGATCCAAGTCTAGCTTGTTAGAAAGCTAGAAACACTACATATAGGGGGTCACCCTTAACTGAGTTACAAGATAGTGCGGTTGCCTGAGGTTTTCAAGTTTCCGTTCCTGTATTAGTTGTGGATAACTGGTGGGTGGAAAATTTTCAGTTAGCGTTCACTTACTTTGTGGTTTAGCGCCACTTTGACTTTGTTTTTATACGCGCTTGTGAGTGAATTAAATTTGTACTTCCCAAAAAATAAATTACTTGATCTTTATCAGGGAATTGGATCGAAACGGCTGTTTTTGAGGTGCTGAAAAAGGCAACAAAAAGCCCCTCAAGGAGGGGCTTAATTAGTCAACTTTTTGGGTGTGGACTATGTAATTGACGTCCACATTTGGTGTTAGCTGATAGCTATCACTGAGCGGCCTGTAACCGATACCCGTGATGCCCTTATCCTGAAGCGGGGTTTGGTCGATAAAGCGAATAAGCTCAGACGGCTTTAAGAACTTGTTGTAGTCGTGGGTACCTTTAGGTAGCAGTTTCAAAATGTATTCCGCACCTAGGATGGCGAAGGCGTACGACTTAGGGTTTCTGTTTAGGGTAGAGAAGAAGACATGACCGCCTGGCTTAACTAACTTGGCGCAAGAGGCGATAACAGACATAGGGTCTGGCACATGCTCAATCATCTCCATGCAGGTGACCACATCGTAACTTGCTGGGTTTTCAGCGGCGTGCTCTTCTACTGTAGTTCGTACGTAGTTTACCTTGGCCCCAGATTCGAGTGCGTGCAGTCTTGCAACCTCAAGTGGCTCTTTACCCATATCTAGCCCAGTTACATCGGCGCCTTCCAGTGCCATGCTTTCGGCCAAGATACCGCCACCGCATCCAACATCTAGCACCTTCTTACCAAATAGGCCCTGCACATTGTCTTGAACGTATTGCAAGCGAAGAGGGTTGATTTGGTGAAGGGGTTTGAATTCTCCCTGTTTGTCCCACCAACGAGAGGCGAGGTCTTCAAACTTTTTGATTTCGGCGAGGTCGACGTTTTTTCCCTGAGTCATACTTATTATTGAGTTACCAATTTTGGGGCATTATATACACAAACTATTACGCCGCGCAGTAACAAAAGGGGCATTTTGCCGCCCATGCAGGCAGTTGGTTGATTTTTAGCTGTTGTTGAAATCGTCGAAAATGCTTGTTTTTCATACCAATAATTCTGATTAGTTTATTTTATGCGCATTTGAGTTAAATGTGAGGTCTGAGCCTAGGTTCTGACTAATGAAAGTAATGCCAGAGTCGGCATTTGTGTGTTATATTTTTTAGATTATTAGGGGAAGATATATCTAAGAAACCTTAGTAAGAAGAGACTTCACTTGAGGTTGTTTGGATATAGTACGATCTAACAATAGAGGGATAATGCTCTATGAGCGATCTAGCAAAAGAGATCACACCGGTTAACATTGAAGACGAGCTACGAGGTTCATACCTTGACTATGCGATGTCGGTTATTGTTGGCCGTGCACTGCCGGATGTAAGAGACGGCTTAAAACCAGTACACCGCCGCGTTCTGTTCGCAATGAACGTTTTGGGTAACGACTGGAACAAACCTTATAAAAAGTCTGCACGTGTTGTAGGTGACGTAATCGGTAAATATCACCCACACGGTGATAGCGCTGTATATGACACTATTGTACGTATGGCTCAACCGTTTGCACTGCGTTATATGCTTGCAGATGGTCAAGGTAACTTTGGCTCCATCGATGGCGACTCTGCTGCGGCGATGCGTTACACCGAAGTGCGCATGTCAAAGATTGCTCATGAACTGCTGGCCGATCTTGATAAAGAGACGGTTGACTATGTACCAAACTATGATGGTTCAGAGCAGATTCCTGCAGTACTTCCTACTAAGGTACCAAACCTACTGGTTAACGGTTCTTCTGGTATCGCAGTTGGTATGGCGACCAACATTCCGCCACATAACCTAACTGAGGTTATTGATGGCTGTCTTGCCTTCATTAAGAATGAAGAGATCACCATCGATGAGTTGATGGATTACATTCCTGGTCCAGATTTCCCAACCGCAGCTCTTATCAGTGGCCGCAAGGGCATCGTTGATGCTTATAAGACTGGTCGCGGTAAGGTTTACATGCGTGCTAAGGCTGAGATTGAAGCCGACAGCAAGGGCAAAGAAACCATCATTGTTACCGAGATCCCGTATCAGGTTAACAAGGCGCGCTTGATCGAGAAGATCGCAGAGCTTGTTAAAGATAAGAAGGTTGAAGGCATCAGTGCACTGCGCGACGAGTCTGATAAAGATGGTATGCGTATCGTTATCGAATGTAAGCGTGACTCAGTAGGCGAGGTTGTTCTTAACAACCTGTACGCTCACACTCAGCTTCAAACTACCTTCGGTATCAACATGGTTGCTCTAGATAAGGGCCAGCCTAAGCACTTCAACCTAAAAGAGATGTTGAAGGCGTTTGTTGATCACCGTCGTGAAGTAGTAACTCGTCGTACTATCTTCGAATTGCGTAAAGCGCGTGAGCGTGCTCATATCCTTGAAGGCTTGGCGCTGGCACTGGCGAACATCGATGAAATTATCGAGCTCATTCGTCAAGCACCAACGCCAGCAGAAGCGAAAGCGGGCCTAGTGGCACGCGGTTGGGATTTGGGCATGGTTGCTACCATGCTAGAGCGCGCGGGCACCGATGCCGCACGCCCAGAGTGGTTAGAAGCCGAGTACGGTATCCGTGATGGACAGTACTTCCTAACCGAGCAACAAGCGCAAGCTATCCTAGACCTACGTCTACAAAAGTTAACTGGTCTTGAACACGAGAAAATCCTAGACGAATACAAAGCGCTTCTAGAAGAGATCGCAGAGCTGATGCATATCCTTGCAAGCACTGAGCGTCTGATGGAAGTGATCGTAGAAGAGCTTGAAGCGATTCGTGAAGGCTACGGCGATGCTCGTCGTACCGAGATCACAGCGGCTATCCATGACATTGATATGGAAGAGCTGATTGCACAAGAAGACGTAGTAGTGACCCTGTCTCACGAAGGCTATGTTAAGTATCAAATCCTGAGCGACTACGAAGCACAGCGTCGTGGTGGTAAAGGTAAGAGTGCAACTAAGATGAAGGATGAAGACTACATTGAGCGTCTTCTAGTGGCGAATACCCACGACAACATCCTTTGCTTCTCTACTCGCGGTAAGACGTATCGTCTGAAGGTGTATCAATTGCCTCAAGCAAGCCGCACCGCACGTGGTAAGCCAATCGTGAACATTCTTCCTCTGGAAGAGGGTGAGCGCATCACAGCTATCCTGCCTGTTTCTGAGTTCAGTGAAGATAAGTTTATCTTCATGGCAACCGCTGACGGTACGGTTAAGAAGACTTCGCTAGACCAGTTCTCGAACGTTCGTTCTAACGGTCTGATTGCGGTTAACCTACGCGATGAAGATAGCCTAATTGGCGTTGATATCACCTCAGGTGAAGACGACATCATGCTGTTCTCGAAAGCGGGTAAAGTGGTTCGTTTCAATGAATCTCAAGTTCGTGGCATGGGTCGTACAGCCGCTGGTGTTCGTGGTATCAAGCTAAACGGTGACGACCAGGTTGTGTCTCTAATCGTTCCTCATAACGAGGGTGACATCCTAACCATCACAGAGAACGGCTATGGTAAGCGCACGGTACTTGAAGAGTACCCAGCGAAGAGCCGTGCAACTCAAGGTGTTGTTTCTATCAAGGTATCTGAGCGTAACGGCAGCGTTGTTGGCGCGGTTCAGACCGAAGAGGGCGATGAGTTCATGGTTATCACTGACGGCGGTACGCTAGTACGTAGCCGCGTTGCTGAGGTGAGCCAAGTAGGTCGTAACACTCAAGGTGTGACCATCATCCGCACTATTGAAGATGAGCGTGTGGTTGCTCTTCAGCGTATCGATGAGATCGAAGAGCTGGAAGCTTCTGAAGAAGAAGGCGAAGCAGTAGCGACTAACGAGCCTGAGCAAAATAGCGACAGCGAGTAATCGTTAAAAGAGAGAAAAGCGTTTAAAAGCCGAGCAAACAGCTCGGCTTTTTTTATTGATACAGATCAACGCCTTGAATTATGATAGCCGAGCCCCTATGTGGTAATTGGTAACAGGACAATCAGAGAACGCTAATGGCAGATGTAAGAGCGCGAGTTCATTTAAAAGTAGGTAGCAAGAGTGATATTGAGGCTGAACTGCTTTCGTTTAACGGATTAAAAACCGAGAAAGAGCATGTAGCCCTTATCTTCAAATCCGCAGATATTAATCAAACGGCACCTATCGTACGCATGCACTCGGAGTGTTTAACCGGCGATGTATTCCACTCATCTCGCTGTGATTGCGGAGAGCAATTGGATGAAACCATCAACAAGATGGCGACCGAAGGCGGCGTTTTGCTCTATTTGCGTCAAGAGGGCCGTGGTATCGGTCTGTATAACAAGATTGATGCGTACCGATTACAAAGTGAAGGCCTGAACACCTATGAGGCGAACAACCACCTAGGCTTTGCTGACGATCTGCGTGACTTTGAAGAAGCGGCGCAAATGCTTAAAGCTCTCGGGGTAAACCAGATCCGCCTAGTGACTAATAACCCTAAGAAGATCCGTGAACTGAAAGAACACGGAATTGAGATTCAAGAGGTTATCAACACCATGGCCCACGTTAAGGCGGGTAATGAGAACTACCTAAAGGCCAAGGCTTCACACGGTAAACACAACCTCGACCTGTAATAAAATTTCCTCCTCTCGCGAGTCGAGAATCTTAGCTATGTTTGCCATACTTGAGGTATCCGTTTGGACGCTTCAAGTAGGTGAACATGGTTTGTTTTAAACGCAGACTCCTCTCTCTACTCTTGGCCAGTCTCTGTGCCATGCCTCTTTCTGCGTCCGACAAAAGCATGTTCCACACCCTAGGTTGGGTGAATCCTAATGTTGAGCTAAACGGCTTTTTAGAATATCCAGCGCTGGTACAGCAGGTTTACCGCGCTCATCACCATCAATTGATATGGCTTCAAATCGAAGATCAACTGCTCATTGAAGATATGCTTGAGATGCTCTCTCTTGCGGAGCTCTCCCCTCAATTTGAACAGCGGCTAGATGCATTAAGCCAGCTGCGCATTCAGCACAATTACTTTCAATACGATCTAATTGCCACCGACACCTTGCTGATGATCATGAGTTATCGCGCGCGCCTTATGGAGAATCAAGAGACTTGGCTATTTGGTGAGGGTATCCCAGACCTTTGGTCAAATCCGCCCCAGATGGAGCTTGATGCGCTTGAACTCGCGATAGATAACAATCGATTGAGTCAGTTTCTGATGCAGTTTGGCGGCTCGGAGCCTAATTATCGCGCCTACCAAACCGCCATCAATTATCTACAGCAGCGACAAGACGAGGCCAGTGTCGATTATGAATCTGACACCTTGATCAGAGTCGGGGAAGAGCTCCCAAATCGAGAGCTATTACATATTAAGCTTGAGTTGGCTGGCCTTGATTTAACTACTGTCGATACACAAAAGGAATGGTACTCGAGAGACCTTGAGAAACTGGTTAAACAATTCCAAGAACAACATGGGTTACAACCTGACGGCATCATAGGGCCGAATACTATTGAGTGGCTTAACTATCCCATAGCGGAGCGTATAAGACGGCTCGCTCTCAATGCAGAGCGCTCGCATTTGTGGCCAACTCAGAGAGAGGCCTTGGTGTTGGTGAATTTGCCTAGCTTCGAGCTGAATTACTTCTTTAGAGGCGATGTGGCGTTTTCTTCTAAGGTAATCATTGGTAAGAAAAAACGGAAAACGCCTATGATGGCCATCAAGATGGACTCTATGGTGCTTAATCCAGTGTGGAATGTACCGCCTAAAATCATGCGTGAGGATATCATTCCAGCTACGAGGCGAAATCCTGAGTATCTCAGCAGTCGAGGCATCCAGGTGATAAAAGGGTGGAGCGATCCAACTATAGTCGACCACAACCTGATTGAGTGGAACAAGGTTAACCCAAGAACCTTCCCTTATCGGATGCGCCAGATCCCAAGCTCTGCCAATGCCCTGGGGGCGTATAAATTTAACACCCCAAATAGACGGGCAATTTATTTGCACGATACGCCGTCAAAGCACCTGTTTGATAAAGAGTCACGTGCCTTTAGCTCTGGCTGTATTCGCGTGCAGTACGCCGATAAGTTTGCCCACACCTTGTCAGATACCCAAGGCTTTAGAAAGCGAAATATCTCTCCGATAGACAGCGATGACAATACAAGAGTGGCTCTCAAGCGTCGTATACCCGTGCATCTTATCTATAAGACCTCATGGGTAGAGGATGGACGCATCCATTTCCGCGATGACGTCTATGGGTATGACCAAAGCCCAAAGTCTTCTAACTTGGCAAGCCGCTAGCCATAGAGCCAAGAGTCCCATTCCATGTTTGATTTGAAGCCGCTGTGCGTGCTGTTAGCCTTGAGTTTAAAGGGCTTTGCTGTCATAGTCGGTGCCAGTTAATTTAGTTGTTTAGGTAAGTTATGGCTCTTCAATATCAGGTGGTTCCGGTAACCAGTTTTGCGCAAAATTGTTCTATCGTTTGGTGCGATGAAACCATGAAAGGTGTAGTGATCGACCCAGGCGGTGATGTAAAGCAACTAGTAGCTCTTATCAAAGAGCTTGGCGTTGAGGTAGAAAAACTGGTACTGACTCACGGTCATCTTGATCATGTTGGTGGTAGTGAAGAGCTCGCCGATGCACTCAGTTCACCTATCGTAGGCCCGCACAAGGCAGATAACTTCTGGCTACAGAGTCTAGAAGGCCAAAGCCAGATGTTTGGTTTCCCTCTAACAGAGGCTTTCGAGCCGAGCGAGTGGCTAGACGAGGGTGACAAAGTTACCTTTGGCAATCAATCGTTGGACGTGATTCATACTCCGGGTCATACCCCGGGCCACGTAGTTCTGTATAGCGAAGAAGCCAAGCTGGCGTTTGTCGGTGATGTGCTGTTCAAGGGCGGTGTAGGTCGAACTGATTTCCCTAAGGGTGACTTTAATACCCTGATCGCTTCTATCAAGCAGAAACTGTGGGCACTGGGTAATGAAACGCGTTTTGTCCCGGGCCATGGTCCAGAGTCTACTTTTGGCGCTGAGCGTGCATCGAATCCATTTGTAGCCGATGAGATGCCTCTATACTAGAGACTAACTAGTACGTGCGGCAGCCCAATACTGCCGCATCAGTCCCACGAATTCATCCCCATCACGGTCAAGATCGCCTACAGCGATAAAGAGATCGTATCCCCAAAATTTCCTTTGGTGTTGCATGCGCCTGTATAGGCTCGCTTGCAGGCCTTTTAATACATACTCTTCTTTCACTACTTCTCTTGAATCGAGCACCATATCCTGAAATTGCTCTTGTGCCCCTTGTTCACTAGCCCCTAAGTAGAGCAGTGCCCTTTGCTGTAACAAGATCTCACTGATCACACGAGGGGAGATACTATTAATGAATCTATCGGGTTCGCTTAATTTAATACCGATCCAAGGTAGTGGCTCTGCGGCAGGGTCTTTGCTGATGCAACGACCAAGGTTACCAATATTGCGCCATTGTAATACCCAGCCCCCTTTATAGGTGTGTTGTTGAAAGTGGGTGTTGGTGATGGTGAATTTAATAATGCTGCGTCTATAGAAGTGCAGGGTTAGGGTGTAGACGACGGCTGCAACGAACAAGATGCCTAGCGTCCCTTGGGTCGAGTGTGAAAAGGTACTTAGCCAAACAGACAATAAGATGTAAGCAAGGGTTACAACGCCACTGGTTTTTCGCCCTATCTTAAATTTTTCATTGGTTAGCTGCAGGGTACGCACGTCGATTTCTCTCTATGTCCTTGTTTTTACTCTAGCGCAATTATTTAGGCGGATCGTTAATACTAGACCTAAATTTGCTTTCTCACCTTATTACGTTTTGTTTCCGTGCTTGGATGCACCATTTTGGTTAAATTTTTTATAAGTCACTGAATTAGGTCCATATTTAACCCAATGCTTATAAAAAAGCAGTACCTCTACGAAGATATAGTCACCACTTCAGGTGGCGTCCAGGGACAAAGGGAGAAACGTATGGCGTTTAAATCTAAATGGATTAAAGCGTGTGTGAGCAGTGTGGCTTTGGTTGTTGGCCTAATCGGGGCTAGCGGCGCCGCTGCAGATGACAAGGTATATCGACTCAAATTAGCAGAAACATGGGGACCAAACTTCCCAATTTTCGGTGATGCGACCAAGAACATGGCGGCCATGGCAGAGAAAATGTCTAATGGTCGATTGAAGATCCGTATCGACTCTTCTAACAAACATAAAGCACCATTCGGTGTGTTTGATATGGTGAAGTCCGGACAATATGACATGGGCCACTCGGCTTCTTATTATTGGAAGGGCAAGGTTCCAAATACGCTTTACTTCACTACCATGCCATTTGGCATGACGGCACCTGAGCAATATTCTTGGTTCTACTACGGCGGTGGTATGGAACTGATGGAAGAGGTGTATAGTCCCCATAATCTAATGTCCTTCCCTGGTGGTAACACTGGCGTACAGATGGGAGGCTGGTTCCAAAAAGAGATCAATTCTGTGGATGACCTTAAGGGTCTGAAGATGCGTATCCCAGGCTTTGCCGGAGAGGTTCTAGCAGAACTAGGTGCGAAGCCAACTAACATTGCACCAGGTGAGCTTTATACAGCCCTTGAAAGAAAGACCATCGACGCCCTTGAGTGGGTAGGCCCTTCACTAGATCTTCGCATGGGCTTTCATAAGATCGCGCCGTACTACTACACAGGTTGGCATGAGCCAGCGACTGAGCTTCAGTTCCTAGTTAACAAGCGTACTTGGGATAAGCTTCCAGCAGATCTGCAAGAGATCCTGCGTGTAGCTATGCGTACCGCTGCTTACGATATGTACACCCAATCTACCTATGAAAGTGGTAAGAACTGGGCAAGCATCAAGACTGACTACCCAGATGTTCAGGTGAAGGACTTCCCACCTGAGGTTATTAGCCAGCTACGTGCAGCAAACGATAAGCTTCTTGCTGAACATGCGGCTAAAGATGCTACAGCCAAGAAGATCCAGATGTCACAGGCTGACTATTTGAAGCAGGTGCGTTCTTGGACGGAAATCTCGGATAAAGCCTATCTAAATAGTTCAAATTAATCCCCGCAGGGTGACCTTTCGAGGTCACCCAAATAGGTTTCGATGGAGCAAGGCAGGGAGGTCGTTTGCTGAAATCTTTAATGAAAATAACCGATAAGATTTGCAACACACTCGGACATTTGTCGAGTGTGTTGTTTTTGTTATTGCTAGCAAATGTGGTGTATGACGTAGTGATGCGCTACGTATTCAATGATGTGTCGATTGCGATGCAGGAATTAGAATGGCACCTGTTTGCGGCTGTGTTTCTTTTCGGTGTGCCGTTTGCGGTTAAAACCCACGGCCATGTGCGCGTTGATATCTTCTATGAGCGCTTCTCACCTAAGGTTCAATCCATTATCGACATTCTAGGTGTGCTGTTTTGGTTGATGCCATTCAGTCTCTTGGTCGCTTGGTACGGGATAGACTTTGCTTATCAAGCCTATGACATAGGCGAGACATCGGGTGACCCTGGTGGTCTACCGTATCGCTGGATCATCAAAGCCACCATCCCAGTGTCTTTTCTATTTATTGCAATCAGTGGTATCGGTTTGATCCTCCACTCGCTTGAGCGCTTAACCAGGGAGGGAGCTCGATGATAGGCATAGTCATGTTTTTTGTGGCGCTGTTTGCGCTGTTATTGGGTTTCCCGGTTGCCTTTACCTTTGGCGGTATTGCACTGATCTTCGGTGTTTGGTCTGAAGGTTGGGATATGTTCGCCTTTATGCCGTATCGCATAGAATCCATCATGCAGAACACGGTTTTGATGGCGGTACCTCTGTTTATCTTCATGGGGTTGGTACTGCAGAAAACTAGATTGGCAGAGCAACTCTTAGAAGCCATGGGTCGACTATTCGGCGGGGTGCGTGGTGGTATCGCCATCTCTACTGTAGTGGTGGGGGCGCTGCTAGCAGCATCTACTGGCGTAGTGGGGGCATCGGTTGTGGCTATGGGGCTTATCTCGCTGCCTGTGATGCTCAAATACAATTACGATACGCGCCTTGCTTGTGGCACCATCTGTGCGTCAGGCACACTTGGCCAGATCATTCCGCCATCCATCGTTTTGATCTTGCTGGGTGACGTGCTTGGTGTGCCGGTAGGGGATTTGTTTCAGGCCGCTATTGGCCCGGGCGTGGTACTGGTCATAGCCTATGTTATTTATATCGCAGCCTTTGCCTACTTCAAGCCAGAAGCGGCGATGCCAATCCCGCAGGAGGATGATCTAAGTAAAGGACAGCAGTGGGCTTCAGCATTAAAAGCCATAGTGCCTCCGCTCGCGCTGATTATTGTGGTGCTGGGCTCTATCTTTGCCGGTATCGCAACGCCTACTGAGTCGGCAGCTTTGGGTGGTGCCGGGGCTATCTTACTTTCGGTTCTGTATCGCCAATTTTCATGGAAGCTTATTTACGAGTCTTCTGTTGAGACGGTTAAAGTAACCGCCATGGTGTTTGCTATCTTGCTAGGCGCGACTGCATTTTCAATGGCCTTTACTTACACAGGTGGTGACTACTTGGTAGAGGAGTGGATGCTTGCACTGCCGGGTGAGAAGTGGGGCTTCTTGATCCTAGTGATGCTGGTTATCTTGTTGCTGGGCTTCTTTATCGATTTTGTCGAGATCTGCTTTATTATCGTGCCCATCATAGCGCCGGTGGCTGAACTCCTTGGCATTAACATGGTGTGGTTTGCCATCTTGGTGGCAATGAACTTACAGACCTCCTTCTTGACCCCGCCGTTTGGCTTCAGTCTCTTTTATTTAAAAGGGGTAGCGCCTAAGTCGGTAACAACCAAGCAGATCTATCAAGGGGTGATTCCCTTTATCCTTATACAGATAGTGGTGTTAGCCAGTATTTTATTTATACCCGCATTGTACGGTTTATCAGCATTTAGTTAAATAATGTGCTTTATTTTCAGCGTGTTAGCGGATTTATTGTTCAAATTACGATATAATTGAAAGTTAATTACAAACCATGCCCTGCATAAGGAGGCTGCATGACTAAGGGTATCGATAAATACAGCATCGATAGTACCGACTACCAGATAGGACAGGATAATATCCAGAAATGGGGCTTAGACGTACACAACGCCGTGTTCTCGGCAAGTGCGGGTCTAACCATTCTGTTCCTTCTCACTATGGTGTTTCTGGATGCAGAAACAGCCAAAACCGCACTAGACGGTTTGAAGAATAGTATCATCACTAACTTTGATGCTCTGTTCATTTGGGCGGGTAACATCTTCGTTATCTTCTGCTTGATCCTGATTGTTTCGCCTTATGGCAAGATCCGCCTTGGCGGCAAAGACGCCACTACAGATTATTCCTTGTTGTCTTGGATTGCGATGCTATTCGCAGCGGGCATGGGTATTGGTCTGATGTTCTGGAGTGTGGCTGAGCCTGTGGCTTACTTTACAGGTTGGTTCCATACCCCGCTTAACGTAGAACCGAATACTCCAGAGGCAGCTAAGCTCGCTTTGGGTGCCACCATGTATCACTGGGGTCTTCATCCTTGGGCTATCTATGGCATCGTAGCGCTTTCATTGGCTTTCTTTACCTATAACAAGGGCCTGCCTCTTTCTATCCGCTCTATCTTCTATCCGATCCTAGGTGACCGTACTTGGGGCTGGGCAGGTCATATCGTAGATACGCTGGCGGTTCTTGCAACCTTATTTGGTCTTGCTACCTCATTAGGTTTAGGTGCTCAACAAGCGGCATCGGGTATCAACCATGTGTTTGGTATCTCTAGTGGCTTTGGGTTGCAGGTTGCGGTAATTACCGTGGTGACCATATTGGCTATAGTCTCGGTAATGCGAGGTATCGATGGCGGTGTTAAGGTTATCTCCAACATCAACATGCTGATCGCATTCTTGCTACTGGGCCTTGTGATGTTTATCGGTTATCACGTCACCTTCAGCTCTATTACGACTACGATCGCAGCGTATGCTGAAAACCTAATTCCACTGAGTAATCCTCACGGTCGTGAAGATGAGGCGTGGTTCCAGGGTTGGACTGTATTCTACTGGGCTTGGTGGATTTCATGGTCCCCATTCGTAGGTATGTTCATCGCTCGTGTATCTAAAGGTCGTACTGTACGTGAGTTCATCACCGCGGTTCTGATTGTTCCAACAATCGTAACTGTAGTTTGGATGTCTGTATTTGGCGGTTTGGCTATCGACCAGGTAGTGAACCAAGTGGGTATTCTAGGTAGCAAGGGTCTGACCGACGTATCATTGGCTATGTTTGAGATGTTCGATTCTCTGCCTATGGGTAAGATGCTATCTATCATTGCAGTAGTCTTGGTGTTGGTGTTCTTTATCACCTCGTCTGACTCTGGCTCACTGGTAATCGATAGCATCACAGCCGGTGGTAAGGTTGATGCTCCCGTTGTTCAGCGTGTGTTCTGGGCATTTATGGAGGGTGCAATCGCGGTTGCTATGCTATGGGTCGGCGGCTCGGAGGCGGTTCAAGCGCTTCAAGCGGGCGCTATCTCAACCGCACTACCGTTTACCTTCGTATTGCTGGCGATGTGTGTCAGCTTGCTAATGGGTATGGCGACAGAAGAGCGCTAAACCCATATATCTGAAAGTAGGGTCTCTTCATCATAATGATGAGAGACCTGAGCTTGAAGAAGTTCTGCCGTCGCTATGGCGTCTATCAAGGCGTCATGCGGCGTATAAGTTGGCAGGTTGTAGCGACTGCGACTTGCCCCTAATCTCACCGAAGCAGGTTTCTTACCCTGCAAACGCTTCCAAAGCCCTGACGTTAATCGCTTCTGATAATCCCACTCAATCTGCAGAGTATCGATCACCGGAAACTTGATCCCTTCTCCAAAACGTCTCTTGAAGGTGGCATTGAGAAAATCACGCTCTATCTGTCTATAGTGCACCACACAGATCTTACCGGCGATGGCCTCTAAAAACTCCGGCAGTATCTTGTTCAGATCCGGCGCATCTTCAAGGTCAGAGTGGGTAATACCATGTATCACCACAGAATCAGTGTTGAGCTTTTTCTTAGGCTTAATCAGCCAACTCTTACTTTGTCTAAGATACACACGATTAAGGTCAAACGGCACAAGACCGATTGAGATGATCTCGTCTTTCTTTGCATCAAGGCCGGTAGTCTCAAAGTCTAGAGCCAGCAGTGGGGTATCCTTGATGCTGGTTCCCACCTCGGGAAGTGGCGTTTCATAAAACTCTCTTAGCCAAGGCACCTTTGATTCACTGGCCTGCTTTTTTTGAAACTCATACCAATCAAATTTATCCATTATTGAATGAGTTCCCTTGGTAGCGGAACTTCAAGAAGTTCTGTGCATTACTTAAGATCTGGAAGGCATCTTTTAAATTACGACGCTCAAAGTCAGACAGATTATCTGGCTCGATATTGTTATCTGGCTCGTTACCTTGCTCAATATCGATTGCTTGGTGTCTGATACGAACCATAGAGATAAACTCGAGCGCGTCCTTTAAATCCTGCGCTTTGCCTTTAGGAAGAAGCCCTGAGTCTAGAATGTCATCCAGTCGCTCGAAGGAGTTCTGCTGTGTGGAACCTACCGCCAAAGCATGAACACGGATCAGGTCTGCCAATGGCGCAGTACCGCGACGTTTAAGGTTGATAGAGTTTTTATGCTTGCCGTCTTTCTCCATTACGAAGCTCTTAAAAAAGCCCAGTGGCGGAGTGCGGTTTAGTGCATTGCGAGCAAGGAATGTCAGGAATTTAGGGCTCTTACGCGCTTTCTTCACAATAAAGCGATTGAGCTGCTCAGCCCACTTGATCTGACCGTGCACACCGACAAGGTCGAAGAAGATAGAAGCGTTGAGTAGCGCTTTAGGGTTTGGATTGTCTATCCAATCGGAGAAGCACTCTTCCCACTCGGTCTGGGTCATACGCCAGATAGGGTTAGTGGCCATGATGTCACCGGTGCAATATGGGTAGCCACATTTATCCAAGCCATCAGACACCCATTGAGCCAGTTTGGCAAAGTATTTGTCGTGTTTGTCTTTTTCAAAGCTGTTGGAGAGGATGATAGCGTTGTCTTGGTCGGTAACAATAAGCTGCTCATCTCGAGCCATAGAGCCCAATGCTAAGAAGCAATAAGGAATCGGGGCAGGGCCGAGCTCTTCTTCGCCAAGTTCGATAATACGCTGTTTAAAGCTTTGACCAATAACCGACATGGCGCTGCCTACCATGTGTGAGTTAGCGTCCTCATTCACAAGTCGAACAAAGCTGTCTTTCACCTGCTCAGAGAGCTGGGCAAGCTCTTCGATGCTGTTACTCTGGAAGATCGAACTTACGAGAAGTAGCGAGTTCTGCGATTCATAACGCACAATATCCGATGCCTCGATAACCCCTAACGGTTTGCCTTTACGCATGAGAGGTAGGTGGTGCACGTTATAGCGTTGCATGGTCAGCATGGCTTCATAGACATAGGCGTTGCTATCGAGCGTAATTACGTCCTTGGTCATTACCGAAGAGAGAGGAGAATCAAGGTCAGCACCTCGAGCAATGGCGCGGGTACACAGATCTCGGTCAGTAAGAATGCCCTGAATCTCATCTTTAAGGTGTGGCTCTTCGGAGTTGATGATAAGACAGGAGGTGTTCTCCTCATCCATCAAGATAGCAGCATCACGAATGGACTCGGTATCGTTAATGGTAAAAACTGGTCGCGAGATAAGCTCTCGCACCTTGATGGTGGTAAGGTCATTATCATCATTGCTGGCAATCGCGCGGCGCAGACGAGTACTGTCCTCTGCTGCAACGAAGTCAGCAAAGCTGTCATAGTTGTCATAGAGGTTTTGGAAGATCTCGGACGGGATACAGTAAAGAAGGGAGTCCTCGATAGCTTTCGCTGGGAACAATACGCGTCCGCTACTTAGCAGTGCCATCTGACCAAATACCGCGCCTTCATCTAGCCTATTATAAAGCTGACCATTGCGACGGCTTATTTCTATCACGCCACTTCGAATTACATAAAATTCTTCAATGGTCTCACCTAATTGCACCACGCTCTTGCCTTCCCGCACATAGGAGATCTCTGTGTTGTGAGTGACCTCGGCAAGAACCTCTTCCGGCAATGCGTTGAAAGGAGGGTACTGAGCCAAAAATTGCTGTATCTCGAGAAGTTCTACTTCCATTGTTTTTCCTGCTTTAAAGCTGATTCAATTATTTTGGATTGAAATGAGGAAATAGTCACTAATCTGAGGCTAACTTATTGGAATTTCTATACTAAACTCTACTCATATTGCGCATATTCCATCAGCAAAAGGAGAGTAGATTGCAAAAATCCGTTCTTATTGCGTTGTCGGGTGCCCTCATTTTGAGCAGTACTGTGCAGGCCTCACAAACAACCCCAGTTCAATACACTTTCTTTAGCGCGGCCATTGGTGGCGGTAAAGTAGACTCTGATAACCTTCCTGGACGTGACGATGTCACGGTAAGCGATTTTAATCTGCAGTGGCTCGTTACTGAACATTATCTAGTTAACTTTCAGTATAAAGGGCGATTCACCCACTTTGATGATGAAAACGACAGGGCAGACTATCTTACTCTGTCCGGCGCTAGGCGGTTTGGCTTAACTGATGATCTCGATCTTGTGGCGGGTATTAAGATCGGTGGTTCTAAAATCAAACTCAGAAACTCGCAGGGCTCGACCGTATTCTCAGAAAAAGACTTCCTATTAGGTGTATTTGCAGGACTTAATTACGGATTGACCGAAAATTGGGAGTTGCGGGCAAGCTTAGAGTATCTCGACTATGACGTGATTTATGAATCCTCGTTTGAGCTCGGTACGGATTACTATATCTTCGATAACTTTTCTCTTGGCCTTTATGGGCGAACCACATGGAATGACGATAGCGACCTTACCCAAGGCGGGCTGGTGGCAAAATTCAGTTTCTAAAAACAAAAAAGAGGCTCCTAATAGGAGCCTCTTCTCATTCTAATCCGCAATTAAAGTACTGCTGCGATACCCTTACATAGCGGACCCATGTTTTCTTTAGTCATGCCCGCAACGCTGATACGACCAGAGCCTACGATATAGATAGCGAATTCATCTTTTAGACGCGCTACTTGCTCTTTGCTCAGACCAGAGAAAGAGAACATGCCATTTTGCGCTTCGATAAAGCTAAAGTCGTGGGTCACGCCTTCCGCTTTTAGCGTCTCAACGAATAGGGTACGCATCTCTTGAATGCGATCGCGCATCTCTTTTACTTCTTGTTCCCACTCCTGACGAAGCGCCGCATCGTTTAGGATGTGAGTTACTACCGCTGAGCCGTGTGCTGGTGGGTTAGAGTAGATAGAGCGGATAATGCCTTTAACTTGAGAGAACGCAGTTTGAGCAACTTCGTTGTTAGCTGCAACCAGGGTAAACGCACCTACGCGCTCATTGTACAGACCGAAGTTCTTTGAGAAAGAGCTTGCTACTAGGATTTCTGAGTTTACTTCAGCAAATGCGCGTAGACCCGCAGCATCCTCTTCAACGCCTTTTGCGAAGCCTTGATATGCAAAATCAAATAGAGGAATTAGCTTCTTGTCAGTGGCAAGTTTTGCCAGTTGCTTCCATTCATCAGCCGTTGGGTCGATACCGGTAGGGTTATGACAGCAGCCGTGAAGAAGAATGATGTCACCTGCAGACGCTTGCTCAAGATCAGCCAGCATAGCAGCGAAGTCTTTGCTCTTAGTCTCTGCGTTATAATAGGTATATTCAGCAATCTCAACACCTGCGGCAGTGAATACGCCTTTGTGGTTTGCCCAAGTTGGGTTACTGATCCAGATCTTAGCGCTACCTAGGTGACGCTTGATGAACTCAGCAGCAACGCGAAGTGCACCGGTACCACCTGGTGCTTGCGCGGTTTTTGCGCGGCTTGAGGTTACGATCTCGCTATCGGCACCAAATAGCAGTTTTTGTACTGCTAGGCCGTATTCCGCTGTACCTTCAATGGTGAGATAAGATTTAGAGGTTTCCGTTTCCAAAATTGCTTGTTCTGCTTTTTTAACGGTAGCAAGAACTGGGGTAGCGCCTTGTTCGTTTTTGTAGATACCAACGCCAAGATTAATCTTCTCTGCGCGTGCATCTTTTTTAAACTCTTCGGTAAGGCCAAGGATAGGGTCGGCTGGGGCCGCAACTACTTTTTCAAACATGGAAATCGTCCGTGGTTAATAGATGGAAAGAACAAAACTCCTTCCTTTATACATTCATCGCACTTTTAAAACAATACCTATCGATATTCCATTGATTATCGGGAGTTAAGATATAAAAAAACCGCCTAGATAGGCGGTTTTCAGTTAACTCTTCTTTTTTAGAAGTTTGCGCTACGTGGCGTACGTGGGAATGGGATAACGTCACGTACGTTGCCCATACCAGTTACGTAAGATACTAGACGCTCGAAGCCCAGACCGAAACCAGCATGTGGCACTGTGCCGTATTTACGTAGGTCGCGATACCAGCTCATGTGCTCAGGGTCGATGCCCATCTCACGCATACGCGCATCTAGAACATCTAGGCGCTCTTCACGTTGAGCACCACCGATGATTTCACCGATGCCCGGAGCAAGAACGTCCATCGCAGCAACCGTTTTACCATCGTCGTTAGAACGCATGTAGAATGCCTTGATGTCTTTCGGGTAGTTCTTCACGATTACTGGTGCTTTGAAGTGCTCTTCAGCTAGGTAACGCTCGTGCTCAGAAGACATATCGATACCCCATTCAACTGGGAATTCGAACTCACGACCAGAATCCAGAAGGATTTGGATTGCGTCAGTGTAATCAACCTGTGCAAAGTCAGAAGATACGAACTGCTCTAGACGAGTGATTGCTTGCTTGTCGATACGCTGTGCGAAGAACTCAAGGTCGTCACGGCACTCAGCCAATACTGCTTTGAATACGTACTTCAGCATGTCTTCAGACAGCTTAGCGATATCTTCTAGGTCAGCAAATGCTACTTCAGGCTCAACCATCCAGAATTCCGCTAGGTGACGGCTGGTGTTTGAGTTTTCAGCGCGGAACGTAGGACCGAAGGTGTATACCTTGCTTAGTGCACACGCATAAGCTTCAGCGTTAAGTTGGCCAGATACCGTTAGGAAGGTCTCTTTGCCGAAGAAGTCTTCGTTAAAATCTACGTTGCCTTTTTCAGTGCGAGGTAGGTTTTCCATATCTAGAGTAGATACGCGGAACATTTCACCTGCGCCTTCTGCATCAGATGCAGTGATAAGCGGAGCAGATACCCAGAAGTAACCTTGCTCGTGGTAGAAGCGGTGGATCGCTTGAGACAGGCAGTTACGTACGCGAGCAACCGCGCCGATAACGTTAGTACGAGGACGCAGGTGCGCAACCTCACGCAAGTACTCGATAGAGTGGCGAGTCTTTGCCATAGGGTAGGTTTCTGCGTCTTCAACCCAGCCAACAACCTTAACTTCGGTTGCAGCTAGTTCAAAATCTTGACCCTTAGCAGGAGATTCAACAATCTTACCTGTTACTTCAACAGAGCAGCCGGTAGTCAGCTTAAGTACTTCGTCTTCGTAATTATTAAGATTATTTGGGACCACGGCCTGAATCGGGTCGAAACAAGAGCCGTCATAGATGGCAAGGAAAGAGATTCCAGCTTTGGAATCACGACGTGAACGGATCCAGCCACGAACAGTTACTTCACTGTCAGTCGCTAGTTTGCCGCCAAGTACGTCTTTTACAGGCGCGTAAGTCATTAGATATCAATCTCCAATGGGTGATAGGTCAAAAGACCCTACTAAGAAAATAAGAATTAGATTGAACTTCTCAGTTTACTTAGCAAATCTTTTGCATCAAGTGGAGAGTGACGATTTACTGAGGTTTTTTCAACAAGCGGTGGTTATTCAAGCAAGTTGGCGCCCCATAGCATCAATAATCTGCGCCGTTACCCCCCAGATAAAGTGTTTTTGATAAGGAATAGCGAAGATCTTGTGTCGGCTATGTTTGAGCTCGAACTGACTCTCGAAGATGTTTTCCCGGGAAAACAAAAAGCTTGCGGGTACTTCAAAGGCCTCAGCGACCTCGTTGTCATCCAGTTCTATGGAGTAATCGGCATCCACAAAGGCGATAAAGGGAGTAACAGCGAATTTACTGATAGTGGGAAGAGCAGGGAGCTCGCCAACAACCGTGATTTGTTCTTCTTTTAACCCAACCTCTTCACACGCTTCGCGCACTGCGGTAAAGCTCAGATCTTTATCGCTCTCTTCATATTTTCCACCGGGGAAACTTACCTGGCCCGGATGATGTTTGAGATGCTCGGCTCGCTTGGTAAGTAGAACATGCAGTGAATCGCCTCTGTCGACCAAGGCGATGAGCACAGCGGCAGGTCTTAAGCTGTCAGGATTTACAGGGAGAATACGCTCGAGACTCTTGCTGTCATAAGCCCTTGTTGGCGAAAAGGTAAAACGATTTAAGAATTGCTCGCGATTCACATCCTATCCCTGTGAAGAAAACTAGTTTTTTAATATTGGCAGAATCTTACCCAGTTTATCCAATGTTTCTTGATATTCATCCTCAGCAACACTGTCTGCGACTAGCCCACCGCCGGCCCAAGCATAGATGGAGTCCTGCTGAGTAATAAGGGTGCGTATAGTAATGCTGGTATCCATATTGCCGCAGCGACTGATATAACCAATGCTACCGCAATAGACGTTGCGCCTGTGCGGCTCTAGCTCTTCAATGATCTGCATTGCACGCACCTTTGGCGCTCCAGTAATAGAGCCTCCAGGGAAGCAGGCACGAAGCAAATCATACACATCGTGCTTATTATCTAGATCACCGGTAATGGTGCTCACCAAGTGATGCACGGCAGGAAAGCTCTCCACATCAAATAGGTTAGGTACTTTAACGCTACCCGGCGCGCAGACGCGGCCAATATCGTTTCTGAGTAAATCGACGATCATTAGGTTTTCAGCCTGATCCTTAGGCGCGGTTTTAAGGTCACTAATCTGCTCGGCATCCAGCTTAGGGTCTGCAAAGCGAGGGCGTGTGCCCTTGATTGGCTTGGTTTCTACTTTATCGCTGTGGCACTGCAAGAAGCGCTCTGGAGAGATACTCAAAACCGCGTGCTCAGGCAGTCGAACAAACGCTGAAAATGGCGCGACGTTAGCACTTTCAAGGGTCTTATAGGCCTGCCATTCGTCACCCTCAAATTGTGCACTAAAGCGCTGGGCAAGATTGATCTGATAGCAGTCGCCCGAGAGAAGGTACTCTTGCACCTGATTAAACTTGTGCGTGTATTCAGCTTGGGTCATGTTGGCGTGCCAATCTGAGGCAAGTCTGAACGAACCTTTACTAGATGCCTCTGTGGTTGGGGTTTGAACCTCGCCCACCCAATAGGCTGACTTGAGTTTGTGGTCCACAATCAAGGCACTGTGATACAAGCCAAGAGCAAGGTCTGGCGCATGGATATCATGCTCGGCCAGCTCTGGTATGTTCTCAATCTGGCGACCTAGGTCGTAGCCAAAATAACCGAGCCAACCCCCGCAAAACGGCACATTTTCAAGCTCAGGTGAGTAGGGCAGATATTCATGTTGCAGTTCGCGGATTAAGGCAAAGGGCTCCTGCCTTGTTTGGCTAACCTGACCATTTATGGAGACCTTGCTGGTATCTCCTGTGGTTTCCACTGTGACTATTGGGTTTAGCGCAACAATATCGTAACGACTATTGGGATGAACGCTATTTGCAGAGCTCAGTAGTATCGCCCACGGCTGATGATGGCAGGTTTCAAATAGGGTATGAGCAAGGTTTTGCTTATAAGTTACGGGAGTAATTTGCGGTTTGTGAACAAACATGAATCAATTTGTACGAATTGTGACAACACCGATATGGTGTGTCTGGTTTGAGAATCGCGACAAGGGTATCATAGTTTGCATA
The DNA here is from genome assembly GCF_024347675.1 of Vibrio ishigakensis. Lineage (NCBI taxonomy): Bacteria > Pseudomonadati > Pseudomonadota > Gammaproteobacteria > Vibrionales > Vibrionaceae > Vibrio > Vibrio ishigakensis. The sequence continues at coordinate 1,563,619 of NZ_AP024881.1, read as the reverse complement.
AAAAGTTAGAGCGTTGTGGTTATTGACCCGCGCCATTACAACCACTGGAATCAGACTGTCACTAAAAGGGGCACTACGAATGACTGTTATTCGTAAGCAAGACGTTATCGATAGCGTCGCGGACGCACTTCAATATATCTCCTATTATCACCCTCTAGATTTTGTTCAAGCGCTTGAAAAGGCGTATCACGCAGAGCAAAGCAGCGCAGCTAAGGATGCTATCGCACAGATCCTTATCAACTCGCGCATGTCAGCAGAAGGGCACCGTCCTATCTGCCAAGATACGGGTATTGTTACCTGTTTCGTTAATATCGGTATGGCTGTGCAATGGGACGCCACCGATATGACGGTACAAGAGATGATCGACGAAGGGGTTCGTCGTGCATACACCAACCCAGATAACCCACTGCGTGCATCTATCCTGCTAGACCCTGCAGGTAAACGCACCAACAGTAAAGACAACACCCCATCTGTGGTTCATATCAACATGGTCCCGGGTGACAAGGTTGAGATTCAGATTGCAGCTAAAGGCGGCGGCTCTGAGAACAAGGCCAAGATGGTGATGCTAAACCCATCTGATGACATCGCCGAGTGGGTAGAGAAGACGCTACCAACTATGGGCGCAGGCTGGTGTCCACCGGGCATGCTAGGTATAGGCATCGGGGGCACCGCTGAGAAAGCCGCGGTACTGGCAAAAGAGTCTTTGATGGAGTCGGTGGATATCCACGAGCTTAAAGCGCGCGGCGCTGAAACGACTGAAGAGAAGCTTCGTCTTGAGATCTTCGAGCGTGCCAACAAAACGGGTATCGGTGCACAGGGCCTTGGCGGCCTAACCACAGTACTTGATGTTAAAATCAAAACCGCACCTACTCACGCAGCTTCCAAGCCAGTGTGCATGATCCCTAACTGTGCCGCCACGCGTCACGTACACTTCACTCTAGATGGTTCAGGGCCTGCAGATCTGAAAGCGCCTAAGCTTGAAGATTGGCCAGAGATCTCATGGGATGCGGGCGATAAAGCGCGCCGTGTAAACCTAGATGAGGTGACTCAAGCGGATATCGAAACCTGGAAGACAGGTGAAACATTACTTCTGTCTGGCAAGATGCTGACCGGCCGTGATGCAGCGCATAAACGTATTCAGCAACTACTCGAGAGCGGTGAAGGCCTGCCAGAAGGTGTGGATTTCAACGGCAAGTTTATCTACTACGTGGGTCCTGTAGATGCGGTTGGCGATGAAGCCGTAGGTCCAGCGGGTCCAACGACTTCAACCCGCATGGATAAGTTCACCGACATGATGCTTTCGGAGACCGGCATTGCTGGCATGATAGGTAAAGCGGAGCGTGGTGAGCAGACGGTTGATCTAATTAAGAAGCACAAGTCTGTGTATCTAATGGCTGTAGGTGGCGCGGCTTACCTCGTTTCGAAGGCGATTAAGAGTGCCAAGGTAGTTGCATTCGAAGAACTGGGTATGGAAGCCATCTACGAGTTTGATGTAGAGGATATGCCAGTCACGGTGGCGGTAGACTCAAGCGGTGCCAATGCTCACCAAATTGGTCCTGACACTTGGAAAGTGAATATTGCGCAACTGGATGAAGCGTAACGGTTAAAAGAGCGACACTCGTCGCTCTTTTTCTTTAATTTTCAGTAATATGGGGCTAGTGTAGTAGCAGCTCTATTTATATCGGACTACAGGGGAAGTTGATGCCGCGTTTTATTCAAATCCTACAAATCATTATTGCAGTACTCATCGGTGGTGTGTTCGCTTATGACCTTATTCTGCAAGGTATTTCTATCTTCGAAGAGAAGTACATTACCATCACGCTAGCGCTAACCGCGCTTCTAGAGTTGGCGCTGTTCGTTATCTACAAGCTGATTGTGGATGATTAAATCTTTGTAATCTTCGCCTCCGACGCGAAATATCGTGATATTTTAGTGGTTGGAGAGAAATATGAAGATAACGAAACACACTAAAGAACTGATCAATCGAGGTCTCGACGCCCATGTAAGAATAGGGGTGACGGGACTTTCGCGCGCAGGTAAGACTGCGTTTATCACCTCATTTGTAAATCAGCTTATCTCAAGCGCTACCGACGATAACCTGCCACTGCTCGATGTTGCCGAGCAAGGGAGGCTGCTCGGTGCAAGGCGTGTTCCTCAAAAAAGCTTATTAACCCCAAGGTTCAACCTTGATGCCAGTATCGAGGCGCTTTCAAGCGAGCCTCCAACATGGCCAGAGCCAACCCGTGATGTAAGCGAAATTCGCTTGGCCATCAAGTATCAGCCTAAAAGTCGCGCTCGAAAGCTGCTCTCTAGCAGCTCCACTCTTTATTTAGATCTGGTTGATTATCCTGGGGAGTGGCTCCTCGACCTTCCTATGCTAGAGATGGATTACGCTACTTGGTCTGAAAGTCAGATAAGACGGCTTGAGCAGATAGCTTTGCCTGAGGCGAAAGAATGGCTCGGTAGAGTGGTTGATCTTAGCCTGAATCAAGAGCAAGACGACAAGCTTGTTAATCAGCTCTCTCGAGAATACACTGAGCTGCTTCAGCTTCTAAAGCAGAAGGGCTATCACCATATTCAGCCGGGACGCTTTGTGCTGCCTGGAGAGCTTGCAGAAGCGCCGGTACTGCTGTTTTTCCCTTATGTGGGAGAAGATAAACCCCTTAAAGGCTCGGCTTTGTCGCTGCTGCATAAGCGATATAAAGAGTATCAAAATCAGGTGATTAAGCCTTTTTATAAACGCTATTTTGCCGAGTTTGACCGTCAAATCGTGCTGGTGGATGTGCTTTCATCGTTAAACCAAGGCTCACACGCATTTAGTGATATGCAGTTGGCGCTGTCCGAGATCATGAAGAGCTTTAGCTATGGTAGTAACTCTATCCTGCGCCGGATCTTCTCGCCACGCACCGATAAACTGTTGTTCGCTGCTACCAAAGCCGACCATGTAACGCCAGATCAACACAGTAATCTCACTATGCTGCTGAGACACCTAGTTCAGCCAGTGTGGCAATACGTCTCGTTTGAGAACGTAAAAATGGAGTGTCTGCCGGTGGCCTCGATTGCCGCGACCGACGCCGGCTATGTAGAGAGCAAAGGCAAGGCGCAACCGGCGATAAGTGGCACACTCATCGGTGGTGAGAGAATCACCCTCTATCCGGGTGAGGTGCCAGCCACCTTGCCTAAAGCGGATTTCTGGCAACACTCTGGCTTTGAGTTCAGCAGTTTTCAGCCAAAGCATTATGTGGAGTCACAAGCACTGCCACATATCGCCATGGATAAGGCACTTCAATTCCTACTAAGCGATAAATTGAGGTAGTCATTTGAATCAGTACAAAGAAAAGCAGGTGTTCAGTCAGGGTGAGCCTGATGATCAAGCACCTGATCTCGATAAAAAGCAGACTTTTTCTGAGCAAGAGTTTGTTGTAGAAGCGCCGATAAGCCTTGATGATGATCAGGCTCTAGAAACCGATGTAGAGAAAGCACTGAAGCCTAAAAAACGTGGCTGGAAATGGCGAATTCTTCTCAGCGTGTTTTCTGCCTTGTTGGTGTGGCAGTTGATAGACTCCTTTATCAGCGCCTTCACAGGTAAAGATTATTTAGCCCTGTCTTGGGGGGCGTTATGCGTTGCAATAAGTAGCGTAGGCTTTATTGCGCTGGCAAGAGAGCTAATCAAGCTTCGCAGGCTCAAAGGGCAAGCCGAGATCCAAGAAGAGTCTCGAGCGATTGCACAAGATAATGGTCACGGCAGGGCATTGCCGTTTTGTGAGTCCATCAATAAGAGCCTGTTCGATAAAGGCGTTGAAGCGAGCGGACGAGACAAGTTTGTTGAGCGTGTAAACGCTACCCACAGCGATAGAGATGTGTTTAAGCTCTACGAAGATTCAGTGCTTTCATCGATTGACGCCAGAGTCAGCAAACTGGTTGCCAAATACTCGTCAGAGGCGGCAGTGATGGTGGCGGTCAGCCCAATTGCTATCGCGGATATGGCGCTGGTGGTGTGGCGAAGCCTTGCTATGGTCAGTGCCATTTCTAAAGCCTATGGGGTTGAGCTTGGCTATTGGTCTCGCATCAAGTTGCTACGTTCTATCTTTGTCAATATGGCGGCCGCAGGTGGCAGTGAGTTGGTATTGGATGCCGGCATAGATTTTCTGTCTATGGACATGACCGCAAAGCTTTCATCACGCGCCGCACAAGGCGTGGGTGTAGGGCTTTTGACTGCCCGATTGGGTATTAAGGCGGCTGAGCTGGTTCGCCCAATTGAGTTTTCCACGGATAATCGTATCAAGCTGTCGCATATTCGTGATCGAATTTTGGGCAGTGTTAAACAGCGTTTACAACTTTCTATCCAAAAAAAGCACGATAAAGTCTGACTTTAGCGCAATTCTCTTGACGCTTGCGGGCGTATACTTGAAACTGGTGTAAACATAATTAGACACCATAAAGAGATTTACGTGCGCTTAGAAGTACTGTGTGAAGACCGTATCGGTCTGACTCGAGAGTTGCTTGATATCTTAACCGCGCAAAACATAGATTTGCGCGGCATAGAGATTGACCCTGTTGGCATTATCTATCTCAACTTCCCAGAGCTAGAGTTCGAATCTTTTCGCGACATTATGGCGCAGATCCGCCGAATCGATGGCGTTGAAGATGTAAGACGCATTCCTTTTATGCCGGTTGAGCGCAAGAATACTGAGCTAACCGCACTGTTTAATAACCTCTCTGAACCGCTTCTCTCTGTAGGCTCCAATGGCAAGGTAGACATGGCCAACCAGTCTGCCCATAAATTGTTTGCCTCTGAAACCTTGATTGAAACCTCAATAAGCTCGCTGCTACCCAAGTTTGACTACGAACAGTGGCGAGAGCATTCTCGTCAGCGCGAAAAGCAGAAGGTGGTAATTCGAGGTATCGATTATCAGCTCGAAGCCGTCCCTGTTTACCTTGATGTAGAAGCCCAGGAGCCAATCCTTGCTTCCATGGTTATTCAATTGCGTCAAGCTAACGGAGATTTTAATGCCAATGAGCAACTCGCAGATCATAACCCGCTTGGTTTTGAGCACTTTGTTGGGGTGTCTAATCGTCATAAAGCATTGATCACGCAGGCTAAAAAACTGGCAATGCTGGATCAGCCACTGCTGATTGAAGGTGATACCGGCACAGGCAAAGAGATGCTAGCCCGTGCATGCCACGCTCGATCAAGTCGAGCAACTAAGCCGTTCTTGGTCCTCAGCTGCGCCTCTATGCCAGATGATGTGGCAGAGACCGAGCTATTTGGTCAGGCACCAAGTGCAGGTCAAGAGAAGTCGCCAAAGGGCATCTTTGAAACCGCTGATGGCGGCACAGTATTTTTAGATGAGATCGGTGAGATGTCATCGCTACTGCAAAGTAAGCTGCTTCGCTTCTTACAAGACGGCACCTTTAGACGTGTAGGTGAGGATGAAGAGGTGCATGTTAATGTGCGCGTTATCGCCTCTACCAAACACACATTGGAGCAACTGATTGAGTCGGGCAGTTTTCGTGAAGACCTCTACTTTAGATTGAACGTGCTTAATCTGAAGATCCCACCACTGCGTGAGCGCAGCTCCGATATTGAAGCCCTGCTGGATATGTTTTCTGTGAAATACGCCAGCCAATTAGGTATTGATAAGCCTTCGCTGGCCGATGATGTTTTGCCGGCGCTAGCAAGCTATCCGTGGCCAGGTAATATCCGCGAGTTTGAGAATGCGGTTTTGCGTGCCTTAACTGAGCTCGACGGTGATGAGCTTTGCGCACATCATTTCCACCTGCCAAATCTCGAAAGCTTTGCTGCCCTTGAAGCCAAACTCGACCTTGATGGTTCGCTAGATCAGATCATGAAACGTCATGAATCAGCGGTACTGGATAAGCTCTATCAAGCATTTCCATCGAGTCGTAAACTGGCAAAACGTTTGGAGGTTTCGCATACCTCTATCGCCAATAAGCTTCGCGATTATGGAATAGGGAAGAAGTAGTGCTGTTTGCTGGAAAATCAACAGAAGTGCATGAGGCCGATGAAGAGCTTCCGTTCAATCTTCGCTCAGCAAGAAAAAGCGATGCGGCCATCTTGGCTAACTACTTTGAGCGCAACCGTGAGTTTCTGCAGCCTTGGGACCCTAAGCGTGATGTAAGCTTCTATACCGAGTCCGGATGGCGATACAAGATCCATCACCTGCAAGAGTTGGAGAAGCTAAACCAGAGTCTTTATTTGCTGATTGTGGATAAAGAAGACACCACGGTACAAGGGGTGATCTCGTTTAGTAATGTCAGTGGTTATCCATTTCATAACTGCAACCTCGGTTACTCACTGGACAAAGCCCGTGAGGGGCAGGGCGTAATGACCACCGCACTGCCTAAGGCGATCAACTATGTGTTTGAGTCGATGCGAGTGCATAGGATTCAAGCCTCATACATGCCGCATAATCATCGAAGTGAGCAGGTCTTGAACAAGCTCGGCTTTGAGCGAGAAGGATTTGCCAAAAATTATCTTCTGATCAATGGGCAGTGGGAAGACCACGTGTTAACCTCGCTCACAAATCACAACTGGACCCAAGAATAATGACATCATCAGAGCAGCGTCTAGAGCAACAGTTAACCATGCTGATGGAGCTGGATCAGCTAAAGAGCGTATTGCGCCGCACGCGAGTAAAGAGTGCAAATGCCCGTGAAGAGAATAGTGCCGAGCACAGCTGGCATGTGGCGACCATGGCTATGTTGACTCAAGAGCACGCCAACAGCGACGTGGACATTTCTAAAGTGCTTAAGATGCTACTTCTGCACGATATTGTTGAGATCGACGCCGGCGATACCTTTGTGTATGACGTTGCCGCGTCGGCTGAACAAGAGCTTAAAGAGCAGCAAGCGGCGGATAGATTGTTTGGTTTACTGCCAGACGGTCAACGTGAAGAACTGCGCGCTATCTGGGAAGAGTTCGAAGCGGCTCAATCTGAGGATGCCAAATTTGCTAAGGCACTAGACAGATTCATTCCTATGCTTTTGAACTATCATAACCATGGACAGAGTTGGGTTGAGCACGGCGTTAAGCGCAGCCAAGTAATTGCGATAAATGGACGTATTGAACAAGGCTCGAAAACCCTTTGGAACAAGGCTCTGCAGATCATTGATGAAGCGGTGCAAAATGGCTGGCTGAAAGACGAATAATATGGCGTATCTATCCTTAGACGAATACTCTAGAAAGTGGATTTTCACTCACAACTCTTTACCTGTACCAGAGCAAGATCTTGCTGAGATCAAGCCGATGACTCAGGCGCGCAGTGCTGAGTTCTGGAAAGAGAACATCAGTAAGCAAAGTCCAGATGCTGAGCGTTTTAGCAGTCAGGATTGGCCGGCGCAATCTCAAGCTTGGGGTGAGCATATCGATTGGATGCAGGCGTGGGAGGCGGATGAAGCCGACATGCCAGAAGGCGTTCTTGAGCATATCGATTGGCAAGACGATGTGACCGTCTACTTTTGTTATGAGAAATACAATGTGGTGCAAACCACATGGAAGATCTTCAAGAAGCACTGGAAAAACTTTCTATTTTTTGATGACGGTCCGATCTTAGTTGGTCGAAGACGCAAGCAAGCGCTATGGTTTAAGTCGGATGGGCAAGTGGAGTTAGGTCAGCGCCCATAAGAGAGGGTGCATGTGGCTTGATATTCTGATCACTGTCTTATTGGTGTCACTTGCGGGGTTGGCTATGCTGCCTCGCTGGTTGAGCCACGAAAATCGCTATCTTTCCGAGGTGCTCAAGGCCTCTCCCGATATTCAGACTGTACGTTTACGCCACGGCGACACTCATTACCAACTCAAGGGTGAAAGTCATAATCCCATCGTAGTATTAGTGCATGGCTTCTCAGTACCCAGTTTTGCATGGGAAGCTAACCAAGACGCATTGATTGAGAGTGGGTTTCAGGTGCTGAGCTTTGATCTCTATGGCAGAGGTTTCTCCGCCAGACCCAGCGTTAAATATTCTCAGACCCTATTTGTTGAACAGCTAAACGACCTGTTACAAGCGCTAAATATCCATAAACCTGTTCATCTGGTTGGGCTTTCTATGGGCGGCGCAGTAGTCAGTTTCTTTAATAAAACCTATCCAGATAAGGTGGCCAGTACCTGCCTTCTTGCTCCATTTAGCAAGCCTATTCCTATCGGCCCACTCAAGTTGCCTGTGCTCGGTCGCTACCTTGCGTATGTGTTCTATATTCCGAGCATGCTGAAGAATCAGATCAAGGATTTTGTAAAGCCGGAGATGCTCGATTATTGGCAAGGACGCTATGAAGAGCAGATGAGCATCAAGGGTTTTCGCAATGCGATCTTTTCTTCTGCCAACTACGCCATTCAAGAAGATCCTCAACCGGCCTTTCACTCCTTTAGTGGTAAGCCTTGTCTATTGTTGTGGGGAAGGGAAGATGAGTTGTTCCCGCTAGAAGAGTCCAAGCTCGTTCGTGAAAGTTTAGGAGCATCACACGAGTTTCAAATAATCGATGAAGCGGGGCATGGACTTCAGTTTGAGCAAGCAAATAGGGTTAATCACGCCCTAATCGAGTTTTTGAAAAAGCATAGCTAACTCAGCGCTGGCATCTGTTACACTCTGCGCTGAATTTTATTATTAAGATACTATCTATGAGTCAAGAGCAGCCAAACAATCCATTGCACGGAATTACCCTAGAGAAACTCCTTACGCGTCTAGTGGAGCATTACGGCTGGGAAGAACTGGACTCGCGCATTCAGATTAACTGCTTTTACAATAATCCTTCAATCAAGTCGTCATTGAAATTCTTGCGCCGCACCCAGTGGGCGAGAGATAAAGTAGAGGCGCTATATATTGAAACCTTCCATGGGGATAAGTCATGAGCCTAATGCAGATGACCTTCTTCGAGCGCTTTGAGGCGGATATCCTCTCAGGCAAGAAGACCATCACGATTCGAGATGAATCAGAGAAAGATTACCAAGTAGGCACGACCGTACAGGTTTCAACCTACGAAGATGGTCGCTGGTTTTGCGAGCTTAATATCCTCTCGGTCACGCCCATTTTGTTTGATGAGCTTTCTGCGTTTCATGCAGAGCAAGAGAACATGACACTGAGCGAGCTAAAAGCGGTAATTCGAGAAATCTACCCAGATACCGATGAGCTGTATGTGATTTCTTATCAGCTAGCATAATAGATTTCTGAGTGCTCACCCGCATCTGAACGCTTGACTAAGTCATTGATTAAATTGATTTAACCAGGCGTTTTTCTTATTCGATAAAACTATTGGTTATGAGGGTTATTCTGTATCCCAGTTATTTTTATTTGTTTTATCGCTAGACCGACCGGTTTGTTTTGTGTAATCTTTTTGCATCCCAACCAAGAGGTGAAACAAGTGAATAGCATTACCACATTAGAAATGATGCAGTCGCATCATAAGAAAATGAAAAAGGCTTATAGCCTTAAACCAATGCCATCAATGGACTCTCGTATTCAGAAATTGACGAGTCTGAGACAGGCTCTGATTGACTACAGCGATCGCATCTGTGAATCGATGAATAAGGATTACGGTCAGCGCAGTACTCAGGATACCTTGATTGCCGATGTTCTACCTTGCATCGCCAATATTGATTACAGCATCGAGAATATTGCCCAGTGGATGGCGCCATCCGTTCGCAGTTCAGGGGCACTGCTTTCTATGTCAAACGTTGAGGTGGTTTACCAGCCGAAAGGGGTAGTAGGCATAGTCACTCCTTGGAACTTCCCAATTATGCTTTCGGTTGGGCCGCTTATTTCTGCTATCACAGCGGGTAACCGCGCCATGATCAAGATGAGCGAATTCACGCCAAACACGAACAAGGTGTTGAGTGACATGCTGGCGCAGATCTATGATCAAGATGAAGTGGTGGTGGTTGAAGGCGAAGCGGGGTTGTCTGCAGAGTTCACATCACTTGCGTTTGATCACCTGTTGTTTACTGGCTCAACTGCAGTGGGACGCCTAGTCATGAAGGCCGCTGCACAAAACCTAACGCCATTAACCCTTGAACTGGGTGGTAAATCTCCGGTGATCGTGGCCGATGACGTCTCTATGGAGCTTGCCGTTGAACGCATTATTTATGGTAAGAGCCTGAACAATGGTCAGGTATGTGTGGCCCCGGATTATGTACTCGTACCACAAGCGAAGAAAGATGACTTTGTTGCTGAGTATAAGTGTCAATACCAAGCTCTGTTTCCTCAGGGTGTGAATTCTGAAAATCTCACATCAGTGGCAAACGAGCGTCAATACAACAGAGTGAGTTCTCTTTTGAATCAAGAGATCACCCGTGGTACGCGCATTGAACCTTGTCATGATCAGAGTATTGATGAGAGCAAACACCGCTTAGTGACTCACTTGATCGTTGAGCCATGTCTTGATTCTGACATCATGAATGAAGAGATATTCGGACCTCTACTTCCGGTGATAGGTTATGACGATATCGACGAGGCTATTTTGCTTATCAACGATAAGCCACGTCCACTTGCTCTTTACTTGATGTCGTTTGATGAAGAGCTTCAGAAGCGAGTTAAAAACTCCATACATTCCGGCGGTATGTGTATCAACGATTGTGTGTTCCACCTTGCGGTAGATGATGCTCCATTTGGTGGTATTGGTGAATCGGGTAAGGGCAACTATCACGGTAAGGAGGGTTTCATTACCTTTTCACACGCGAAAACCGTCATGACCAGTGGTGAAGAACACCAGATCAAACATTTGTTCTCAGCGGAAGATAACGAATTCAAAGTAGCTGTACTTGCGATGCTTGGAAAGTAGTCAATACCTTCCCAATAAAGAGGCAAACATCATGTTAGAACGTTTTTTTGAAAAGACTGTACGAGGCTATTTGCTGGTCACGGGTTTTCTTACCGCTACCGCATTTGCGACGTTTATCGCTCCAGAATGGAGTATGGTGAACCTGTTCTCATACAATGAACAGATGATGATCAATAAAGAATACCTGCAGGCGACCTATCAACACTGGGGAGTTATGGTAGGCTGTATTGGCGTACTGCTTATGGTTTCGGCTTATGTAAAGCCACTGCGCACATCGACCATGATTTACAGTGGATTCGAGAAGGCCATGTTCGTCGGGCTTTTCATCTACAACGTGTGTGTAAATGAGTATTCCTGGTTCTGGGGATGGAGTGGGGTGTTGGCTCTAGATGGCTTCGTTACCCTCTATTCGCTACTGTATCTCTATTATTATGTAACTCGCGATAAGAGCAAAGTCCCAGCACATCTTCGTTAATTAACCCTATTTAATTCAATAATTTAACTTTTAAATCTTAAGCAGTTACATGTCGCTTTGCGGATCCATGTACTAGTAAACTTGAAATTAGCACTAGACCGACTGGTCTGTCGGTGGTATTGTAACTGCAACCAATCAAGAGGTGACCAAAATGGCAACAACAAACTTTAGCTTTAATCTTAAAACTATCATTCATGCTCATGAAAATGGAATTCAAGATATCCCTGCTTTGTTTGAGCGCATCGGCGCAAAGAAAGTAGTGCTATTTACAGATAAAGGATTAGAGTCGTTGGGTTTTGTTGAGAAGTTTGGCGAGGTATTCGCAAGTCAATCTCAGGTAGAGATAGCTGGCGTTTACACTGATATCGAAGCAGATGCTTCATGTGACAACATCAACGCGGCAATCGAGTTTACCCGCAAGGTAGGTGCTGACGGCATTCTATCTATCGGCGGTGGTAGCGTAATCGATGCGTCTAAGGGTGTGAAATACGCAATGCACAAGGGCATTAGCGACATCCGTGAAGTCATCGCTGGTGGCGGTCATATGGAAGTTTGGCCAAACAACCAAGATATCAAGGTTCCTCATATTGCCGTGCCAACCACAGCAGGAACAGGTGCTGAAGCGTCACCTATCGCTGTGTTCTTCAATGAGCACGAAAACATCAAGGCGAGCCTAGTAGTTTCAGGCCTAGAGTCGGATATCGCAGTTTTGGATCCAACACTAACGACGAAACTGCCAGCGGGTCTTACTCGTTCAACGGGTATGGATGCACTGACGCATGCGTTAGAAGCGCTTGTTTCTCCAATGAGCAATGCCTTTACCGACGCTTATGCAATGCAAGCGACTAAGCTAATCATGGCTAATCTGCCTATCGCAATTAATAATCCAGCAAACATTGAGGCGCGTGCAAACCTTCTTCAGGCGAGTACCATGGCTATCTCTGCGTTCTATTCGTCTCTAGGCGGCATTCCAATTCACAACGTTGCCCACGCATTTGGCGCCATCAGCCATATCCCACACGGCGATGCGAACACAGTGCTAATGCCAGTAGTCATTGAGACACTGCCAGAGTTCTACATCACTAAGGCAGACAAACTGGCTGAGGCTCTATCGGTAGAGCGCACCGGCAGTGAAGAAATGGTGTATGCCCGAGTGGTAAACAAGCTTAAAGAGTTCCAGCTTGAAACTGGCGCAATCACAAACTTTAAGCAGTGGCAGATTGAAGCCGAGCAGAAAGGCCAAATCGTTGAAGCGATCAAGAAAGACATCTGCTTCCAGTTTTACCCAATCGCAGATAGCCATATCGATACCATCATCGAAGCGGTTATCTAACCCCTTTCGTTTCCATTATTTAGGGGAGAGTTTGTCAAAGGACTGGCACTTTTTTTAGTGAAGTTAAATGCCTTTAATGCGCATTGAACGGTTAAAAGAGTTCTTATCATGAAGAAACAAAATCTATTTCTATTGATGGCCGCTATCGGGATCTTCCCAGTGGCATTGTCATACGGTTTTCTACCTAGTTTCCTATTTGGTGTAGAGATGAACAGCGTCGAGGTGGTTAACATCTTCCGCGCCATCATGGGCTTATACACAGCCATGGGCATCTTCTGGTTAATGGCCGCATTTGATTCAAAGCTTACTCAAGCTGGCCTTTATAGCCTAGTGGCTTTTATGAGTGGTTTGTCGGTGGCTCGAATCGTGAGTATCAACCTAGATGGTATGCCTAATGCCATTTTGCTTGGCTACACAGCCATAGAATTAGCATTGGCCTCTGTCGCTTACCTATTTATCAAGCAAGAGAAAGCACAACAGCAGCAACAAAACATGATTGCGGAGAAAGCGTAATGAAAAACAGAATCGTTATTAGCCTTGGACTAGTTGCTCCTTTCATCGCATATCCTGCAATTGGTGCGGCGTCTGCAGAGGCTACATCAGAGCAAAGCCAGCCCAATATTCTGCTTATTGTTGGTGATGATATCGGTATGGGTGATCTTCAGCCATTTGGCTCAGAGATCAGCACCCCGACGCTTAACTCACTGGCGCAAGAGGGGATTCGTTTTAATAACTTCCACGCATCGCCAGTATCTTCGGTAACCCGTGGTCAGTTGTTTACTGGTGCCAACAGCATCGAGGTTGGTCTTGGCTCGTTTGATTACTCTATCTATCCACCATCTAAGGGTAAGAAAGGTTATGAGGGTTATCTAACCAAGGATGCAGTAACCATTGCTGAGCTTCTTCGTGATAGCGGGTATAACACCTACCACGCTGGTAAGTGGCACCTAGGCTCTGGTGATGGTCACGGTCATCCACCACAAGATTGGGGCTTTGACCAAACCTTCGGTGTTTACTCGGGTGGTTCTGCGCACTGGGATGATACCGATATGTATCCATCGGTGAAGGTGGCGCAAAAAGCACTGGCTGAAGGCAAGAAGCCGCCACTGACTAAGCAGAAGTTTTTTGAGAATGGTCAGCAGGTTGAGCGTGTTAAGGGTATTTACTCAGACGATCTCTACACAGGTAAGATGATCGAATACATCGAGCAGGGCCGTGAATCAGGTAAGCCATTCTTTGGTTACCTAGCTCTTACTACCGCGCATTTCCCATTGCAGGCACCGTCGGCGCTAATCGATAAATACACTGAAATGTATGAAGAGCTCGGTTATGACGGGCTTAAAAAGCAGCGCTATGAGCAGATGATCGAAGCGGGTGTATATAAAGAAAGTACACCTTTCCCTGATGCGAACCCTATCGTTAAGAAATGGGATGACCTAACTGCTGCAGAGAAGAAAACTCAGGCGCGTTTGATGGCAACCTACGCAGCCATGATTGAAGCGCAGGACTTCTATATTGGCCGTGTTATCGATTATCTTCGTGAAACCGGTGAGCTAGATAATACCCTGATTATCTATATGCCAGATAATGGTCCAGAGGGTGCCGATGCAATGGGGCCACTGGCGAACGATTTGTGGAAAGATTGGACAGAAGATCACTTCGATATGTCAGATGAGGCAATTGGTACCTCAAGCTCTAGCCGTCAGCTAGGAATCGAGTGGGCAAACGCAACCACCGGGCCGCTGCAGTGGTGGAAATGGTTTGTCTCTGAGGGCGGCGTTCGTGTTCCTCTGATTGTATCGCCACCAAGTGATACCGGCTTTGATAAGCAAGGGGAGATGTCAAACACCACATTAAGTGTTAAAGATCTGCCGATGACGATTCTTGACTATGCGGGTGTGGCTCATCCAGGTGAAACCTATCGAAACCGTAAAGTAGCAACGCCATCAGGTGTGTCTATGGCACCGTTCTTGTCCGGCAAAGCCGATACGGTGCGAGATGACAAGGATTGGTTCGCTTTTGAGCTGTTCGGTAATGGCTTTGTGATTCAAGGGGATTACAAGTTGATGAAGCTAAGAACGGGTATGTACGGTGACGGTGAGTGGCATCTGTATAACATCAAACAGGACCCAGCTGAGTCAGTACCTCTAGAGGATAAGCACCCAGAGATCTTCAACTCTATGATGTCGCTGTACAAAGAGTACAAAGCTGAGCATGGCATTGTAGATGTAGCAGAAGACTGGAACCCGTGGCTAGGGGCCGCTGGCCACACCATGTCACATTAATTAGCGCATCTTAAATTGTTTAAACCCTCTGGTTTTTGACTAGAGGGTTTTGTTTATACAAACACTAGACCAACTGGTCTGTTTGTTGTATTCTGTTGATATCGCTAAGGCAATGGATCTATTGAGAAGGAATCTCCAAACCAGGAGACAACAATGACCAACTTATTTGCACCTCAGTTTAACGGCAAGGCCCATACCAAGATGCAGGCACTGGCCAAGCCAATTGGCGCAATATGCAATATCGATTGTAGCTACTGCTATTACCTAGGTAAGAAAGAGCTTCTCAACTACTCAAAAAGTGATGCAGAGGTTATGTCGGGTGAGCGCCTTGAACAGTATATCCAGCAGTATATTGAGGCTCAGAATACCCCTGAGATCATATTCTCTTGGCACGGCGGAGAACCCACGCTGCTGGGTGTCGATTACTTCAAGAAAGTGGTAGAGCTGCAAAAGAAGTATTGTCCACAGCACTCCAATATCACTAATGATATTCAGACCAACGCAACGCTGTTAGATGATGAGTGGTGCCAGTTCTTTAAACAGAATGAGTTTGTGGTGGGGGTCAGTATCGATGGCCCGGAGCATATCCATAATCGTTACCGCACCAATAAAGCAGGGCGAGGTACCTTTAAGCAGACGTTCCGTGGTATCCAACTTCTAAAGAAACACCGGGTGAAGTTTGCCACCCTTACTTGCGTCAATGACCTAGTAAGCACAAGTCCACTAGAGGTATATCGTTTTCTTCGTGATGAGATAGCCCCTTCACAGATGCAGTTTATTCCAGTTGTGGACAAGATAGATGCGCCTACTAAGGGCAAATGGCACAGCTACGCAAGCCTATCCATTATTCCAGTGAGCACCAAGTCAGTGACGGATTGGAGTGTCACGGCCGACGAGTGGGGCAACTTTCTGATAAGCGTTTTTAATGAATGGCTTTATAAGGACTTTGGTAAGGTGTTCATCCCATACTTTGATAACTTCTTTGCGGTTTGGGCGGGGCAGGCAAGCAGCATGTGCACCCTTTCTGAAATCTGCGGAAAAGGCTTAGCGATTGAGCCCAATGGTGATGTCTACTCATGCGATCACTATGTATATGAGGAGTTCAAGCTGGGTAACTTTCAAACGCAGAGCTTAAAAAAATTGGCGTTTTCTGCGCGTCAGCAAAGCTTTGGGTTTGCTAAGCAAAAATCATTGCCTTCACAGTGCAGAAGATGTGAGTACAAGTTTGCTTGTCATGGGGAGTGCCCTAAAAATCGCATCACTAAGAGTGTGGATGGTGAAGAGGGTCTAAACTATTTATGTTCCGGTTGGCTTAAATTTTTTAAACATATCGACCCTATTGTTAGCCAAATTCTGACTCGCAATAACATCTCACTTGGAGAACGATAATGTCGACTATTGTGGAAACTTACCTCATCGTAGCCTTGACCATGGCGCTTCTGAGTTTGTGGAAGACATACTCCGGCCCGGCGATTGCGGCGGTAATGTCTTATTCCTATCCTGAAATGTTGCTGTTTAACATGCTACCTGCACTTATCGCAGCCTACGTAGGTTGGAGGCTTGGGCCACTCAATCTAGCTTTACTAAAGCGCAACAAGCCAGTTGTTTTCCGACCTAAGCTAAAGCGTTTTATGCAGCGTTGGAATCGATATGGTCAGGTGGTGATGGCGATACTGGCTCCGGTGCTGGTGGGTATACCCAGCTATACCTTTGTCTCAAAGAGACTTCATCAGAGCGCAGTGAAAACCTTTGGTTTACTCATCCTATCGATATTGTTCTGGAGTGGTGCGGCTTACTTTATATTTTCACTGATGGATGTTGGGCAGTATATCCCAGTCGATACCGTGATACCTCAATCCATCTTAGATAGGATGGAATAATCAAAAAGGCTCATCCATGTGGATGAGCCTTTTTGCTATTGGGTGAGCTTGATGGTCTCTTTCATGGCATTGTCCAACAAGGTGCGGTCTTGCTGCATCGCTGCCAGCAAGGTGCTTCCAAGCCACAGTCCATAGATAGTGCGCGCGGCTTCGTAGCCATCTTGCATATGGAAATGGCCCTCTTTAATACCGTGCTCAAAGAACTGGCTCATTCTCTTGATCACCTTCTCAGCGCCGTCATTCATGGCTTTTTGCATCTGATTCGAGGTCCCAGATACTTCACCTGAAAGCTTGGTTACCAGGCATTTTATCTGATAATCGTGAGTAAGCTTTTCACTGCACCAGTAGTCGAAGTATGCCTTGATGCGTTCTTGTGGAGTTTCATCGGTATCGATCAAGTAGCTCTCTAGGGTCTCTAGGTGATCTTCAAAGTAATCAGTGAGCAGGGTAGTGCCGAAATCTTCTTTGGATTTGAAATGGTGATAGAAAGAGCCCTTGGTCGCATTTGCTTCATTTAGGATCTTTGTTAAGCCAATACCAGCGAAGCCTTGTTCGCTAATAAGCTCGAAACCAACGTCTAGCAGTTTCTGTCTTAAGTCTTTCATATCAATACCTCAAGTTATTACTGAGGCTAATTGTAAAAGCTAACTATACCGACCGTCCAGTTTGTTTGGAAAAAATGTGACAAACATCTAGACCGGTCGGTTTGTTTGGGTTATATTGAACTTGTCCCATAAATCCAAGCGAGCCATATCTCGCTACTGAATGTGAGAACCTATGACAATGAACACTTCTATCGTGATTGCCGGAGCAACAGGTCTAGTAGGCCGAGAAACCTTAGAAGCTCTATTGCAAGACGTGAGAGTCGCGCAGGTTATTAGTCTTTCTCGTCGAAAGATAGAGATGGAACATTCTAGATTACAACAATGGATCACGGCTGACTTGAGTAAGCCTAAAAGCCCCCTTATGAATGTGCAACCGTCAGTTGGCATCATTACGTTAGGCACTACTTTGAAGAAAGCCGGCAGTAAAGAAAACCTAAGGGCTATCGATGTTGATCTGGTGGTAAACACCGCCACCAAAATGAAGAAAATGGGTGTAGAGCGCCTGTATGTTGTTTCTTGTTTAGGAGCGAACACTAAAGCCATGTCTCACTACTTGCAATGTAAGGGTGAGATGGAAGCGCAGATTGAGGCCCTTGGATTTACTGGGACAACCTTTATGCAACCAGGACCGCTGGCAGGTAACAGGGATGAGCAGCGCACTGACGAGAAACTTCTGCAAGGTGCAATGAAGTTGATTAGCCCACTCATGATTGGAAAACTTAAGAATTATGTACCCATTGAAGCGAAGCTTGTAGCCAAGGCGATCAACAGACTTGTATTTATGAATCAGGAATCTCGAGTCTCACGAGTCACCTCGCAAAAGATGAGAGTGTTGGCAGCCTAATTTACAGGCTCTGTTAACTCATTTTTTTCTTTAAATTAAAAACAGACTGGTCGGTATAAATGAAACCCAGAACTCTTTTAACCTTAGCTTTAGCCGCAATGCCTTTAGGTGCTATGGCGGAGGGCTCTATAACGGCATCGAGCGATGCATCTCAATCTAAATGGAGTCACCACAGCTATCAAACTGTCGCTAAAGGGACCCGAACAACTTGGTTTGTCGATTACTACGACCTTGAGCACAAGCGAGACCAACAGGGTAATCACGCTCTAATCATGACCTTCTTGCCTGAGAAGCTTACTAAGAAAAAGGTGCGTACGGCTTTCATTGAAGCGCTGGGGAAGGCGAATCCTTCATTGGATACCAATGATCTCATTATTCGAGGTCTGATTGAGAATCTTTCTATAGCGCTATCTCAAGACGACACAGTGACCATAGTCGAGCGCAACAACAAGATTCAGATCCAACACAACGAAAAGGTGATTTATCAATTCGCGGATGCGGGCGGTCAGAAACAGGCGTTGCTCAACATCTGGTTAGGTGAGAAACCGGTCGATGATTTTCTTGTCCAGGTTTAAGCCAACAACTTATGCCTTGGCAGCTTTAATAATGTTAATTGCCCCGTTTAGTGTGAGTAGTGAGGAGAGAGTTGTGCAGCCGTTAGACAGTAAAACTCAAAAACAGTTTGTGGATGGGCTTAAGTACGAACTTATGTTTCGAAAGCTAAGTCGCCAAGTGTTCGCGGAGTTTGAACAGAACCCTAGTGGCAAGATGCAAAGTGACAGCATAGCGCTTTTAAATCGAATCGAAGCCCATAACACACGTGTAATGGCGCCTGTGCGAGAGGCTTTTAATGTGGATACCAAGATTGGCTGCGGCGACAAAGTACTCGCTAGCACGGTAACCACAACCTTAAAGGTTATGCCTTCGTTGGGTTTTAAATATCTGGAGGGGAGTGCGCGTCGATTCGTGTCGCAACTTGAAGATATCGCCAAGCTGAGCCCTGAAAAATACCAAGATCAAATGGAATACATGGTCGAGCATGAACGAGCGCTTTATCGTTACTTGGTTCTGTTTAATCGAGGGCGATATCAGGCCGCGGACTCTATCTTCAAGCAGTTCATTAAGCAGTATCAGGTTCATTAACCTAAGTCGGAAAGGGATTTCTCCAAATCATTATATTTTTGAGAGATATTAAACATGAAAAAATTTCCACTTATTGCCCTATTAACTATCCCATTGTTTGGCTGCGGTGTATCCCCGGATCAAGAAGTGCAACAGACACAACTTCTTAAGGTAGACAGCAATGCAAACCTGGTCGCAAACAATGCCGATGCTGAGCAACTACCCCACGTTTTGACCATAGATCATGCACGACTGGCCGCCAAAGAGGGTGAATACTTAGACGCGAGCCGAGTGGATTTCTATGTAAATAATGAAGTTAATACTATGCTGCTTCAAGAAAACATCATGGCAGGGCTAGACCTTCCTCTTCGCGTGCTGAACTACGCAGAAGAGGGTCAGATAAAAACCATGTACACAGATGCTGAGTTTCTTGCTAAGCGACATGGGCTGAGCAACCTCGATGCACTGGCAAAATATCAACAGCAGGTTGAGACAATGGTTGAAGATACACCTGAAGCCGAGCCAGCACCAACCGGAGAACTGACCAAGGATTACGGGATTAAAACCCTTACCTCCGATTACGATTTTGAAACCACCATAGCCAAGATTGAGCACGACGTGCTTGCAGAAGGTGACACGGTTTGGTTTATGAACTGGGACTACCAAAAACAGGCTGAGAAACTAGATGAAGAGCTACCTAAAGCCACGCTTCTGGTATTTGGTGGCCCGGCTCCGGGTGCTAAAGCCATGACAGATTTTTCAAGCATAGGTCTGGATGCCTTTGGTCAGAAGGTGTTGGTATTTGAGCAAAATGGTGAAGTGCAGATTGCTTACAACGATATCGTCGATTTTGCCGAGCTTCACTATCAAGATGCCGCCATTCCGCACCGAGTCATCAACTATCGTCTAGGCAGTACCCTAAAAGGCGCCATCTTAGACGACTAATAGAATCTAAACCTATCTGTTCTGGATAGGTTTTCACCCCAACAGCCGAAACAATGACTGCCAAAAGTAGGTAGGGGTTAAGTGCGTCTGTTGGATGCTAGGGGCTTGAAGCTCTAGCTAGTACAAGGAGTACGAGTCATATATGGAATTTGTACTAAACAGGCCCGAACTATTTGGGCTTTAACTTTGGATAGAACATGAAAACGAAAATTGTTTCGCTCTCTTCGCTACTACTTATTTCGGTAACGGCTCAGGCTAATGAACAAGAGACGGCGGATGCGACGGTCGAGACCCAAGTAAATTCTTATCACGCTCAAGATGTGCGTAATGTGCAGACCAAGCTTGAGGCAGATTACTTTACTCATGACAACTTTGACGGTTATGCAGTAGGCGGTGAGTTTGGTATTGCTGGCAAGGCTAGTGTAGGTGTGACTTATACGGCTCTTGAATACACTTGGAACGACAGATTAGGACGTGAAAATAGCACCGATAGCGACGCTATTGCGATTACCGGTCAATACAACATCAATGAAAACATAGTGATCGACGCCCTTTGGAATGTGTCCGGCGACTTTGACCAACTGACATTCGGTGCTAACTATGTTGCAGATGCGTCATTCGGCGTTTGGAACATTGGTGCCAATTACTCAATGGGTGATTTGAATGATAGTGCTGATTTTGAAGCCGGAATTTTGATCCCATTTGCGACCAATTTTTACTATCGAGGTGACTTTACTTACTTTCTTGATAACGAGGTAGATAGTCAGTTCGAAAACAAACTTGGCTGGACCAATGGTACGGTTGACATCAACGCCTCTTACAACATGTACGAGTTTGATGACTCTTACGTAGGCATCCACTTTGGCTACTTGTTCTAAATCTTTGCTGAGCACTAATCATGAAAAAGTTTAAAAAATCACTGCTGGTGGTAGCAGTAGCGCTGACCGCTCCGGTTCTTTCTGGCTGTGTGGGCAGTAACTTCACGACCAAGAAGCTAATGGAATTCAACATCAAGGTGGTGGATAACCGCTATGCCCGTGGTGGGGTGAACTTCCTACTGGCGCCAGTGTATGGCTTTACCACCCTGGCCGACTACTTTGTCGTGAACTCCATTGAGTTCTGGACCGGCAAAAACCCTTTTGATGGTACGCCACACATCTTTGATAGCAAGGCAGAAACCTATATTGATATCAATGGCGATCTCGACCCATCTCTGACCGAAGCACCTATCGAACCGATCAGCTACAAGCAGGTAGAAGAGAGTCAGCTTCGCTCAATCGATGAGAACACGGTTGAGATGGAAGTGACCTTTGTGGATGGTACCCGCTCAACGTTAGTAGGTGTTAAACAAGGCTCAAACATTACCTTTAGCGTCGATGGCGAGGTAGTTTCAACGACCAGCATCCAGGCGCTAGAATCAGCATTCGTACAGCAGTCGTAAAACAAAAGGGCTTCTCAAAACGGAGAAGCCCTTTGGCTTAGAGTGGGGTAGATTAGTTAGCCGCAGCTGCCCACGGGTTCCAATCTTCAGCCACCTCTACAATGTTGTGATCCTTCGCGTATTGCTGATAGATCTTCATCATAGATTCAAACTTCTCTGGATATTTATCCTCCAAAGGAACTGTTTCGGCAGGGTTCTCTTTGATGTTATACAGGTGCCACTTACCATCACCGTACATGCCGGTTCTGAGTTTCATTAGCTTGAAATCGCCTTGAATAACGAATCCATTACCAAATAGCTCGAACGCAAACCAATCTTTTTCGGTGCGAACGGTTTTCGATTCACCCTCTAAGAAAGGCTTCATAGATACGCCCGATGGCACAGGGATCTTACGGTCTTTATAGGCATTGCCCGGGTGTTTCACCTCAGCATAATCCAGCATAGTCATTGGCAGGTCTTTCACGCTTAGGGTAGTGCTAGACATGACGCCCTGTTGATCAAAGTCGCTATCTTGTGGCGGTTTCACAATAAGCGGTACGCGAATACCACCTTCGGCGATAAACCATTTCCACCACTGCAGCGGTCCTGTGGTTGCGTTTGCCCACTCTAGGCCAAGTTGACGGCTGGAATTTGCGCGACCGATAGCTTCATCACTCATATCAAAGTGGTCTTCGGTCCAGT
Organism: Vibrio ishigakensis; assembly: GCF_024347675.1. Lineage (NCBI taxonomy): Bacteria > Pseudomonadati > Pseudomonadota > Gammaproteobacteria > Vibrionales > Vibrionaceae > Vibrio > Vibrio ishigakensis. The sequence goes on along the minus strand of NZ_AP024881.1, from coordinate 1,541,214 downwards.
TTTTCCAAAGGCTGTTCGCTAGAGGGCCAAAGGCATCAGAACCTTCAGGGCCGTTATCCGGCAAATACACGATCAGGGTGTTTTCTAGCTGACCACTCTCACGCAGATAATCCAGTACACGACCAATATAGAAGTCATGTGACTCAACCATAGCCGCGTAGGTTGCCATCAGACGCGCTTGGGTTTTCTTCTCAGCATCGGTAAGGTCATCCCATTTCTTAGTGAGTGGGTTACCCTCAGGAAACGGCGTGTCTTCTGGATAGATGCCAGCCTTGATCATCGACTCATAGCGCTGTTTCTTCAGGCCTTCCCATCCCAGTTTTTCATACATTGGGATGTATTTATCAATCAATGCAGAAGGAGCCTGCAATGGGAAATGGCCGGTAGTTAGCGCCAGATAGCCAAAGAAGGGTTTACCTGATTCACGACCTTGTTCGATGTATTCAATCATCTTACCGGTGTAGAGATCGTCCGAGAAGATCCCTCGCACGCGGTCAATCTTCTCGCCATTCTCATAGAACTGCTGATAGGTAACCGGTGGCTTTTTTCCTTCTTTGAGGGCTTTGTTTGCTACCTTGGTGGACGGGTACATATCCGTGTTATCCCAGTGGGCTGAACCGCCTGAGTAAACACCGAATGTTTGCTCAAAGCCCCAATCTTGTGGCGGGAGACCATGCCCGTGGCCAGAGCCAAGGTGCCACTTACCAGAGTGATAGGTGTTATAGCCATTGTCACGCAGGAGCTCGGCGACGGTCACGGTGTTGCGCGTCAAATAGCCTTCATAACCCGGCTTGCCTTTCGCGGGTGGATAGAAGGAGTAATCGAAGGAGCCGAGGCCTACTTCGATACTGTTCGCACCGGTAAGCATTTGTGCGCGAGTAACAGAGGACACTGGAGAGGCGTGAAAGTTGTTAAAGCGAATGCTCTCTTCTGCAAGATTGCTCAGGGTTGGAGTGTTGATTTCTGAGCCGAAGGGCGCCAAGTCACCTAGGCCGATATCATCACTAACGATAAGCAGGATATTGGGTCTATTGTCGTCGGCGGCCAGAACTAGGTTGGGCACGACCAGACCAAAACAGATGGTTATTTGTATCTTCATTAATAAATCTTCCTTAATTTAACTCTGCTTCAACTATTCAGTTTTTTGTTTTAAAAGCAGCAAGCCAACAACGCCAAATCCGAATTCTAGGATCAGATATAGCCACAACACACCGTTTGGATTTCCATCCACAGCGATACTCAGGATTCGTCCAAACGCCAGACCAAACATAAAGATGATGAGATTGATGATGGCACCCTTGGTATGTTTTGGATTAAAGGCGCCGATTAACCAGTAGAGAGCCGTTGCCAAGTACAAGCCCATTACCGCACGAAAGATATGTGAAACCTCAACGCTGTTTACATCGATATCGAATAAGAACGCGAGTGAAGCATTCGGGGAAAAGCCATAGGAGAGGGCTATGGGGATGAGCCCTGCAGTGGCGAGTAGTAGAAAAATCTTATGTTTATTCACAATACCTCCTTGTTTTAGTTCCAGCGATGCAGTTCAGTATCTTGATACTTTCCATGAACGACTTTTTGCTGGTTGATCTTTAATAGTTGGCTGATCCTCGGGTCCACATGTTGGAAGAAGTCGAGCCAGCCACTGCACAAATAGTTGAGCCCAGGTTCACCATCTTCAGTGGTCAGAAAACGGTTTTTAGGACACTCGCCATGACAGGCAAAGCGATAGTCACATTCGCGGCACTTTTTAGGCAGCGATTTGTATTTCGCTAAACCAAAATCCGCCTGCTTACGAGACAGGGCAATCTGCCCAAGCTTGGTTTGTGTGATATCGCCAATCTCGAACTCTGGATAGACATAGTGATCGCACGAGTAGACCTTGCCGTTTGGCTCAACCGCAAGTCCCTTACCACAGAGTTCAGATAGGGTACACATGGTGCTTTGTTCACCCATCCAGATACCGATAAAGTTCTCAAAGTAGGGGATAAATACCTTGCCAAAATCCTTTTGCATCCATTCATCGAAGATGGTTTTAAGAAATACCCCCCACTGCTTGGCAGAGACTGACCAGGGCTCCATAGTTTGAGTTACTGGAATGATGGAGTTAGAGCCATTACTGGTCCATTGACTGTTCAGTGCCGAATTGCTTTTATCCACCACAGGGATAAATTGGATCTGATTAGGCTTAATCTCATCGCGAAGGAATCGATACACCTTGAGTGGCTGCATAGAGGTGACATCATTTACGCAGGTCAGGGTTGCGAATGTCACACCATGTTTTTTGAGTAGCTTGGCACCGCGATAGGTTTTCTCGAACGTTCCTCTGCCTGCATGATTCTTGCGGTAGTGATTGTGCAGTTCTTCTGGACCGTCAATGCTAAGGCCCACAAAGAAATCATGCTTTTTGAAAAACTGGCACCACTTGTCATTGAGCAGTGTGCCGTTGGTTTGAAGGTCATTAACTATTTTCGAGTGCTTCGGGCTGTACTTAGCTTGCAGCTCAACCACCTTTTCGAAGTATTCGAGGCCTAGAATAGTGGGCTCGCCACCATGCCAGGTAAATACGATCTCGGGTGTGTTTTGCCCTTCGATATACTGCTTGATGTATTCCTCAAGCAGGTCAAAGGACATTCTTTTCTCTTCACGCTTGTCGTAATCTAGAAGCTGCTGTTTTCCTAGATAGTAGCAATAGGAGCAATCGATATTGCACACCGCACCTATAGGTTTAGCGAGCGCCTGAAACTTTGTATGGGCTTTGCCCTGATACTGCGGGACTTGAAATTCCATTTACTTATCACTTATACATCGAGTGAAACAAAAAGTTAGAAGTGAGCGGCCCAGCCAATCAAGAAGCCTTGCGAGGCGGTGTTGTAGGCAAAGGTGTCACCGTTGTCGTAATCAACCCAGGTGGATTTGTAGGCGAGGTTGATGTCAGACCAAGAGTTGATGTGATAGCGCACACCGGTTTGCACTGAGCTAGTAAAGTCGGTATCACCACTAAATCCGACATCGCCATTGAGATAGAAGTCCCAGTTTTTGCTAAGCGGAGAGGTCAGGCGAGCACCAATGAGGTAATCGACCCAATCTTCCTTGATGCCGTTTTTCTGGTCGATAATGCCATTTTTACCTCGTAGTGAGGCATCGATGTCGTTGTCCCACCATCGGATACCCGCCATGTAATCCACGGAACCGAATCCATATTGGTAGCGTTTGAAGGCTTTGGCCTCAAGAACACCTTGTCTGACTTCGACCTTGCCGGTGACCAGATCCAGATTCAAATCAACAAGGTTAGTTTTGCCAGAGAGCTTCATAAAGCTGTAATCGAGGTAGAAACCCCAAGTGTTGTTGTAGATGGTTTCCCAGTGAAGCATGGCACCCATATCAATATTGTTCATGATGAACTCGGGGTCTACATCGACACCTGATGACAGCCCTGCTATCTCAGCATCACCGCGGATATTGAGTGCCAATGCGTAGATTTCGATAGAGTGCTTCCAAGCAGATTCTTGCTCGGTAGGTTGTGCTGCGTGGGCAGATGGAGAGGAAAGCATTGCTAGCGGTAAAGCGGCGCTTATTCCTTTTAATAGACGTTTCATAATTTCACTAATCCATGTGTATGAAATGTTTGTAAGGCATTGATTTAAATATTAGTCTTACTTACAAACTGATAACAAATATTTATTAATCCAGATCACATAACTTCAAACTAAGCGTCTAACTATTGGTAGAAATCATCACAAAGGATGGAAGTATGAGAAAGACAATCGCTTTACTATTCAGCTCAGTGTTTATTACTGCATGTAGCGGTGTTCCTCAGCAGACACAGCAAGATCTGGATTCAGTCGATAGCAGGGTAGGATTGATTGAAGCGAATGCAAATAAATTGAATCTAGTGCCGGTACTTTCTATCGATCACTCGCGTTTGGGAAGCGAAGCTGAGCAAGACCTTGCGGCGAGTCGGGTTGAATTGTTTTCCGATGATAAGCTCAACACTGAGCTTCTAAAGCAAAATATAGAAGTGGGCTTAGATCTGCCATTTCGAGTGTTGAGTTATTCGGAAGATGGGGTGATAAAGACCCGATACACCAATGCTGAGTTTCTGAAAAAACGGCATGCTCTTGAAAACTCTCGTGCCTTGAACCAATTTGAAAACAGCGCGCAGAAATTGGTGAGCTCTGTTGCCGATGCTATGCCGGTTACCACGCAGGGACTAGAAAAGGGTTACGCAATAACTCGAGTGGAATCGGAACTCGACTTCAATGCTACCATTGAAAGCATCAAAACGAATGTACTGGATCAAGAGGGCACCGAGTGGTTTTTGACCCTTGATTACACTAACAGGGCTAAGTCTCAAGGGGAGACCTTGCCACCTGTTACTTTGTTGGTGTTTGGCGCGCCGGGCCCTGGTGCCAAAGCTATGAAAGATTACATGAGTATCGGCTTAGACACCTTTGGACAAAAGGTGCTCGTGTATCAGCAAGGTGAAAAAGTCATTGTTGCTTACAACGACATTGTTGAAATGGCGCGCCTTCACTATCAAGGTTCAGCACTGCCACATAGAGTGGTCAACAAGATGTTAGGCAAGACCATCTCGAATTCCATCGAGAAATAAGCACGACTAAAACGAGAAAGCCCAGAGGTGAATGCTCTGGGCTTTTTACTGTCATAAGACTGAATTTTACAGCTTTGGAACCGTTGCAAACACAGCGGCTAGCATATCGTGACCAAAGGCTACGCTGCGATCTGGTGACCAACCGTAAAGCTCATCGGCTTGGCTGATGTGGTCTTTAAACGGCATCTCGACCGTGTAAGACAGGCACTTAAACTGCTCGCCAACCCAGTTTGAACCGACGGTAAGGTTTGCCTTACCCGGTTCATCCTTGTCGTAACCCACCTCATCTTGGAATTCAGGGGTAATAGTTAGAAGCGCTTGTTTAAAGTGCTCTTCTAGACCTTGAATACGCTCATCATAAGATGGAATACCTTCACTACCGGCAACAAAGTTGTATGGTATAGCTTCATCACCATGGATATCTAGGAACATGTCTACGCCAGTTTCTAGCATGCGCTCGCGCACCAGATAAACCTCAGGGCTGCGCTCCATAGAAGGGGTTTGCCACTCACGGTTTAGGTTTACACCAATGCCATTGGTACGCAGGTGACCACGAATGCTGCCATCTGGGTTCATGTTTGGCACAACGCGGATAACCACTTTGTCTAGCAGCGCACGACCTACGGTGTCCGTTTCATCTAGAAGACGCTGCAGGAAGCCTTCGATAAACCATTCTGCCATGGTCTCGCCTGGGTGCTGACGACCAATCATCCAGATGTTCTTCTTCTCTGGGCTTGGCTCACCTATGGTCAGCAGGCTGATGTCGTTGTTGTCTAAGGTGTGACCTAGGGTTTCTAGCTTACACGCAGGGTGGGTTTGCGCATCATGTAAAAGGTCCTGGTGACGGTCATATGAGTAAGGTGCGAAATAGACGAAGAACATGGAGTCATGTTCTGGGATGATATCGAAGGTTAGCGCATTACCATCGAACTTTGCCGGAATGCGGAACCACTCTTCACGGTCGTAAGAGGCGACCACATCATAGTCACTCCAGCCTTCAGGATAAGCAGAGGTAGCCAGCTCACTGATAGTAAAGTGATGTGGCTGCTGTGCTTCGCTCTCTAGGCGAAAGTGAAACCACTGCGCGATATCCGTTTGGTTATCTGCAGGGATAGTAAGTTGAATGTCTTGTGGTGAGTCTGCTGAAACAACATGAATGTTGCCGCTCTCAAAGTTACTGAAAATTTTCATTTTTGTTGTTATCTCGTGAGGGAGGTGGGCTAAGGTTAGCACACTTTATTTCCAGCTAACTACCAAAGCGTAATGAGTCTCACTTAAATTGAGATTGAGTGATGAAAACGTCAGCAAAGGTTAGGCAAAAATCAGCGAAGTGAGATAGATACCGAGTGCTGCGCAACCTGCGCGGACCAATGCAAGTACCAGTAGATTTACTTTAGGGTTCATACACACCTCCATGTGTGGTTTATCGTCTTGTAAGTAGTGCTAACAAAGCGATTGGAATGGAAATAATCACTCCTAGGCTCATCAAGGTACCTAGGGTGTTTAGCCAATATAGGACGACTTGCTCTAGCTGTGAAAGATACACAACTCCCAAGCTAAGCAGGATATAGATAACCAAGCTTAGATAAAGTGAGCCCTCGAGCGCGCCTTTAATGTCTGTCAATGATGGCAACATATAAAGAGTAACACTTGCTAAGGCGAATAAACTCAACATATCTCCCAAACCTGCCTTTGAGAGGTGAGTGATTAAAGTCAGCGGATAATTGACCAGTGATTGAGCTTGTAATTGACTAGCAAGGCTATTAACAAAGGGGATCTGACTTCCAAAATAGAGGCAAGTGGCACCGATTAGCAGAGGTGCAATGGATACCAGAACATGACCAAGTGAGCCCAGAACAGTGTGAGGCCGAGTAAAGGCAACGTAACCCATATTTGGGTTTAATCTTGTTGGCATCTGAAACCAACGTACCTGGGTTATTTTAAAACCAAAGGCTTTAGCAAATAGGTAATGGGAAAACTCGTGCAGGGTGACGCCAATAATGCCGGTAGAGAGAAGTAGCCAATGTCTGAAGCGGCTGTTGCTAATACACAGGTTTATCGAAGCTATGGCTAAGATTGAGAATAGAAATATCACGCTTGTCTCATCAGTTAGGTTGCTGACTTTTAAGATGAGCAAGTACGCAGCGCAGAGTCGCGTAGTCTACTTCTTCGTTTAGGGCCTCATAAAGCGGCTTCAGCTTATTCTCTTTGAGGCTGTTAAGTTTATCGGCAGCCTGGCTGATTTTATCTATTATTGCTTGCTCCAAACTGATGACCTGATTGAGTGAAACTTTGCCAACCTCAATACCTGAACCTAGGTGTGATAACACAGTATTAAGTGCGATTTTTCGCTGTTCGCTTATTTGAGTCGGTGTTAGTCCACTTAGTAACAGCTCTACCGTATTTGATTCAGTTGCGCTTAGAGTCTTAATCTCTTGTGGTTTTTCCTCAACAACCTCAAGTAGTTGCGCGCCGTACTTCTCTACCTTGGTCTGGCCAAAGCCAGAGATGGTTGCAAGCTGTTCAAGGCTGATGGGTCTTTCCGTTGCAATTTGTTTTAGGCTGGCATCATGGCAGATCACATAAGCGGGTACATCCTGCTTTTTTGCCAGATCTGCACGAACCTGTTTTAAAGCCTCAAATTGGCCTAGGTCCACAGCTGAAAGGGTGTCGGTAGCTGAGCTTTTGCTGGTTCTCTTGCTGCTGGATTTTCGCGGTTCTCGCATTTGGACGGATTGTTCGCCACGTAAGATAGCTCTGCAGTTTGGAGTGAGTTTTAGGGTGTTGTATTCCCCTTCAACTCGAAGATAGTTCATAGCGATAAGTTGTCTAAATACGCCTTTCCATTGTGTCGCGTTAAGGTCTTTGCCTATGCCATAGGTGGATACCTTGTCGTGACCGAATGATAGGATTCGGTCGTCCGATTTACCCAGCAAGACGTTGATCAGGTAGGTTGCTCCAAAGCGCTGGTCACAGCGATAAACGGTCGAAAGTGCCTTTTGGGCAGCCTGCGTACCATCCCAAGTTTTTGGAGGAGAGATGCAGTTATCACAGTTGCCGCAAGGTTCTTGTTCCTCACCAAAATAGGAGAGCAGATTTTGACGGCGACAGCTGATGGACTCACAGAAACTAAGCAGAGCATTTAGCTTTTGTACCTGAATTTGTTTGTAGGCTTCGCTACCTTCAGAGTTCGCCACCATCTGGCGCTGCAACACTACATCTTGCATGCCGTAAGCCATCCAAGCGTTGGACGCTTCACCATCACGTCCCGCACGCCCTGTTTCTTGGTAATAGGATTCAATGCTTTTAGGTAGGCTTAGGTGCGCAACAAAACGAACATCAGGCTTATCGATACCCATACCAAAGGCCACGGTGGCGACGATTATGATGCCGTCTTCTCGAAGAAATCTCTGTTGGTTGGTGTTTCTTAGTTCAGATGACATACCCGCATGGTATGGCAGCGCAGTGCGACCTTGGTCATTCAGCCATTTTGCAGTTTCTTCAACCTTCTTGCGAGACAGGCAATAAACGATCCCTGCATCCTCTGCATGGTCGCTAGATATAAACTGCCACAGATCCTTCTTTGCATTGGACATTTCACCCACATGATAGCGAATGTTGGGCCTATCAAAGCTATGCACGAACACGCGTGCTTGCTCAAGACCAAGCTGTGAGATGATTTCTTCTTTCGTACGCTGATCTGCAGTAGCCGTTAGCGCAATACGCGGGGTAGATGGAAAGCGTTGCTGCAACACCGAAAGTTGTTGGTATTCAGGCCTAAAATCATGCCCCCACTGGCTCACGCAGTGCGCTTCATCGATAGCAAACAGAGAGAGCTGACACTGAGCGAGCAAGTTTAATGTTCGCTCCATCATCAGTCTTTCTGGTGCGACATACAAAAGTTGAAGCTCGCCCTGCAGTAGCATGTCCTCTATCTGCATCTGCTCGTACTGATCTTGAGTTGAGTTCAAGTATGCTGCTGACACGCCCGCTTGTTGAAGGGTATCCACCTGATCTTTCATCAATGCTATCAATGGAGACACCACAATGCCCACGCCAGGTCGAACAATAGCAGGGATCTGATAGCAAAGGGATTTACCGCCGCCGGTTGGCATCAGGGTTAGCACATCTTGTCCAGCAACTAGGCTTTCGATGATTTCTTGTTGTTGATGACGAAAATCGTCGTAACCAAAGACTGTATTTAGAACGTTGAGCGGGGTAGGTGACACTGGGATTCCAATTGCGATTTTCGTAATTGGATAGAGTGTAATGGATCTAGAAAAGAATCACAGCGCTGTTGTTGATGCTCGCGATATGGGTGCAAAAAGTAAGCAGTCGTAGATGTGTATGATCACCGCATGGTTTGGATTGAAGCTAAGCTTTAATTGAAAATGCCCCAAGCCAAAGGCTTGGGGCATTTGTTCTATCGTGATGTCGATTAGAAAAGAGCCAGATACTGTCCGTATCCTTGAGACTCTAGGTCTTCTTTGGCAATAAACTTAAGCGATGCTGAGTTAATACAATATCTCAATCCAGTGGGTGCTGGGCCATCATTAAACACATGTCCTAAGTGAGAGTCACCGAAGCGACTACGAACCTCAATTCGTGTGTAAAACAGCTTATTGTCTTTGTGCTCAGTAATGAACTTGTCATTAATAGGCTTGGTGAAGCTTGGCCAGCCCGTACCAGATTTGTATTTGTCTGTTGAGCTAAACAGTGGCTCTCCGGAGACGATATCTACATAGATACCCGCTCTCTTGTTATCCCAATACTTGTTCTTGAACGGGCGCTCCGTACCATCCTCTTGGGTAACATAGTATTGAAGCTCGGTGAGCATAGCTTTTATTTTGTCTTCAGATGGCTTTTTATAATCGCTCATCTGAATATCCTTGTTCTGCTCAATCATTGAAACAAGGGTGATGCCGTTTTCATCTCTATCTTTGCCAAAGATGGTATCAAGATATCGATCTCGACCACTACCATGACGATAGTATTTGTAGCGAATAGGGTTACGTTTGTAGTAATCCTGATGGTAATCCTCGGCTACATAGAACTCTGTGTATTCAATAAGCTCTGTTTTCAGTGGTTTTTTGAATACGCCCAAGGCTTCAATATCTTGCATGAAGTCCGATGCAATCTGCTTTTGTTCTGCGTTGTGATAGAACACAGCAGGGCGATAATGTGGACCACGATCGACAAACGAACCCTTGTCATCGGTTGGGTCAATATGGCGGAAGAATTGGTCCAGCACCTCTACATAGGTCACTTTTTCAGGGTCGTAGGTGACCTGAATGGTCTCTATATGACTGGTTTTTCCAGACGCAACCTGTTTGTAGGTTGGGTTTTCCTCAGTACCACCGGCATAGCCGGAAACCACATCAATAACTCCTGGAAGTTTTTCAAGATCAGCTTCCGTACACCAGAAACAACCACCGGCTAGAGTTGCAATCTGAGTATCGCCTGAGTGTGGCATGCCTTTAGAATCGGCATTAGATGCGGTGGAAACCATCCATGCAAGGGGCGATGTGATGCCAAGGACAATCAGTAATTTTGAGAAGCGTTTCATACCTGACCTCTACTTTGTGTGACTTTAGATGCGTTGGTGTATATGACAGATTCTTGTAACAAAAACTTTCATTAAATGTTTAGTTTTTAATACTTTGTAATGCAATTAGGAGATCAAGGAAGGGCACTGGTCGCGCTGGAAATAAAAAAACCGGAGGCTTAGCTCCGGTTTTGGGGTTAGATAAGGTGAAGCCCTGCAGGCAGTGAGTCACCAAAGGCTTTGGCCGCCTGCTCTTGTTTGAGGCTGCTTGCATCAAGCAGGATCTCTTTCCAAGACTCAGGTGTTTTGCTTTTCGAGAGTTTGTCTGCAATCTTGTCACGGACTTCGTCTGAAACATCGATAGAGCGATCGCCCGTTTTTGAAGCCATCAGCACGGCGGCAAAGCCCGCCATGGTCTGTTTACTCCAATCAAGCTCCAAGATAGACGCGAGCCATTCTTCTACTTGAGTGGATGGAATGACATTGTGCTGACTGCCGTAAAGAGGTCTGCGACTGGCAAGGCGCGCCAGTGCCCACCAGTGAGCATCTTTGTAGCTATCAAAGTTAATTGCTTTGGTCAGGAACCAAGTACCTAGCAGTACTTTGTCATCATAATGAAGGTGTTCTAGAGAGGCAGACAGGCGAACCATGGCTTCATAGCCGTTTTGGTGCGCGGTTTCCGCAGACTTTGGATTCTTCAGCATTCCAGGGTGCAGGTACTTGGCAATATCGGCCAAGATCTCTTCTTGCTGCTCTTGGTTTAGGCCGCCACTGATACGACGCCAAAAGATCCACCAATCACTCCAAGACTGCTGACTCTTAAACTGAATACCCTGCTGGTACAAAAGCCATACTTGGTCCATGCGCCAGCCATCGACGGCGTCACCAAAGCCTGGACGCAGTGAGTAACCCGCCAATCGAAGCCAGTTTTTTTCGTGCTGATCAGACCGGCGGCGACGCTTACGTCCTAAGGCAAAGGTATCGAATAGCGCACGAGAGGTGGCAAGGTCCCAGTTTTCACGTTTGCCTAGAGACTTCTCCAGTTGTTTGCTAAGAAGCTTAATAGCCTTAGCATCGGTTTGCTTTTTGTTGCCACTGTATAGAGAAGAAATAAGCTCACAGGCGTCTTTGACCTTTGGTGATAGCTCTTTGGTCTCATGACGTTTGCCGTGGCGCACTTCAAATTCAACCTGCCAACGCTGGTCGTCATCTATGCTGACACACTCGAGTTTAAGCGTGCCTACCTCGGTTAATCGACAGCTTAGCTGAACCTCTTGCTTACGCTTTTGGTTCTGTGCTAATTCAGTTTCATCATCACTGTTTAGCGAAGCAACATAAGGCGGTAGCGGTAGCATCTGCTCTTCATCGATAGGATGCAGAGAACCGTTTTGCGGCTTGTTGCCATCGTTTAGCTGATCGACTGTAGTGGTCAGAAGATTAAAGCGCACCGGCTGATCTAGGGTTAAAGCGAAGCGTCGTCCAGTTAAGCGGACCTCTTGCTCTTCTTCCGCACCTTTTTGCAAAAGACACAAGGCTTGTGACTTGCTGCCTTTTCCTTGTAGATGCAGGAAGTAGGAGCGAGGACTACCACCACCAATTTTCAGTTGAGCACCACGCCTTGCCTTACTGTAGGCAACCGCGCCATAGGCGACCGCATAGTCAGGGTGTGGATTATCTAGAAGGGTGATCTCCTCACCGCGCCACTCTTGCATAACCTCAACCAAGCGCTGCTTGATAAGATCACTATTGAAGGCGCCGCCGTTGACTAAAAGTGCCACCGGAACTGTGTTGCCATCCTCTTTCAGTGCTTCCTGGCAAGAGTTTCTGTGCTGAGCCAGAAATTGTGCGATATGTTTGGTTACAGCTGGATCTGACACATATGGCAGACCAAACTCAACCATGGCGCTGCGCTTGGAGTTGGGTAGTACATCGATGCTGGTTTTAGGGAAGAACCCTTCTAAGCCAACCTGACGCACTTGATCCTTACTTAGATGTACACTGCGCGAACCACCAATTAGGCGTGAGCCACCGCCCAGCAAGGTTACCTTACCTTGCTCTGGGGCATCCTTGGATAGCAATGATTCTTTAACGCGTCTGGTTTGTTGGATAAGTTTACTAAGTGCACCGGCTTTCATCGGCTTGTTGCCGTTGAGTTCACGCTCACTCATATGTGCCAGTGCAAGGTCGATATTGTCACCGCCAAGCATCAGGTGTTCACCAACCCCGATACGGCTGAGGGAAAGGTCACCTTGATCGTAGCTCGCTTGGATCAAACTAAGGTCGGTGGTACCACCTCCCACATCACAAATCAGCATAAGAGGGAGATCAGAGAGATCTTGGTCTTGATGTCGTCCATACCAGTCATAACAGGCGGCTTGTGGCTCTTCTAGAAGAAGTACTTCGCCAAGCCCTGCAAGCTGTGCGGCTTTCAGGGTTAGATTGCGCGCCGTCTCATCAAAAGATGCGGGAACCGTGACCACCACTTCTTGTTCTTCGAGGCGATTGATTGGGTTTCTATGATTCCAGCTTTGTCTGATGTGATTGAGATAACTGGCGCTGGCGATAAGCGGAGAGACTTTCTCTACATCTTCGCCACCAGTCCAAGGCAGGATGTCGCCTTCTCGATCTACCTGCTGGTGGGAGAGCCAACTCTTAGCACTGGAAACCTGTCGTCCTTCAACGCTAGTGCCCAGTTCTCTGGCCCATTCACCGATAATTGGATTTGCTAGATCGCCTTCGACTCCTTGCTGTTCCCAAGGAAGTTGCAGACTCTGCGCATCAAACTGGTTGGGCGCGGCATGGAAGCGAAAAGAGGGCAGTTGTGGGCGTCTTGCCACTTCGCCCTGACCAATGAGTTGATCGATATGAAACAGTTCTACCTTTGAGTCGGCAAGGGGAGAGGTGTTCTCGCAGAAGGCGACAACTGTGTTGGTGGTACCAAGGTCAATACCGACCAAGTAGCGAGCTTTTTGGTTGGAGGCCATTTTGTTCCTGATATTTCTAAAGAAAAGCACCGCATTTGCGGTGCTTTTAAGTTTAGCTTACGCTTCGTCGCGCACGTCGAATTCGACATGCCATTTCTGGCCATTGTCTTTAGCGATAGCTTCTAGGTATAGAGTACCTAGTTCTGTTACGCGAGCGGCTAGGGTAACCGCAACCACGTCACCGACTTGGCGACCGTCTGTAGCATCAAGGGTTACGTGGATCTCTGGCAGCTCTTCAAGCTCATCTTCACGCCAGTAATCTAGGTGAGTACCCGCGATGTCATCACGACGGGTGGTTGAGCCGTAGAATTGGAAGTGAACTGGCTGACCGATAATAAGGCCAAACTCTTTGTCAGTAACTTCAACTGAAGAGCCTTCTTCCATACCAAATGGAGCCACACACAGCGCTTCCATTGGAGGCGCCATACCTGGGATAGCTGGCATCGCGCTCTCGATACCCACGTAGTAGCTCGATGCAATACCGCCGCGGATACGAACGCCTTTGCCTTGACGAACGTGACCGTAATAAGCTGCGCCAGATGCCACTGCTAGGTCAAGGTCAGAACCTTCCAACAGTTTTGCAGACTCTGCATCAGCGTCGTTTAGCCAAAGGTTGATCACTTCAATCAGACGCTCAGATAGGGCTTCTGCTTTTAGTACACCACCGTTAAATAGCACAGCGGTTGGCTTAACAAAGTCTGGTTTCTCTTGTTGGCCAAACATGCCACCAAACACGTTCTGAGTGGAATCAGATTGTTTTGCAAGGAAGGCAGCAATGTGACGAGTAATGCCCGCATCTTGTGCGTATGGCAGACCCATTTGAGTCAGTGCACCGCGAGATTTTTGAACTGGATGCTCGTCGATATCAACCACAGGGAAGAAACCGTCTACTAGGGTCTCTTTCACTTCTTGTTTGGTTAGATCAGTCTTAAGTGTGCTGCCTAGAAGCTTTGAACCTCGGCTTGGTACTACGATTGGCACAGATTCAAGCTCTTGGTCTTTAAGTAGGGCTTCTTTTGCGTCACGACACGCGTGGGTAATGGCTTGGATTTGCCAAGGCTGAAGGTCTTTACCCTCTTGAGCCAACTTCATCTTCAGGCGATACGCTAGAGCTAGGTCCATGTTGTCACCGCCAAGCAGGATATGCTCACCAACCGCGACACGGTCTAGAGTTAGGTTACCTTCCTCTTCGGTTACAGCAACTAGTGAAAGGTCGGTTGTACCACCGCCTACATCCACAACTAGCACTACATCACCAACGCTTAGCTGGTTACGCCAATCATCGCCGGTTTTTTCAATCCAGTTATAAAGTGCCGCTTGAGGCTCTTCTAGAAGAGTTAAATGTTCGATGCCAAGATTGCGCGCTGCCTCAGCAGTTAGATCACGTGCCGCTGGGTCAAATGACGCAGGCACTGTGATGGTCACATCTTGTGAAGTTAAAGGATGCTCAGGATTAGCATGATCCCAAGCATTCTTTAGGTGTTGAAGATAAAGCTCAGTTGCGCGTAGTGGTGAAACCTTAGCGATCTCCTCTGGGCTGCCTGCTGGAAGAAAGGCTTCACGGCGGTTAACCGCTGAATGGCATAGCCAAGATTTAGCACTTGCTACTAAGCGAAGAGGGGTCTTGCTACCTAGTTTGCGCGCAACCGCACCCACTAGGGCTTCTGAAGTCGTAGTCCAAGGCAGGCTGCGAGAGCCTTCACCCATTTCATGCTCACTTGCTTGGTAGATGAAAGATCCCAACTGATTTAGGCTTTCTACCTGACCAGGCGCGGTCAGCTGAGGGATCGGCATGATCTCAACAGAGGCATCTTCAAGGTGTTTTTCAGTGTATGAAAGAACACTGTGTGTGGTACCAAGGTCGATACCAAGAATGTACTTTGCAGACTCGCTCATTACAGCTCAACCTCCGCAGGGGCAATGATCTTAGCGTCGTAGTTTTCAGCAAGCTTAGGCAGGGTGATGTTTTCTACCTTCCAACCTTTGTGAATAAGGGTGCCGTTAAATGGCGCATTGCCAGTTACGTTGCCCACTAGGCGGATTTGCTGTGCATCGAAGCCTTCAGGGATAGTGACCTGAGTTTCTTCTTCTTCGGTGCGAACTGGGGCAAGGGTTAAGTACTCATCCAGTACTTTCTTACCACCACCGTGGATAACGCGAGCAGCTGCGCCCACTTCTTCGTCACTGAATGCACTGACGTCTTCATTTAGGAAATCGATAAGGCGAGCTTCTTGCTGCATCAGAGATAGCAGTTGCAGTGCGCTGTCGGTAGAAGCCGTTTTCAGTTTCGATTCAACCTCAACAACCTTCTCTACGACTTTCTCAACTTCGACAACTTTCTCTACTTCAACGATTTTCTCAACCGGCTTTTCAACCTCAACGATCTTCTCTACTGGTTTTTCTACGATTTTCTCGACGGTTTTTGGTTTTCTAGCAATCGCGATGGCAAGAAGGGCAACGCTCGAAACGGCAAGGCCAGCGTGAAGCATGTCGATAGTTTGTGGTACCGATGATAGGTCGATAATCATGATGAATTCTCATTAAACATAGTTACTAGGGGTAATGTGTGGGCTACATAGATAAAATTCAAGAAAAATTCTGACAAAATCATTTGCTTGGGTTAACAAAGCCCATTCGGTTAAACTGTATATCAGTCATAGAGTTAAGATTAATCAAGTTGCATGAATTTTAATCGAGTGGTCTGTTTTGACCTTGAAATGTGCTGTTGGAATGTCGATGGAAAGGGCACGACCGGCGAAATTATAGAGATTGGTTTGGCGGAGATTGATCTCGCTAAACAAGAAATCGTCAAACGCGCCCAATATTATGTGAAGCCGGAAAAAGACGAGGTCTCTCTTTTTTGTACTGAGTTGACCGGAATTACGCCTCGAAAGATAGAAAAGCAGGGGCGACCTCTAGATTCTGTCATTAAGTCCATGATCAAGAATTTCGGTGGTGCCAACAAGATCTACGCGAGTTGGGGGCGTGATGACCTGATTTTTCAGGCCGAGTGTGAGGCGAAGGGAATAGATTTCCCGTTCGTAGAGTTTCTTAACCTAGCGACCATCTATCGCATCCAGCATAGACTGAAAGACAAACGTATCGGCCATAGAGCGGCGCAAGAAGCGTTAGAAATAGAGTGGGAGGGGCGCCAGCATTCTGGTTACACCGACGCTTATAATCTGGCAAAACTTGCGTTAAAAATGCTGTAGTTATTCACCCTGAGCTTCAAGCTTGGCGCGAATAAACTCGTTGTGGTCGAGGTAGATAAGCTCGGCCACCTTGCGAATCACAGACTCTTCAATTGGGTCGAGCACACCGTCTGCAAAGGCGATAACCCACATACTTTTGATCAATTCAAAACGTTCTGATTGAGCGAGGTCTCTAAGTTGTGAGGTGAAGTCATACAGGGATGCAGACTGATCAGACTTATCGCGTGCCTGTTTAAGCATCAGTTTGGCTTCTTCGGCGGTGAACCCTAGCAGGTTTTGTAACATCTTTTGTTCGGCTTGTATCTCTTCTTCAGATAGAGTGTGGTCGGCCTTTGAAACTTCACAAAGAAGAGCCGCCATAGCGAGCTTTGGTTCGGATTTCGCTTGGCTAGAAAGGTCTTCTCCTTCAAGCAGCTCTTTAAACAGTGATTGGATCTTATTAAACATCAATTTCGGACTCCAAATAATAATACCTCTTATATGGAGTATGACCGCCATCTGAGTCAATGACTCAATTTAATTTTATGGGGATGCAATATTGGAAATCTTAGGTATCACATTATCGCAGGATGTACTTGCGGCTATGGGATTGATTTTCTTGGGCTCTTTTGTACAAACCGCCATCGGTTTTGGATTAGCTATTGTTGCCGCTCCCTTGCTATTTCAGATCTCTGTGGATTATGTCCCAGCGCCCATCTGTCTAGTGGCGCTGTTTATCTCCCTAATTAACTCTTATAAGCACAGAAGTGATATCTCTATTGGCGGCCTCAAGCTTGCTTTGTACGGGCGCATACCTGGCTCTATCGTGGGTGGTTGGTTACTGCTTTACGTTTCTGCTTCCCTGCTATCTTTGACCCTAGGCATCTTCGTATTGATTGCAGTGCTTATCAGTGTGCTTCCGTTTCGCTTAGAGCCGACCCCGAGGCGTATGTTTGGCGCAGGCTTGCTGTCTGGCTTTATGGGAACAAGCTCCTCTATCGGTGGCCCACCTATGGCGCTGCTGCTTCAGCACCAAGACGCCAATGCACTTAGAGGTAACCTCTCTGCCTTCTTTGTGTTCAGTTCTATTATCTCGCTTATTGTGCAGATAGCGGTAGGAGTGATGTCTTACAAGCACCTAGTGATGACCTTGCCGTTAATCCCAGCAGCTCTACTAGGTTATTGGCTTGCGATAAAAGCGGTGCCATACCTGTCAAAGGTATGGATGCGACGCGGAGCTTTGACCCTGTGTTTAGCCAGTGGAGTGACCGCAATCTGGCAAAGTGTCCATTTTTAAAGCGTTTAATCGTAATTTGTCGTCAAATGCCCTACGCACTGTGATATCTAAGTCTATAATTCTTTTGAATATTTAGATGTAGCCGAATCCTTTGGCTCACCATTTCTAAAGAAAGGATTTCATGCAAAAATTTAAGCCAACTCTGCTCAGTTTATCTGTTCTCTCCGCGCTTTCTCCAAGCGTATTTGCAGAAGAAACGACAGAAGCAGAGTCTCAAGAGCCTCTCTACGAGCACGTCATTGAAGAGCAGACTTGGGGTCTTGCCGGCGTGGTTCGTAGCGCCAGTGTTCCTTATGTAAATGCTCTCGAACTAGACGATTCGGAGAGGGTAAACACCTTTATCCCTATGCTCTATTTCGAGAACGAACACGTCTATGTAAAAGGGCTAATGGGGGGTGTTTACCTTTATAACCCAGAAGATAGCGACTGGAATGTGTCCGCACTTGGGCGACTTCGTTTTGTCGACATTCCAGCTGAGATACAAAATGAATTCGGTGCCGACGCTTTTGATTTTGGTTTAAGGGGGGAGTATCAATACTCGGACGAATGGTTTGCGTATTCTGAGCTTATGACCGAAAAAGACGGTAATTGGCATATCAATTTTGGTACCGAAGGTGAGTATTTTGTTGGTGACTTTCAGATCCAACCGCATGCCTCTCTGCGTTATAAGAGTGAAGACTTCAACACTCAATACTATGGGTTGAATGCCGAAAAAGTAGATGCGGGTGTGGATGCTTTTGTGGGGGTGCGTGCCAGCTACCACGTTGTCTCTAACCTTTACCTTCTCGGTGCAGCCAATGTCCAGATACTGGATAACGCGGCTTATGATGCAGCGGTCATCGACAACCGTGTTCAAACGGAATATTACCTTGGCTTCGGTTTCTTTAACGACAAAGACAAACCGCGTAAAACAGAGCTAAGCAATAAGCGTTACTTTAGAATCTCGCACGGTTGGGGCACGCCATCTAACCTAGGGGATATCCTAGCTGGCGACATTGAAGACGATCCATACAACAGTCAGATCACTACACTTTTCTATGGTCATCCTTTGACTGATGAGTTGTTTGGCTTACCTTTGGATATCTATCTAACCCCGGGCTTTGGTTGGCACTGGAGCCACGAAAATCAAGCTTCAAGTCAAGAATATATCCTAGCTATCAAAGCTTATTACACCATATCTTGGCCGTTTGACTGGCGCTTGGGTGTAGCAGAGGGTATGTCTTATACATCGAAGATCAATTCACTGGAGAAAGAAGAATTTGATAGAAAGGGCTATGAGCCAAACAACTTCTTGAACTATCTCGACTTCTCGATAGATGTAAACCTAGGTTCCATGTTTAACGCTCGCTCTATGGACGGCGTATGGCTTGGCTATGCTATCCACCACCGCTCTGCAATCTTTGAAAAGTCCTCGCAATATGGACGAATCAAGGGTGGTTCGAACTACAACACGATAACCTTGACAGTAGACTTCTAAAAGCAAGGATAAGCCTACGGGCTTGTCTGGCGTTAACTGGCAAGTTTTTAATTGCGAGATATGTAAACTCCAAAAGCCCGTCATTAGATGGGCTTTTCTTTTATGGGGTTTTTATGGCTATCGCTTATTCTTATCGTCGCTTCAGTTCCAAGGCGCAGGAACAGGGAGATTCAATCCGAAGACAAACTGAACTAGCTGAGCAGTATTGCTTGGATCATCAATTAGAGCTGAGTACACAAACCTACGAGGATTTGGGTGTTAGTGCTTGGACTGGCAGCAATGCGGACGAGGACGCAGGGTTAGGGCAGTTTCTGTTGGCTTGTCAGCAAGGCAAGATTCCTAGTCAAAGCGTTTTGCTGGTGGAAAGTTTAGACCGTCTAAGCCGTGAGAAAATCAAGAAAGCGATGCGCCAATTGATGGATATCACGGATCATGTTGATGTAGTTACATTGATAGATAAACGCCGTTATACATCTGATATGGATTTCTCTGACTTCATTATTGCTGGAGCGACTATGCAACGCGCCAATGAGGAAAGTGAGGTCAAATCCAAGCGTCTTAGCGCTGTTTGGGAGGCTAAACGCAGAGATCCCATGAACTCCAAGAAGACTCGAAAATGCCCATTCTGGCTTGATGTAACCGACGATAACATGGGTTTTGTTATCAACGATAAAGTCGAAATAGTAACAAAGGTATTTGAACTAAGCGCGCAAGGTTTAGGTGCAATGAAAGTAGCTAAACATATCAATGCACAGGGCTTTAAAACGGCTAGAGGCAAGATGTGGAGCCATTCAAATATCTCGGTATTGTTGAAAGCTAGAACGGTTCTTGGTGAGTATCAGCCTTGTAAAGTAATCGATAGAAAGGTCGTTCCTCAGGGCGATCCTGTGGCAGGTTACTATCCCCAAGTCATAACCCCTGAATTATTCCACAAAGTGCAATTGAGTATTAAAGAAAGGGCGCGCAATGTTCGCATGGGAAGCACTAGTTCCCATCGAAATTTGATCAGGCACAATGGGCGTTGTATGTGCGGTGGTGAGCTTCACATTACTTCTAAGAGACAAGGTGTGCCTTACTTTCAATGTCAAAGCAGGGCTAGTTCTAAGTGCCCTCATGGGTTGTTTAGATATGATGTCTTTTTGCAGTTCGTTCGGGAGCAAATTATCAGACCTATGTATTTTAATGCTTGGGCAATAGATCAAAACTCTGAACTAGAGTCAAAAAAAGACGCGCTTGAAGTCCAAAGAATAGCCGAACAAAAACAACTAGATAGCTTATTGGACGCTGATTTATCCAACAGTAGCGTTATGCGCAAAGTAAGTCAGCTGGATAGTAACGTCGCTAGCCTAGCAGAAGAAATAGAGAAGATTGAACAACAAATCGCTAAGGCTAGATTGAGCGGTTCAAAAGCTCATAGCACCCAAACCATGCTTCAGCTAATTGATATAGCAGATGAAAGTGATTCTACGGATAGGCAGATTTCAGCGCGTGTTGAACTGAGTCGTATGCTTAGTCATTTTGAGTTCGAGCTTGGTGGGGAAGACCGTAGATCTTTAATTACAGTAAAGCATTTCGATAAGCAAAGGCAGGAGTATTCAAAGCAGAGTTTCATAAGTGCTAAGACGCCAAGTAGGGCAATAACGCGTGATCGAAAGCTCGGTAGACTGAAGGGTATATGGAAACTAAGCGACTTTTCTCTTACGTCGTAAAAAGCATATTATTTCGCTATGCGTTGCTTATTATCCGCGCATTACTTAAATGTGTGGATTTAAAAATGAAGAAACTGGTATTGGCTGCATTAGCAGTAACTCTTGTTGGATGTGGCGGCGGATCAAACGGTGAGAATGACCCAACCGATAAGCCTATTGAACCTACTCCTCCGCCTACGCCTGAGTTTTGTATCGAGTGCATTGTTGACAATGAACTGCCTTTGCCTGAAGTCGGGCACCCTGATTTACCTGATGATTATGTAGATGTGTGGGATATCCCATTCATGCCTTGTAATGATGACCAAGAGACATTGACACTGCATAAGCGTGGCAATCATTATTCTTTCAGCCGTGATGGTGATGTTAACAATATTGCATGGAATCTGTGCGAGAGTACCTACCCAGACCCAGCTGGTGTATCTTATGTTCATTATGATGTAAACACAGATAGCGTATATGAATATTACACTTCTAGCTTCTCATACGATCCTGAAATGAGTGATATGGCTAGCGGGGGTATTGCTAAAACAGTATTTGATGAGAACAATCTATTCGTAGAGGCGTATACATGGAGTTTTACGCACTACACTGATACTGGTACAACAACTGTCAATACCTTAACTGAGAATCGTGTTATAAACGGTGAATATTACTATCGTCACTGGAATCATGAAACAGGTGATTGGCATCATTGGTACCCGCAGGATAATCAGTATATCCCTACTCACGAAACTGCTCTTGAAGCAGTGAACCATACCTTCCGTAGGGACTAGAACTTATAACCCCCTGTGTGACTATTGCGTGATAAACAGTATTACACTTAGTTAGATTTGAGCCTCAAAGGTGTTTGCCTTTGGGGCTTTTTTTATTTGATGAGGGAAGATTTAATAAGAAATAACTGCATTTTGTGGCGCGTAATGGGCGTTATTTTTATTTGGTTTGAGTAAGATCCGCGCGAATCAGAGTAATGTGGGTTTAGATAAAATGAAAAAACTGCTTTTAGCTGTAATTACCGCGGGGCTAATTGGTTGCGGTGGTGGATCAGGTGGTGGTGATAATGGAGGTGGTGACAAGCCTACAACTCCACCTGCTGTACCTGAGAAGCCTCCTGTGGATCCTGAGGTGTGCGTTGATTGTTACGTGGACAACGAGTTACCTGCATTGCCAGAGATACCACCTGAGGTGTGTCTTGAGTGCTATGTAGATAATGAACTGCCAGAGTTACCCAACGTTATCCCACCAGCCCCACCTATTGATCCTGAAGCGCCAGTTGATCCAGAGCCTTGTATTGAATGTGGTACTGAAAAGCCACCTACTGAGCCTGAGTTCCCACTTGAGCCACCTATCGGATATTCAGTAGACGGCAAGGTCTGTGGTATGGATACAACTAAGTTCGACATCGATGGATTCATTGGTTTATATTCGGCTGAACATGAGGGTATTTATAATCACTGCACAAGCACCGATGGTGGTAATGATTACCATGCTGTAATTTATGATGAGAATATTGATACTGTATTAGTTGGATACTCGTCTGATTATATCCGTACTATTGGAGGTATCAGTAGACATTGGACGCATATTACCTATTACGGCACAGAGGGTAGTCAGAACATCCTAGCTGTTCTTCAGTGGGCTAATGATCTTACACCTTATTTCTTCGTTCGTGATGGTAATGGTGGATGGAACCGACACCGAGTTCTTAATGGTGAAATCCAAGAAGAGCCGATGGATAAAGTGGCTCCCCAAGGTGATGTTCCTAAGCATGAAGAAGCAATAACGGGCATGGAAGAGATGTTATCCCAATTTGTACCGAACCAAGACTAAAACTTATGTGCACTTGGCGTTGTACAAGACCGAGCGGGCTGCGCGGTTTGGCCACTGATCCAAGTATGATTTAAGTCTACTTTACACAGTATTACACTTAGTTAGATTTGAGCCTCAAGGGTGTTTGCCTTTGGGGCTTTCTTGTATCTACGGAAAAGGGGAACAACGTTACAGCATAGCTGGTTGGCGCAGCTGCTATTTAGTTGATTAAGCAAGTGCAGGTTCTAAGTGGAACCAATATCGCTTTATTCGCTTGTAACTGCATAAGAATTGAATAATGCCCAGTCTCTAATACCTGATTTGATTGCTTGGTTATAGGTTGCTGTGTGTGAAATCTGGGATCGTTTGCGTATCTAACTTAGGATCGAGAAGCACAGCGCGTAGTCTATTTAACATAATAGCGATTATCCGCATTATATTGAATTTGTTTGTAGTTGTAATCGATCGTAAGTTATTGATTTATATGTGTTTGGATTTGTGTCTGGTACGCGCTAAAACCACTAATAATTTGTAGTTGGTGGTAGTGTGAATAACTAAGCGTTAAAACTGCATATGGAGCGATACAGAGCGATATAGAGCCGTATAGGCGTACTGTGTTATCGGTAATTGATCGATTTCAAGTTTGCGGATTGGTTATTTGAAGCGCTGAGTCTAGGGTCTCTGTAGAAATAGTGTTAGTAAGTGTCACACAACCAAGCCAACTGCATACTATATAAAAGAGGATTTTAGAAGTTGATAAGTCAGTAACTTATTGATCTATATCCTTTTTATTTGTTAGTTAGAACACTAAACAATACTAACTAATGATCTTTAATAGTTTTATTAGAACTTACTAACGCCGTGATGGCAGGAGTACAAATGAGAAATAGAGATACAGAGGCGCGGTTGTTCGTCCGTGGAGCTGAGCTGGAGGCACTGAAAAAGCTAAGCCAGCAACATCAAGTAAACCTAACAGAGATGGTTCGTATTTTAATAACAAACGCTATTACCAACGCTGAGAGAGCAGGGGTGAATGATGAATCTACAACAAATATTTAAACCGAAGAAGATGGCTGAGATCGTAGGCAGTATGACCGAGACCGAAGCATTGGTTGACGGCTTGTGGAACAAAGGCGAGACAATGATGGTTTTTGCTGGTTCGGGCGTAGGCAAGAGTTTGTTTAGTTACAACTTGGTCGAAGCGCTGAGTACAAGCAGGGGCGAGTTCTTGGGTCAGGTATGCGCGGTAGATAAGACAGTGCTTTATTTGGACGGTGAGATGAGTACCAACTCGATTGGCAGTAGGGTAGACCCTGAGATGCTTGGAGAGATTCATAGGATTGATTACATCGCTTCAGAGGTTAACGAGCAGGTCATAGATTTAACTTTGGCTGACCATCGGGACTACTTGATAGAGCAAGCTAGAAGCTACGACATTGTTGTTTTGGATTCAGTTAGGGTGTTGTTTGGATTGACTGATGAAAACAACGCTGAGAGCTGGAAGAGCGTCAATAAATTAGTTGTTGCTTTACGCGCGGTTGGTTGCTCTGTCTTGGTTATCCACCATGCCAACAAATCAGAATCGGAGATACCGGTGTATTCGGGCAGTACTAACGCGATTACTGTCTTTGATCGTACGTTGGCTATATCGGGTCAGGAGTACAAGTAATTACACGGACAAAAAAGCCGTAATGATGCTTGGGGTGACTGGTTAGACGAACTAGTGTTCTTTGCTGGCGCGTATGGGAAGTTGGAGACCAAGACCCAAGCACAGCAAGACAGTTGGAAGCTAGACGCGATTGTAGATCTGTTGAAGCAGAACCAAGGCACTGATAACCAGAGCAAGATGGAGAAGCGCAGGAAAATAAATAAGATTCTTGAAGCGGGCTTAGGCAAGCAACCAACTAACTCCAAGCTCTGGTCTGCTTGTGAGTATTTGTTTGATGGCATTTGGGACAAAGACGACTTCGATCATGCGATTGCTGGACGCTGGGAAGAATTGGAGGTAGTAGATGCCTAAGGCCAATGTATTGTTTGATATTAAGGGCTCTGAAGCCGAGCGTAAGTTCGCTGATGAAACAGGGCTAGTTCAGAACCGCCAAGGCGTAGGATGCTATTCGACCGGCAAGGAGCACTTTGTTGTGCCTGACTTTGTTGTTTTGGATCAAGACGGTAACCGCTGTTTGATCGAATACAAGCATGGAAACAAGCTGAATACAGACGGTGCGCGCGGTGGCAAGCTAACCGCTGAGAAAGCCAAGCAACGGTATTTAGATAGCAGCTACGGGTGTTATAGAAGCCGTAGAGCTTACGCTGAAAGCCACCTGGGTTGGAATCACTCGCTATATAAAATGATCGAGATGCGGAAGATTTATGACCGCGTAGTTGTTGTCGATCCTAAATTAAACAAACACTCGATAGATCCCGAGTACCAAAGAAAGGTGCTTAACAAAGGCAAAGCCAACAAGGTTGAGTTTATGACCAAGACCGAGTTCTTGGATAAATTTGATAATTGTTTGGATGTTGGTGTGAGCGAAATCAAATAGTAAAACTGCTAAGCGATATGCTGATATGCAGTATTACATAGGGCATATCGGTAAAGCATATCGGTATGCCTATTTTAAAAATTAACGTTGGGAGAACGTAAATGAATTTAGAAATACTAGAAACTAACCGCGCGCGCTTTATTAAAGTGATCAAAGAACTCGCAATAGAGTTTGAAGTAAGCGCTGAAGCGATGGCAAAGCTTCTAAGCGCAAGCCTAGATGATTATGAAGTTATCGAGGGCTTCCCAAAGTACGAGCGCCACAAGGTCACTGGAGTAATCCGTAACCGTAATACTAGGCGTATCCTAAAGGCTAACCAGAACGGTCAAGTGGGTTTGTTTAATGGCTCTATCCGTAAGTTTATGAAGCAAGGCGGTAAAGCGATTATTGAAACTAAAGGAGGCGCGTAATGGATAGCTTGCAGATAGCTGAGCACGTAGTCGAGCAGATCAAAGCTGGTACTCAAAAAGGCGAGAATCTTGAAAAAATTGTTATCCAGTTATTAGCCGATGATTTTAAGAATCTGGATTGGATTAGCGCGTCTGAGATCGTACTGAAAGAACAGGGTGCATTCGATGAATAGGAATAGTAAAGGTCATTTCCAGAAAGGCCACCAGCTCGGGGGAAGACCCAAAGGTTCAAGAAATCGATTCACTTTGGCGATGATGGATGAACTGATGCAGGGTGAAGATGGACAATTAGATTTCCATCCCATGCTCGAAGCCAAAAAGCTATACCGCGCGACTGATGACGATCGAATCAGGGTCGCTCTTCTAAAAGAGATGCTTTCGTTTGGTAATGACAAGCAGTTCACTGAACCAGAGCAACCCGAGGTTGAAGAGATCAGTGATGATGCAATGAAAGAGGTTTATGAAGCTCTCAAGCAAAGGTTTGGTTAGTGCGCCTGGTGTACGCTTGTTAAGCGATTCAGCCGTTATTTTGTGGGTCTATTAAAAACTAAAGTACGGTTTATCTGCAATTTGATTTCTAACAACAAGGCCTAGCATCTGCTAGGCCTTTTACTTTCTATCTCAGCAGTATCTTAGCGAGCGGGGTTTTCCCAATCCCCCAAGTAAACAAGACAGCCATCACTATAGTTCCACTCCAAACCAGCATATCTTTGGCAAAGAATTCGAGCCCTAACATACCAGCCAGGTTGTTCATGTAGATGGTGAACAGCAGGTGGCTTACGTATATGCCGAGGGTCATTTTGGCGAGTTTAAATACTATCGGATGGTTGCCTAGATTTGGCTTAGCTAATAAATAGAAGAAGAAACCCAGTGCCCAGATTGGGGTGGCGAATAGGAAATCGTTTAATCTGAAGTCCATCCCGTGGCCTGATAGTAGGTAGGCTTCAGCAAGGTGGAATAGAGCACCGACTGCCATCATGATAAATGCAGCCTTAGCCGAGATCTTGATGTTGTTTTCTCGAATCCAGCCACCTAAACAGATCATAATAAGGCTAAGGAAAGGGCCATTTCGGGTTAAGAACGGCGCTTCAAGATCTGTCAGTACGGCGTAGCTTCCAGCTAGTACACCATAAAGAAACAGAACTATAGATAGTGGAATAAGCGCCTTTTCTAGGCCAAGCTTTTGCATGATGGCTATGATCAATATGCCGATTATTAGCGACATCAAATACCACAAGTGAACCAATCCGCCTTCAAGAAATGAATTGAGAGGGGTTTGCATCAGAAAGCCCCAGTACTTATCTCGCTCAGCTAGATAACCATCACTCATTAGGGTTGCTAGATTAAACGGCGCTGCAAGATAGATAAGACTCCATACCATCCAGATCAGCAGTATTGGCTTGCAGTAGTTAATGGCGGTGTTAATCGGATCAGTTTTGAGCTTAGGCTGAATCAAGAACCCAGTTAGTAGAAAGAAGAAAGGTACAGCAAAGCGACACAGCTGATTGATAATATGTCCAAACCAGGCCTCACCGCCCAATAGTGGGTAAGTGACAAATAGTTGGCAGTGTATGGTGATCACCGCAAAAATGGCGATGACGCGGCCGAGCTCGAAGCTGGCAATCTTGTTCGTAGACATAAGTTAGATAAATAAATGAAACCGCCGAAACAGTATCAGCCATAGTGGTTACTGGAATATCTAGCGGATCATGTTTTTACTTGTTGAAACGAATGCATATCTTGTTTGGTGCATTTTTGAACTAATCTTGTTTAAAACCAACTTCTTATCTATTGCTTAGGATCACAGTTGTGCCAGTTATGCTACAATCGCGCTGCTAAAAATTAATTAACCGTTCGGAACCGTTTTGACCCAAGCTCAATCTCCAAAAAAAGCCAATACCGCACAATCTCTTAAAGCTGCAATCAAAGACTGTATGCAGAAGGACCGCTTTCGTCTGAGTAAGCGTATTCAAGGCGCTAGCAGAATTAAGAACGAGGAATCTCGCTCTGCTGTGTTTGATGAAATTGCCTTAGATATCGCATCTTCGATGATGACGGTGGCGCAGCGTCAGCAGAATGTGCCTCATATCGAGTACCCAGAGATACTGCCGGTAAGCCAAAAGCGTGATGATATCGCAAAGGCAATCCTGGAGAATCAGGTAGTGATAGTTGCGGGTGAAACGGGTTCGGGTAAAACCACACAGCTTCCAAAGATCTGCGCTGAGATTGGTCGCGGTAAATTCGGTGTGATCGGTCATACCCAGCCGCGTCGTCTAGCTGCGCGCTCGGTGGCATCGCGTATTGCAGAAGAGATGCACACCCAGCTTGGGGAGTACGTAGGTTATAAGGTTCGCTTTAACGATAAGGTAAGCGAAAACACCCAGATCAAACTGATGACCGACGGTATTCTGCTGGCTGAAATCCAGCATGACAGATTCCTTAATCAGTATGACACCATCATTATCGATGAGGCGCACGAGCGCAGTCTAAATATCGACTTTATTCTGGGTTATCTAAAGAATGTATTGCCAAAGCGTCCCGATTTAAAGGTTATCATTACGTCGGCGACCATCGATCCAGAGCGTTTCTCAAAGCACTTTAGTGATGCGCCAATTATCGAAGTTTCCGGTCGTACCTATCCGGTGGACACCCGCTATCGTCCGCTTTCTGGCGAAGATGATGTAGATAGAGACCAGTTGCAAGGTATCTTTGATGCGGTAGATGAGCTTTGCGATGAAGGCTTAGGTGACATCCTTATCTTTATGAACGGTGAGCGTGAGATCCGTGATACCGCCGATGCACTGAGCAAGCGTGGCCTTAAAGAGACCGAGATAGTCCCTCTGTATGCGCGACTTTCTGCTGGAGAGCAAAACCGCATCTTCCAGCCTCATACTGGGCGTCGAATTGTTCTTGCCACCAACGTGGCTGAAACCTCTTTGACTGTGCCGGGCATTCGATATGTTATCGACCCGGGTACCGCGCGCATTAGTCGCTATTCATACCGAACTAAGGTTCAGCGCCTGCCGATTGAGCCTGTCTCTCAGGCGAGCGCCAATCAGCGTAAAGGTCGATGCGGTCGTGTGGCAGAAGGTATCTGTATTCGCCTTTATTCTGAGGAGGATTTTGAAAGCCGCCCAGAGTTTACCGACCCAGAGATCCTGCGTACTAACCTAGCGTCGGTTATCTTGCAGATGACAGCCCTTGGCCTTGGTGATATCGAAGCTTTCCCATTTGTTGAGAAGCCAGATCGCCGTAATATTCAAGATGGTGTGCGTCTACTTGAAGAGCTAGGCGCGATCAATAGCGATGCTAAAGACCCGCGCAAGCGACTAACAGGTATCGGTCGTAAGTTGGCACGTCTGCCTATCGATCCACGTCTTGCGCGTATGGTGATTGAAGCCCCGCGTCTAGGGTGTGTTAAAGAGATCATGATTATTGCCTCGGCGCTGTCTATCCAAGACCCGCGTGAGAGACCGTCGGACAAGCAGCAATCATCCGATGACAAACATCGCCGCTTCTTTGATAAAGAATCGGACTTCATCACCTTTGTAAACCTGTGGAATTATGTTCAGAAACAGCAAAAAGAGCTGTCGAGCAATCAGTTCCGCAAGCAATGTAAGCAAGATTACCTTAACTACTTGCGTGTGCGTGAATGGCAGGATCTTTACTTCCAACTGCATGAAGCCATCAGAGAGATGGACATTAAACTGAATCAGCAGGAAGGGGACTATCAGTCTATCCATTCGGCGCTTCTGAGCGGAATGCTGTCGCACGTGGGTGTAAAAGACCAAGAGAAGAGCGAGTATCAAGGTGCTCGCAACGCGCGTTTCCATATCTTCCCAGCTTCCGGTCAGTTTAAGAAGCAGCCTAAGTGGATCGTTTCAGCAGAATTGGTTGAAACCTCTAAGCTTTGGGGGCGTATCGTAGCCAAGATCCAACCTGAATGGATCGAGCCTTTAGCGAAACACCTTATCAAGCGAAGCTACAGCGAGCCGCACTGGTCGAAAAAGCAGGCTGCGGTTCAAGCGTATGAGAAGGTAACCCTATACGGCATTCCTATCGTACCTAAACGCCTTGTGAACTACAGCGCTATCGACCCGACTTTGTGTCGTGAGCTCTTTATTCGCAGTGCTATGGTAGAAGGCGATTGGGAAACACGTCATGTGTTCTTTAAGCAAAACCGCAAGCTTTTGCGTGAGGTAGAAGAGCTTGAGCATAAGTCTCGTCGCCGCGATATCTTGGTGGATGATGATGAGCTGTTTGATTTTTATGATCAGCGCGTTTCAACGGATGCGGTATCTGGTCGTCACTTCGATACATGGTGGAACAAAGAGCGCAAAGCGAATCCTGAGCTTCTGAACTTTGAAAAGTCGATGCTGTTTAAGGGCGATGCGTCACATATCACTGATCTCGATTATCCAAACTTCTGGCATCTAGAGAATCTTAAGCTGAAGCTGAGCTATCAATTTGAACCGGGAGAAAATAGTGACGGTGTCACGGTTCACATTCCGATCCCAGTTCTAAATCAGGTTACCCCACAAGGCTTTGATTGGCAGATCCCAGGTTTGCGTCATGAGCTGGTGGTGAGCCTGATTAAGTCACTACCTAAAACTCTTCGTCGTAATTTTGTGCCAGCGCCAAACTACGCCGATGCGTTTCTTGCTAGGGTAACCCCGCTAGAAGCGCCACTTCTGGATAGCCTTGAGAAAGAGCTTCGTCGAATGACGGGTGTAGAGGTATTGCGTGAAGATTGGAAACTTGAGCAAGTACCGGAACACTTGAAGGTAACCTATCGCGCGGTGGATCATCGTAATCGCAAGCTAAAAGAGAGCCAAGACCTATATGAGCTAAAAGAACAGCTTAAAGAGAAGGTGCAGCAGACCCTGTCTAAAGTGGCCGATGATGATATCGAGCAACAAGACCTGCGCACTTGGAGCTTTGGTGAGATCCCTCGTGTGTATCAGCAAAAACGTGGTGGCTATCAGGTGAAAGCCTTCCCAGCGATTGTTGATGCTAAGCAGAGTGTTGAGATCAAGCTATTCGAGACTGAGTATGAGCAGCAGCAAGCGATGCAAGCGGGTCAGCGTCGACTAGTTTTGCTTAATGTGCCATCACCAATTAAGTATTTGCATCAGAACCTGCCGAATAAATCTAAGCTTGGCCTGTATTTCAACCCATACGGCAAGGTGCTTGATCTTATCGACGACTGCATTGCTTGTGGTGTAGATAAATTGATTGAAGAGCAGGGCGGTTTGGTTTGGGAGCCAGAAAAATTTGAAGCTCTTAAAGAGCATGTTCGCGCCGAGCTTGGCGACACAGTAGTAGAGATCGCCAAGCAGGTTGAAACTATACTGACCACCGCCTTTAGCATCAATAAGAAACTGAAAGGGCGTGTGGATTTGAGTATGGCGTTTGCCCTTTCTGATATTAAGGCTCAGTTAGAAGCGCTTATCTATCGAGGCTTTGCTACCGACTGCGGATGGAAGCGTCTGCCGGATATCCTTCGTTATATGAAGGCTATCGAGCGCCGCATGGAGAAACTGCCGATCGATCCGAACAAGGATAGGATTCAGCTTCTCAAGATTGAAGCCGTGACCAAAGAGTATCAAGAGCTTAAGAACAAGATCCCGAAAGGGGCAGTGGTGCCTGAAGCGGTGAAAGAGATCCACTGGATGTTGCAAGAGCTTCGTGTAAGCTTCTTTGCACAGCAATTGGGTACTCCTTATCCGGTTTCAGATAAACGTGTACGAAATGCCATCGAAAATTGCTAAACCCTGACAACAAATTGTTAGGCAGAGAGCATTTTTATGGTGCATAATTTCGAAGAATAACAATCAATACAGGAAGTTAGAATGAAACTGGTAAAACACGCATTAGCTATCGGTCTGATCGCGGCATCTTCATCTGCAATGGCCGATTCGTGGCTATATGCGGGTGGTTCTGTAGGTTCATCTTCATTCGATAGTGATAACACTTCGACCTTTGGTTTCCACGTAGGTACTGGCATCCTGCCAATCATTGGCATCGAAGCGGGTTACTGGAACCATGGTAAGTTTGAGATCAATAACGAAGACTACGACTTTGACTCTTTTTACGCGGCTATTAAGCCAAGTGTGGACCTAGGTCCAGTTCATCTTTATGGTCGTCTAGGTGCTCATACTTATTCTGGTAACGTACCTGGAGATTATGATGGCAAAGATGATGGCGTTGATCTGATGTACGGTGTAGGTGCTGAGTACTTCGTTATCGATATGCTGTCTGTAGGTGTGGGCTATCAGAACTTTGAGTTCGATAAGACTAACATCGACTCTTGGACGCTAAACGCAACCTTCCATTTCCTATAATAGGAAATCAGAATTTCAAAACCGCCTCTAAAGGCGGTTTTTTTGTGCCTGAAATCCTGATAACAGTATGCTGTTTAACCATTGTTTGACTAAGTCATAGTCAATGCCCAAAACATGCTTGACACTGAATAAGTATGACAAATTATTTAGGTAAGCTATTGATTTGAATGAAAGTTATATGCATAAGAACCCAATTTCATAAATTGTGTGACTAAGATCAACATTCCGTATGCGCATAGTATAAGCCGCGTGTATGGAACGCTATCCGTTTATAACGGATGGCGTGAGAACGTTGTTTTAAGAGGATTTATGAAATATCGAATCAAACGTAGATGGTGGGAGCGCCTTCTGTTCAAAGAAGTGTATTGGGATACCGAGACAGATAAAAAGCATAGAGTGCCGCGCTTCGGCGATTGATGGTAGCGAGACCAGAGCTCTCTCTTTTCACAATTTATCTCTGGGATCGAATTAAGAGTAGCTTAGGTTACTCTTTTTTGTATCTAATTAATAATAGGCACTTTAAAAGTGCAGGTTATAATATTTCTATTGCAAATAAATTGATGCTGGTATTTATTATTTAAATTATATTGGATGTTAATTTAGCAGAGATTAAATATAGTTCTTTAACTGAGCTTATCTAGATAAGTAGTTGAATTATTGTGGTTTTCTATTGATATATGCATATATCAAATCTATTATTTTGATTGTGCAGTCTAATTGACATTAAAGTGACATTATTAAATGGAACGATGTGAATTCTCTTATGTCTCAGGAAAATAGACCAGCCAATATATAGAGATAATATGTTTAGTCGAACACTACTATTTGTTTCATTAGTACCGTCAGTTGCATTTGCGGACGCCATGCAAATCCCAACCGAGCCTTCAGATGAGGGTGACAAGTTTATGGTTAGTGCAACCAATCAATACGTTACCAAAGCGGGATATGACGTATTGAAGCGTGGCGGTAATGCGGTAGATGCCATGGTTGCAATGCAAATGGTTATGACAGTGGTAGAACCGGACATGACGGGTTTAGGTGGAGGCAGTTTTGCCCTCTACTATGACAACCAAACCAAAGACTTCACTGCCTTTGATGGCAGAGATAGGGCGCCAATGTCAGCGACGCCAACTATGTTTCTGGGTGAAGATGGCAAGGCTATCCGTCGCAATGAGATACTAGGCCCTAAATCTGTCGCAATCCCGGGCACCTTGAAACTTCTCTACACCACACATCAAAAGCACGGTTCTTTACCTTGGAAGAGTTTGATAGAGCCTGCGATCCAGTATGCGAAACAGGGCTATGCGATGAATAGCTATACCTTTGATATCTTGGTAAGAGAGAGCGCACGCCTGGTTGAAGACCCTGAAATCAAACAGCTTTATTGGCAGGATAACCAAGTCAAGCCCGCTGGTACCTTGATGACTAACCCTAAGCTTGCACTCACGTTAGAGGAAGTGGCAGAGCAGGGAGACAACTATATGTATCAGGGCGATTTAGCAAAACGTATAGTAGAAACCGTGAATGAGAGGCTAGGAGACAATCCACATAAACTGAGTGTAGAAGATTTTGCTAGCTACCAGGTAGTAGAGCGAAAAGCCGTTCAATCGGATTATCACAATCACAAAGTTGTCTCTTTTGGGTATCCAGCCTCTGGCGGCGTATTGGTTTCACAAGCCCTAACAATGCTTGAAGGTCATGACCTTTCTCAATACCCAATAACTGATGCAGAGCCTTGGCGTCTTATGGTTGAGTCGATGAGACTCGCCAAAGCGGACCGCATTGCCTATGCCGGTGACCCGAGTTTTATTAGTGATCCTACCGCAAAATTGTTGGATGAAACCTACCTTAAACAGCGGGCAGCTTTGATCCCTGCTCGCGGTATTAATCAAGATGTATCTTCCGGTTCTATTTATGAGACTGCACCTGCGATTGATGAGAGTTTTGAGAGTCAAGATACCGGGCATATCTCGATAGTTGACGGTAAAGGCAATGCCATTGCAATGACCAGCACGGTGGGCACTGGGATGGGCTCTGGCGTTATGGTTGATGGTCTGCTAATGAATGCGCAAATGGCGAATTTTTCATATACACCGGTTCGAAATGGTAAAAAAGTACCGAACGCCATAGAGGCGGGTAAAAGGCCTCGCTCGGCTATCACGCCTACCATGGTGATGGGACCTGAGGGGGAACTTAAGCTTGTGCTTGGTAGTCCGGGTAGTTCTCAAATCCCAGGCTATGTGTTGAAGACAATTGTTGGCGTGGTGGATTGGAATCTATCAGCACAAGAGGCAATCGATCTTCCTAATATCCAATACGGCATTAAGATAGACAGAACTAAGTCGAAGAACCCAAAAGGGCTTCTGGTCGAGAAGCGAACCTACGCAGAACTGCTGGTACCGTATTTTATGAAGATGGGGTATCCGGTTGAGGTGATTCCGGTAGTAAGCGGGATAAATGCAATCGAAATCGAAGATGGCAAATTAAAAGGGGCGAGCGATAGAAGACGCGCTTCCACTTCGATGGGGGAATAGTAAAAAGGCTTGGTGTTTACCAAGCCTTTTTCAATTAGAGATAACGCTCTGTTAGATGCTTTTTGAAGTGCTCGGCATTGAGCGCTTCACCAGTGGCTTGAGTGACCAATTCATTGGTGCCAAGCAAACTGCCTTTGCTCCATATTTTCTGCTCTAGCCAATTAAAGATAGGGCTAAGATCACCTGATTCAATGGCTTGTCCGATATTCAGGTCTTTTGCCATACTCGCTTTGAACTGAGCGGCGTACATAGCGCCCAGTGTGTAGCTAGGGAAGTAACCAAATGCGCCATCTGTCCAGTGGATGTCTTGCATACAACCGTTGGTGAAGTTCCCTTTGGTCGATAGACCGAGGTATGCCTGCATCTTGGCATCCCAGGCCTCAGGTAGATCTTTATAGTTGATATCGCCGTTGATAAGGTCACGTTCTATCTCATAACGCAGAATAACGTGTGCAGGATAGGTCAGCTCATCGGCATCCACGCGAATAAAGTCACGTTTAACTTGGGTGTAGATACGGCTTAGGTTTTGTGGCTCGAAGATCTTTGAATCGTGCTGTGCAAAGTGTTTGTTTGCTAGCTTGCTAAGGTGTGTGATGAACTCGTCACTGCGGCCCAGTTGCATCTCAAAGAACAGAGACTGCGATTCGTGGATCCCCATAGAGCGGGCCTCACCAGCGGGTAACCCAGTGATGTATTTTGGCAGGCCTTGTTCGTAGCGAGCATGACCTGTCTCATGGACAATCCCCATCAGGCTTTGTACAAATTCTTGTTCGTTATACCTAGTCGTTAGACGAACGTCTTGTGGTACACCACCGCAGAATGGATGCACGCTTTCATCCAGACGGCCATGGTTAAAATCGAACTGCAACAGCTTCATTACTTCAAGGCCTAGGGCTTTTTGGCTCTCGGTAGAGTAGGTGCCCGTTGGCAATAAGATAGACTGCGAACTCTGCTTTTCGATGGCTTTATCGATAAGATCTGGAAGCCAGGTTTTCACCTCATCAAAAAGCTTTGTCAGTTCAGCTTGATTAACCCCAGGCTCGTAGATATCCAGCATGGCATCGTATGGGGTACTACCCAGAATGTCGGCGCGGATCTGTGCCTCTTCAATACTTAGCTCAACCACTCGCTTCCAGTTCTTAACAAAACCTTCCCAGTCGTTTTCACCACGTTGGGTTCTCCATGCATGCTCACACTTAGAACCTGCTAGAGACTTAGCTTCCACTAGCTTTGCAGGCAGCACGTTTGAGAGTTGCCAGTTGCGTTTCATCTCACGAAGCTGAGATTGTTGATCTGTATCCAACTGCTCGGATTCGGCTTTATCGAACCAGTCTTCGAGTTGAGATTCTGTTTTCAATCCATGGATATGGACGGAGAGTTCAGCCATTGCCTTTGAGCGAGAGTCATTACCGCCGGCTGGCATCATAGCCGCAGCGTCCCAACCACATATGGCGGCAAGGTGATTAAAATTGGCAATCTTTTGGAAGTGCTGATTTAGATTGTCGAATGCAGACATAGTTCTTCCTTGAAGTGGGTAAGGTGGTTTAGACTAGCAAAATTCTGCTGTGAACACAGCAATATCAATGAGTTGCCCATGTTATCCAATCTGCCCGCATTTATCATCGCCATGTCTTTGCTCACTATCACGCCGGGCTTGGATACTTTATTGGTGATACGAAATACCACCCGTGGCGGTTTAAGAGATGGCTTTGTGACAAGCCTAGGTATCTGTTTAGGGCTTTATGTTCACGCTACTTGGTCAGCCATTGGTGTGGCAGCCATTATTAGCCAAACGCCAGCACTGTTTGCTGGCTTAAAAACAGTCGGCGCTCTCTATCTCGTCTATCTTGGAGCATCAGGATTGCGGTCTTTGAAGCGTGGCGGTGGATTGGTGCCCACTGAGGTCTCTCTTAATCACGTGAGCCAGTTGCAGTCTTTAAAAGAGGGCTTCTTATCCAATGTGCTCAATCCCAAAACCGCCATTTTCTATCTAGCGTTTCTGCCACAGTTTATTAATCAAGAGCACTCTATTTGGCTGCAGTCTATGCTCTTGGCCTCTATCCACTTTATGCTGGCGATGGTGTGGCAATGTGCGTTAGCCATGGGGCTGGAAAAAGCGAAGAACTGGCTTGCCAGCAACAAGGTTAACTTTCGTTTGCAACTGGCAACCAGCTTGATGCTGTTAGGATTGGGTCTGCAACTGATTGTTAGCGTTTATGCGGGTAGTTGATACTGACGTACTCTGGCTCTTCGATACCCATCTCTTGGTTTAATACACGCGTAAGGGCGAAGTAGTAGTTCACCAGAAGGTTAGCGAAGCGAGGTAGGGTTTCTGGTACCTTCTTACCATGCTTTTCTACTAGCACTAGTTGCCTTACTACCTTTTTAGACAGGCTTCGACATTGATGTAAAGTGATCACAGGCCCAGTACCGCGAGGTAGTACGAAGCGCTTAGCATCATCTTCTACTTGAGAGCGGAAGTGATGATACTCTTGGGTAAGAGTTTGAATGTCTTCTTCAAAGATACCGTTCTTGCCGCGAATAGAACCATTAAGATGAAAGATCTTTGGTTGTAGGGATTCTAGTGAGGCACGAATCTCTTGGTTCTCGATATTGGAAAGTGCTAGCCCGGTTAAGGTGCACAGCTCGTCCGTTAAGATCTCGAAGTCGCACAGAGGGCTTTCTTCAAAGATAAATGGGTAGGCAAGCTCATCAATATTGCCGCTAAATTTCATTTTTGTTCCTTGGCATTTTGGCGTACAGCGGGCGATAAACTGGTTAATCTATCAGCAACCTAAGTTTTCTTGTTCCATTGTCAATTGACACTGCACAAAGCGGATGCTTCAATTCCACTCCGTAACAGGTTGTAATTGTACAGGTTTATA
This sequence comes from Vibrio ishigakensis, assembly GCF_024347675.1. Taxonomy (NCBI): domain Bacteria; kingdom Pseudomonadati; phylum Pseudomonadota; class Gammaproteobacteria; order Vibrionales; family Vibrionaceae; genus Vibrio; species Vibrio ishigakensis. The sequence continues at coordinate 1,503,871 of NZ_AP024881.1, read as the reverse complement.
TGATGAAACGCTTGGGATTGCTAGTAGTTGGTCTTTTCTCACCCTTGGTATGGGCACATTACCCGCTAACGGTGCAGGATGCCAGTGGCACGTCTGTGGTCATCAAGGCTAAGCCTGCGCGCATTTCATCAAAAACGCTGTTTAGCGATGAAGTGCTAAAAGAACTTGTTGATGATCAGCGTCTTACCTCAGTTACCGCTCTTGCCGATAACGAAAACTTTTCCAATGTCGTTGATCAGTATCCGACCTCTATACCGCGCATGGATATGAACGTCGAAGCCATATTGGCCAATAAACCCGATATATTGTTTGCCGCAAACTGGAGTGAGCCGAATAAGGTGGCTCAGCTTCGCGCTGCTGGGGTGAATGTGTATATCCTTCCAACGCCTTATACCTTGGACGAAATTGAAGACCTAATCGAGCTGGTGGGTGATATCGTTGGCGAAGAAGATAAGGCTGAGATGGTGGTAATGGAGATGCAGCGCAAACTTCAGCAATCTTTGGTACCCAACAGCAACGAATATTCGGTGATCGACTATAACAGTTGGGGAAGCTCGAGCACCAAGCATTCCACTTGGCAACTAATCCTAGATGAAGCGGGCTTTAAAAACGCTACTGAGTCTTTTCAAGCGGACAAATACGGTCAGACACCGCTTTCGAAAGAGATGCTGATTGCACTGGATCCCGATGTGATGTTTCTTCCATCTTGGGTATACGGTGAGGTGGATGCGGCTGAGAAATTTCGTGATCAGGTGATTGATGATCCAGCGCTTCAGAATCTAAAGGCGATACAACAAGGGAACGTGTTCCAGATGCCAGAGGCACTGAGAGGTACCTATAGCCAACATATCGTTGATTCTATCCTTTACGTGAACCACGCTGTGTTGGGTGAGGCCGCCCCTTAATGGTTAGCCATGCTAGTCAACGCCTAACCTTACTTCTCAGTTTCTTTACGCTTCTACTGTGCGTGTTTTTAGCACTGACACTAGGTGCAGTCTCTATCTCTTTTACAGAGCTCGCTCACTTCTTTTATCTGTTTGCCACCAGCGGCAGTGAGTTTGCCAGAGAACAGTATCCAACCCTGCACGCGATTGTGCTTCAAATACGCCTTCCGCGTGTTATTGCGGCGGTAACGGCGGGTGCTGCTTTAGCTATAGCAGGTGTCTGCACCCAGGGTCTGTTTCGTAATCCACTTGCGAGCCCAGATATCCTTGGGGTGAGTGCGGGGAGCAGTTTCGGTGCCGTGCTCGCGATAAGCTTTGGCTATTCCTTAGCTAGCCCACTGGCGACGCCTTTAGCGGCGTGCGCGGGAGCACTCGTGAGTGCCGGGTTTGTCTATTTCCTGGCGCGCAAAAGTCATAGCGGTCAGACTCTTTACCTTATTTTGGCGGGGTTGGCGTTGTCATCACTTCTTGGTGGCATGACCATGGGCATATTGCTGTTTGCCAAGCAGTATGAGATCAATCAGTTTGTCTTCTGGACCATGGGTGGTTTGGAAGGGCGCATGTGGCAACATGTTTTATGGCCGATCCCCGCGGTTGCGCTGGTGGCTCTGTTTGCCTTCTCTAAGTCTCACTGGCTTAATCAACTGGCTTTGGGTAACGAGGCTGCGCACGGACTGGGACTGAATGTAAGCCGCGCCAGGTTGATGATATTAGTCTCGGCAACCCTGCTGACGGCCATGTCCATTGCCATCGCAGGTCCGATTGGCTTTATCGGTCTTATGATCCCGCATCTAGTTCGGCTCTTGTTTGGTGCAAACCACAAGACGCTTCTACCAATTAGCGCACTGTTTGGCGCCATCTTGTTGCTGATTTCAGACCTTGCTGGACGATATCTGATTGCACCCTATGAGATAAAAGCAGGGGTGATCATCTCAGTTATTGGGGGGATCTACTTTGTGGCTCTGATTGTACGTGTGCAGCAACAAGGGAAGTTGTTATGAGTGATTTATCTCTAAATCAGGTTAGCTTCGAGCGTGGTAATCAACGCATTCTGCAAGATATTGATCTTGAAGTAGGTAAGGGGCAGCTACTTGGTATTATAGGGCCAAATGGCGCGGGAAAATCGACCATTATCAAGCTATTGAGTGGCTATCATCAACCAACTCTAGGTCAGTGTACGCTAGATGGTAATCCTTTGCAGAGTATTAAGGGTGAGGTGAGAGCGAAAAGAATCGCCTATCTTCCGCAGTCCAGTCAGGTGGAGTTTCCCTATTCAGTGAGCGAGGTGGTGAGCCTAGGTCTTCAAAATAATGCGCTCACACGTTCACAAAAGATAAAATCAATAAACCAGTATCTTGCCAAGCTAGATATAGAGCACCTAGCTCAGCGTCAGATAAATAGCCTCTCTGGAGGTGAGCAGCAACTGGTGCACATCGCCCGCATCCTTGCCCAGCAAACGGACATCATTTTGTTGGATGAGCCTTGTTCTAGCCTAGATATCGGTCATGAAGCGCAGCTGATGAATCTGCTGCATGGATATGCTACATGTGGAAAGGCGGTCGTTGTTGCCCTGCATAACCTTAATACTGCTGCCGAGTTCTGCGATAAGATCTTGCTGATGGATAAGGGTAATGTGATTGCCTTTGGTAAACCATCTGAGGTATTAGTAGAAGAGCACCTGCATCGTCTTTATCCGCATAACGTTGCAATAACCTATAACCCGCAAACGGGTAATCCGAATATCTTACCCATCAAAAAGTAGGCAGCGAACATGGATGATTCAGTAGCTATCGCGCTGAGATGGCTAAAGGAAGTGCTCGATAGCGAGAATATTGAATATCAAATAGTGGGCGGTCTCGCGGCTAATATACATGGTGGCCGTCGAGAAGTTGCTGATATTGACGTATATATTCGAAACTCAGATATAGAGAAAATACTGTCAAAGCTTTCTCCCTTTATATCCAAATCCCTGGCTCACTACATCGGTCACGGTTGGGATCTTGAGTATCTGCAGCTTATCTATCAATCGCAAAAGATTGAGATAGGGTTATCTGATAGAACTAAGATCCAGTCCAGTATCGATGGGGAATGGCATGAACTCGTGATTGATTATTCGTGCTCTGTAATTGGCTCTTACAAAGGCGTAGAAGTACCGGTAATTCCAATCGCCAATTTAATTGAGTATAAAAGGCACCTTGCGAGAGAGGTCGATCTAATCGATATTCGAGAGTTAGAGAGTAAATAAAGAAAAAGGCTAGAGAATCTCTAGCCTTTTCTATTAGTTAGTTGGTAACGACCTTACCATCCATGGGCTTCAACTTATCAAAGAAGAGCTTGGTTTCTGCAATGACCACCTGACGAAGTGCAATCAAACCAATCAGGTTAGGTACTGCCATCAGGCCGTTCACGATATCCGCGATTAGCCAGATCATATCCAGTTGCAGATACGCACCAGAGAAGACTAGGGCAATGAACACCATCTTATATGGCAGGATAGCCTTGGTACCGAATAGATATACCACGCAGCGCTCACCATAGTAGTTCCAGCCAAGGATAGTGGTAAAAGCGAAGAACAGCAGGCCAACCGAGACCAAGATAGGGCCTAGGGTTGCCGCGTTTAGACCAACAGCAAAGGCGTGTGTGGTCATCATGGCGCCAGCAAAATCGCTCTGCCACGCACCGGTGATGATAAGCGCAAGACCTGTCATGGTGCAGATGATGATGGTATCGAAGAAGGTACCTGTCATTGAGATAAGGCCTTGACGAGCTGCTGAGTCAGTCTTAGCCGCTGCCGCTGCCATAGGAGCACTACCTAGACCTGACTCGTTTGAGAAAACGCCGCGAGCAATACCCGACTGGATCGCCAGCATAACGCTTGCACCAAAGAAACCGCCGGTTGCTGCTGTTGGGGTGAAGGCCGATACTACTACCAGCTCGATTGCACCTAATATCTCACTGCTGTTGTTTACTAAGATACCTAAACAAGAGACAACGTAGATCACCGCCATGGTTGGCACTACTTTACCCGCCACGCGTGAGATAGATTTGATACCACCTAGGGTAACGGCTGCCACAAGCAGGGTTAAAATGATGCCAGCAATAGTGCGGTCTGCACCAAGAGTAACTTCAGACGCATCCAAGATAGCATTTACCTGTGGGAAGGTACCGATACCGAATAGGGCAACACCGAGCGCGAATACCGCAAACAGAGTTGCTAGTAGCGGTGATTTAACCCCATCTCGCAGGTAGTACATAGGACCGCCTAGCATGCCACCTTTGTCATCTGTGGTGCGGTATTTTACCGCCAGAAGACACTCGGCATATTTGGTTGCCATTCCGAATAGAGCTGCAAGCCACATCCAGAATAGGGCACCTGGGCCACCAAGTTTGATAGCGGTAGCAACACCCACGATATTACCCGTACCTATGGTTGCAGATAGGGCCGTGCACAGTGCAGCAAAGCTTGAAACGTCACCTTGCTTACCGTTTGTGTCGGATTTGCTAAATACCATCTTTAGCGCGGTAGGAAGGTGTTTAAACTGGATTAGCCCAAGGCTGAAAGTGAAGTAGACACCTGTACCCACCAGTAAGATCAATAGTGGTGGACCCCAGACAAAGCTGTCTATGGTTTGTAGAAAAGAATAAAACGTAGATTGTGAATTTGGCATGGTTTCCCCTTAAAAAACAACATAAGGAGAAGAGTGAACACGAGGTCCAGTTAGGCTGGTATTAAGGAATGTGACTTAATACAGTTTGGCTGCAATTATTTTTCGTTTTCCACTCCTCTGTCCTTTTTGCCTGAGAGTTTCACCCAATAATGGGCTTGCTCCTTCGGCGACCGATTTAACGGTTCTCTCCAGAGATTCCTCCAACTGCAGTCCTCACTTGTCGAAACAAGAACCTGAAAGATTTACTTCTTCGGTAGGCCTTCGGCCTTCTCCAGCAGTCTTCATCGGAACTAGCGTTTCCGCTAGGCGTGTAAGTAATTTACTTACAGGAAGGTAAGTTATCACAAAGAAATTGGAAGACAAGGGTATAAATTGGTTTATTTATTACAAAATTAGGTGTTCGGAATTAATTGTCGATAAAATCCACAAAAGTGTAAAACAACTACGTTAAACTCAAAAAATGAATGGGATTTTATAAACTTACCTCAAGCTTTGACGTAATATTGATAAAATGATTACGCAAAGGGGATAATATGACCCGTCTATTTGCCATAGCTGTACTTGTTGCTATCGCTTTCCTATTTATCAGATACAATACCAACGAGAAACTGCAGCGTTGGGTCATTATTGCGCTCTGTGTAGGCATTGCAGGATACGCTGTCTCTCTAATGGTATTTGAATTAATTCGATGAGGAAGAAGCCTTGGGAACCGAACAATCACTGACCGTGACAAAAATAAAATATGCTGTTGCGGGCCTAGTGGTGGGAGCATCTATTGCGACCTACTTTACCCACGCTCATTTCGACTCTTCGTCTAAAGTACAGCTTGCACAGCAAGCTCAGTTGCAGTCAGACTCCGAAGCGCTCCAACAGCAAAAACAGCAGCTGCAAACACAATTGGCGGAAAGCCAACAGCAAGCCACTCAAGCTAGCTCAGATCTAACTGTTCAGCTGGAGGAAACCCAAGCCAAACTCGCAAAAAGTGAAGCCCAGGTCAAAACCCTGAAACAGCAAGCTGCGTCCGATTCCCAGAAGCTGAAAGAAACGCACGCGCAAGAGCTGGAAGTAAAACAGCAACAGCTAGTCGCGCTTCAGGAAAAATCGGATAAACAAAATGAGGTATTGGAGCAATCTAAGACCTTCTTCCAAAAACAGCTGACCCTTCAGCAAGAGCTGACCAAGCTCAATGAAGAGCGCGCTAAGATCATCCCTCTTTTAAATAAGGCTGTGGATGAGTGTCAGATATTCCTAGAAGGGAAGAGCTGGGATGCTAAGTCGGATGCTTGTGAACGCAAAGAGAAAGCGTCCACTAAGTTGAAGCAAATCGATGATCAGATAGATGCTAAGCAGAGCAAGATAGTGGCGATTGACTCCACTAGCGAAGCCATTGGCTTGCAAAAGCGTATCGACTAAGCAAATCCAACAAAGCCTTGAGCTTTCAGAGCCTTACCTCTAGCATAGACTTTTCGACTTTTTTAAACGCTATGTATTCAACATGACTCTCGATGTTTGGCTCTCCCTTTTTGTAATCTGTCTCCTTGGCGCTATGTCGCCTGGACCTAGTCTGGCTATGGTGACTAAGCACACCTTGGCTGGCGGTCGTGGCAACGGACTTGCTACTTCATGGGCGCACGCCCTTGGTATAGGTTTCTATGCCTTCATTACCGTTACTGGTCTTGCGGTACTTCTGCATAAATCTGAATTCCTGTTTGTGATGATCTCCCTTGCTGGCGCAGCTTATCTTGGCTATCTGGGTTGGAAGTCACTCAATTCTCGCGGCGGTATCGCTGAAAAGCTCAAAACTGGTGAGGCAGTGGGTCCTTTGACTGCGGCCAAAGAGGGCTTAATGATCTCTCTTCTAAGTCCTAAGATTGCGCTGTTCTTTATCGCGTTGTTTAGCCAGTTTGTCGCGGTAGGCGAGAGTGTGTCAGCTAAAATGGTGGTTGTGGCAACCCCGCTTTTGGTCGATGGCATCTGGTACAGCATCATCACTTTCTTGCTCTCATCACCTATCTTGTTAGAGAGACTGCGTGCTCGAGGCAAGCTTATCGACCAGATTTCTGGCGTGGTCTTGATCCTATTGGCAGTTAGAGTGGTTTGGCAAAATGTCGGATATTTCCAAGGTTAGAATCGCAACCCCGAATGATGCAGAAGCGTTGCTTCCACTATGGCTGGATTTATATCGCTTCCACATCGCAGAACTTGGCGGGAAACTCAATAGGGCTGAGGTTGAAACTCAGCTTAACAATTATCTTAGCCATCCCGAGTGCCTGCACTTCTTAGCCCAAAGAAATGATGAGGTGGTTGGTTTTGTGGCTGGGGAGTTATCGCGTTTTAGTTCGCCTCTAAAGCCCTCTAGCTATATTGGCTCAATCGATCACTGGTATGTGGCAAAGGATGCTCGAAAGCTAGGTATAGGTCGGGCGCTTTTAGAGAAGATCGAACTGGCCTTTGCGGGTTTGGGCGCGCAAAAAGTGCAAGTAGAGGTGTGGGACTTCAATAAAAATGCGCTCAAATACTACCAAAAACAGGGGTATCGAGCGCATATACAAGTACTTGAGAAGACGCTTTAAGCGTTTAACACATACTTCTCAATAGCGATGCCAACACCAGAGTTGTTGTTGGTATCGGTCACCACATTAGAAAGTGCTTTGGTCACGTCGTCGGCATTTTCCATCGCAACGCCAAGGCCTGCGTATTTCAGCATTTCATGGTCGTTGCCTGCATCACCAATACACATCACCTCAGATTGAGCAATGCCTAGGTGGTCAGCCAGAGCCTTCACACCTGAACCTTTATTGCCTTCTGGATTGTTAAACTCCAAGAAAAAAGGTGCACTGCGCACTATGCTGTACTCCTCAGAAAGTTCAGCAGGCAAAGATGCAACGATAGGCTCAATGATTTCAGCTGGGTCAACCAACATGGTTTTCACCATAGAGTGATCATCAGATAGGTCATCAAAGCTCATAAAGGTCAGATCTAGACCGTTAATATTGGCTTCATGCTGGGTGTATTTACTGTCTTTCTCAGCAATTAGTCCATGCTCGACACTGAAACCGTGGAAGTTACAGTTGTGCTGTTTGGCGAGTTTTGCAATACGCTTAGCGTCCTTACCTGTGGTTAGGATTTCACGAATCACTTCGCCTGTGCCTAGGTTCATTACCTTGGCGGCGTTAAAGCAAAGCACAAAGTCTTTGTCTGTGTTCATCTCCAGCTCAGCCAGGTAGTTTTTCATACCTTCATATGGACGCCCAGAAGCAAGTACGACAGTGACGCCTTGAGCACGTGCATCTTGGATGGCTTTTTTGTTACGTTCAGAGATGATTTTGTCGCTATTAAGAAGGGTGCCATCCATGTCGATGGCAATCAGTTTGTACATCTTTAACTGCTCTTAGTTGGCAAACATCTTAGCTAGGTCTTGAGGCTCAACCTCTTTACCTTCTAGCTGTGCATTCCAGTTGGTACCAACCAATACGCCATCTTCAGATAGGGTGATCAGCCAATCTTCAACAAAGATATCTAGAGGGATTTCTAGCACTTCAAAATCAGACCACTCTTCAACATTATGAGCCGCCGCATCTTCGCGGTTAGACCAAAATGGCATCACTTCGCTTTCTTCAAATTCTGTAGAGTCTACAGCTAGCCAACCATCTTCATTTTTCAGGCCCCAAACCAGTTTGGTTTTTGTGCATTCATCAACAAAAAGCTCTAGGTTCAGTTCTAGGTTGTCGGTTAATTGACTCATGGTGTTTTCCTCGGAAATAATTTTCCACAGTGTAGCACTTCATAACCCTATGAAGTAGCCATAAAAAAGCCGGGAACTTGTCCCGGCTGAGTAGGGTCTGTTGACCTTTTGAGTTCGTCTTTTGTAGCGAGTTATTTAGGAAGACTGGTGAATATGGTCCACTCTTTAATAAAGTCGCCTTTAAAGCCGACTACCGTGGCCTCAACGCGCCTATCTAGCGCCTCTTCGGTTGGGTCGTCATCTTGACTGCTATCTTCTTCACCAAAGCCTATGATTCTGATGCGGTTGGGCTCAACACCGAAACCAACCAACTGATCTTGAACCACGATGGCGCGGTTGCGGGACAGTTCCTTGTTATACTCATTTGCACCTGGCGAACTGGCAAAGCCCTGCAGTTCAACTGAGGTTTCAGGGTATTCTTTCAAGAACTCAGCCATACCCTCAATCTGGCTACCAAATACAGGGTTTACCTCGGTAGAGTCATTTTGGAATAGAATCTTTAGAGTCTGCTGCTGTGCAACCTCGTAATATTCCTCACAACCATCATTACTTACCTCTGCGCCTTTTGGTGTATTTGGACATCTGTCCCTAGCGTTGATAACACCGTCGCTGTCAAAGTCACGAAGATCGGCTTGTTGATCAGGAAGGGGGGTTGCAATGTACTCTTCGGTATCATTGGCACAGCCCACGACTAGTAAGCTGACAAGAGAGGCTAAAACTAATTTTTTCATGATTAGTACTCCACAGCCGTGTTCCACTCTTCGGGAACGTCAACTAACAGGGATTCAAGCAAGGTGCCGGTAGCGTTAAGTACGCGGAATTTTGCGTATTGCTCAGCGTATAGCGCGTCTACATAGCCTTTACGAGATTCGAATAACTCATTCTCTGTGTTAAGAAGGTCGAGTAGGGTACGACGTCCAATCTTGTATTGCTTGTCGTAGGCTACAACGGTCTCGGAGGCTGCATCTACGTGGTCGGCTAGGAACTCTTTCTCTTGCAGTGTCAGATCCAATGCACTCCATGATAGACGCAGTCCTTCTTCTACAGTTCGGAAGGCGCGGTCACGCAAATCTTTTGCTTTATTCATCTGATAAGCGGCGCGGTCTTTATTCGCTGAATCTACACCACCGTTAAATAGGTTATAGCGCATTCGCAAAGTAGCGTTCATTTCATCACGGCGGCCGGCAACCCCTTCGGCGTCGTCGAAGTAGTCGTAACCCGCCTCGATAGTGAAAGTAGGAAGATTAGGACTGTTGGATTGCTTGTATTGGAACTTAGCCGCATCCACGTCTACTTGAGCGGTCTTGATAACTGGGTGCATTTCAATCGCCAGTTCAATCGCCTCGGTTATAGTGAGTGGGATAGCGGTGGCGTCAGCTCTAGGAAATACCAAGCCTTGCGGTGACTGCCCGACCAATCGCGTGAATTGGGTATGGGTATCAAAGAGGTTGTTCTGCGCCGCTAGCAAATTACCGTGGGCTTTCGCAATACGCGCTTGCACCTGCGATAAGTCCGCGGTGGAACCGACACCGGATTCGGTGCGCTTCTTGATGTCTTGATAGATCTCTTTGTGAGTCGCTAGGTTGCTCTCAGATAACGCCAAGATTTCGTAGGCTTTAAGTGCATCCAGATATACCTTTGCCACTTCTAAAGCTTTGTCTGATGCATCACTTAGTACCTTGTAGCGAAGTGATTCTGCCTCAGCAGCTGTTCGGTCCATATTGTTAAGAGTGCCAGACCCATCCCAGATAAGTTGGGTTAGCTTGATGGACGCATCTATGGCGGTGTAATCATCGTCTCTATTACTGACATCTGCTTGATAGTTTTCCCAGCCCACACCAGCGGTAAGGTCTAGCTTTGGATAGTACTCACGCACCGCAGCTTTATTATCGTAAACATACGACATGAAATCGTTGTATGAGGCTTTAACTTCGGGGTTGGTTTTGAGGGTGTGCGAAATTGCTTGTTCGAGCGATTGAGCTGACACGGCATGGGACAGCATAGTCGCTAAAGCAAGCGCACTTAGCTTGATTCCTTTCAAGGTCGACTCCTGTAATCCTTTACATTTGACCTAAATGTTGCGGTAAGAACCGTTGCAACACACTTATTGCGAGTTAAGTTGATAATAGTTTTGATCTTTTTATTTTACAACTCAAAAACATATGCAACAGGATAAATAATATGTTGTACGGTTGATATGAATCCTTAAAATGGAGGTATCAGTAAAACAGTACTAAATTTATACAGTGCGCCGGAGTTGAAGCCTTAAGGATGAAGGCAAATTCAACCTCCAATAAATAGGCGCCATAAGGAGAAAACATGGATGGTATCTCGTTCGCACAAGACGTTGTGTTTGGTGATGCATGGATCATCGTTAACGCCAACGGCGACCTCATAATAAATCCTCAGAACTATGCCCCTCAGCCCGGTGACGTTGTGCTCTCTGTTGGCGAGGGTGAACTGGTAAACCCTAACCCACAAGAGATCGCATCAGAGATCAATGTTTCAGTCGTAGGCGCTGACGGTCAGATTAACTCGGTAGATGTTACAGAAAGAGTGCAACAGGCGATCGATGCTGACGATACCGGTAATGATGAACCACAATCCGAAGATAGGGACGAAGGCTCAAGCCTAACCGCCTCCACTGCAGTTCAGCGTGACGGAGCTGAAATCATCGCTCAAACAGCGTTTGATACTGAAGGTCTAAACGGTGCTCCCTTAACCTCAGCGCAAGAAACAATAGTTGAGCAGTTTATCTTCGAAACGGTTGCGCTTATCAATAGCATCCCAGAAGCTAGCGATGACGCCTTTGAAACCAGTGAAGACGCAAAACTCTTTGGCTCAGTTCCAATCGCGACCGATAGCGACGGTGAAGTAGTCCGTTATCAGCTTTCAAGCGGCGTAGACTCAGGCGAACTTATCTTTAGAAACGATGGGTCGTTTGATTTTGACCCAAGCGGTCAGTTCGATGAGCTTGCACCCGGAGAAACCAAAGAGATCACCTTCGAGTACGTTGCGGTAGATGACCAAGGTGACTCGAGTGAGCCCAAGACCATTACTATAGTGGTGACGGGCGAGAACGATGCTCCAACTGCTGTTGATGACAGCTATCAGACTCAAGAATATCAATCTGTCCTAATTGACCCACTAGCGAATGATTTTGACGTAGATAGCGATGAGATCTCTATCGTTTCTATCAGCGTGCCTGAAGACCAGGGCGTGGTGTATCAAGACGAAGGCGGTCAATACTACTTCCAACCTGCTGAGGGCTTCAGCGGTGAAGCGACCATTAGCTACACGATACAAGACGAGCTTGGCCTTCAAGACAGTGCAGAGATTAAGGTTTCAGTTGAAGAGATAAATGAGGCACCAGAGATCACCGTTACTCCTCTGACTGTTACTGAGGGCGAGGCGTCGGTTGGAGACCCTGTTGCTGACTACGAAACCTATGACGAAGAAGGTGATGAGCTAGAGGTCGACTTTACACCCGGCACCAACGACGACGGATTTTATGAGTTAGTAGATGGACAAGTAGTTCTGACTCAACCTGGCGTTGACTGGGTGAATGCGGGTAACGTGCTGCCACCTGTTGATTTGACCGTCAAGGAGGTACATAGTGACCTCAGTGGCAGTGACAACGGAACTCCTACTGTAAATCTGGAAAACGACGCACCGACCATAGAAATTACACCTCTGACTGTTTTTGAGAACCAAACAGATGAGGGTGATGCAGTTGCAACCTATGTTACTTCTGATGAAGAAAACGATGAGGTTATTGTCAGCTTTGCTCCAGGCTCGAATACTGATGGATATTATGCGCTAGAAGACGGCAAGGTTGTGCTTACTTCAAAAGGTGCCGAGTTTGTTAACGCTGGCAACGCATTACCACTTATCGCTCTGGTAGTAACTGAAACCAAAGCTGGTGGTCTCTCTGGAAGCGATGATGGCACGCCAACGGTAGTTGAAGCAAACGACCCACCTGAGATCACAGTCGTTGCTGGTATGGTTACAGAAGATGCTACTAATGAGGGTGATGAGGTAGCGACCTATACCATCAATGATGAAGATGAAGACCAACTAGAGGTCGACTTTACTCCGGGCACGAATGACGATGGATTTTACGAGCTCGTAAATGGCAAGGTCGTACTTACCGAAAAGGGTGCGGACTGGGTAAATGCAGGCAATGAACTTCCGCCGGTAGATCTAACCGTTCGTGAGGTGGGTCCTGAGGGTCTTACCGATTCTGCGAGCGATACTCCGACAGTGAATACTGTAAACGACAAACCTGTCCTAACCGTCACTGACACCAACGACTTTATTGAAAACCAAGCGTCTGAAAACGATGTGGTTGCCAAGTATGAAACCTACGATGAAGACGGTGATGAGGTAACAGTAACTCTATCTGATGAAACCTATTACAAGCTTGATGATGACGGTAATGTGCTCCTTACTGAAGAGGGTGCAGATCTAGTTAACTCTGGCCAAGAACTACCTCCGTTTACGCTAACTCCAAATGATGGAACGGTTGATGGTGATGCAGAAACGGTTGATCCATCTGTTACTGAAGTTAATGATAAGCCTGTTCTGACCGTTACTGAAACCAATGACTTTATTGAGAACCAAGCGTCTGAAAACGATGTGGTCGCTAAATACGAAACCTACGATCAAGACGGTGATGAAGTCACTGTAACCCTATCAGATGAGACTTATTACAAGCTAGATGAGGACGGTAATGTCCTACTAACAGAAGAGGGTGCAGACTTAGTTAACTCTGGCCAAGAACTGCCACCGTTTACCCTGACGCCAAACGATGGAACGGTAGATGGTGATGCGGAGACGGTTGACCCATCTGTTACTGAGGTGAACGACGCACCAGAGTTTATCTCTGGCAGTGATGTTGCTGGTGGCCCGGTAAATGACGACTCCTATGACTTTGGCTCAGTTGCTGAAGGCACTACTGCCGGCACTGTAGTTGAGCAAGTTGAAGCCTTTGATGAAGATAACGATACGCTCGAGTATTTGTTCTCAAACGGAACGGACACAGACGACATCTTCACTATAGACACAGAAACCGGTGAGATTTCTCTTAACGTCGATGTTGATGATGACCAGTTGGGACTTTATCAGTGTGAGGTGATTGTTAGAGATCCTAGTGGTAGGGAAGATAGTGCGCTTATCACTATTGACTTAATAAACGTTGACGATCCGACAGCGACTGAATCTGACACCAACCAAACTAACGAAGACACCACGCTGACGGTAAATGCGGCCAATGGCGTGCTGAGCAATGACAGCGATGTAGATGACACGTTGACCCTAGCGAGCTTCAAAGTGGCGGATGACGACACTACTTACAGCTTCGGCGATACCGCCGTGATTGATGGCGTGGGTGAGTTCACTTTGAACGCCGACGGCAGCTATGAGTTTGTGCCAGCGGCGGACTTTAATGGTGACGTTCCGACCATTACTTACACTACCAATACCAATGCCAGCGATACGCTAGACATTGATGTTGTGGCGCAAAACGATCCAACCGTAACGGCTTCTGATACTAACCAAACTAACGAAGACACCACGCTGACGGTAGATGCTGCGAACGGTGTATTAAGTAACGACAGCGATGTGGATGACACGTTGACCGTAGCGACCTTCAAAGTGGCCGACGATGACACCACCTATAACTTTGGTGACACCGCCACTATTGATGGCGTGGGTGAGTTCACTTTGAATGCCGACGGCAGCTATGAGCTTGTGCCAGCGGCGGACTTTAGTGGTGACGTTCCGACCATTACTTACACCACCAATACCAATGCCAGCGATACGCTAGACATTGATGTTGTGGCGCAAAACGATCCAACGGTAACGGCTTCTGATACTAACCAAACTAACGAAGACACCACGCTGACGGTAGATGCTGCGAACGGTGTATTGAGTAACGACAGCGATGTGGATGACACGTTGACCGTTGCGACCTTCAAAGTGGCCGACGATGACACCACCTATAACTTTGGTGATACCGCCACCATTGATGGCGTGGGTGAGTTCACTTTGAATGCCGACGGCAGCTATGAGTTTGTGCCAGCGGCGGACTTTAACGGTGATGTTCCGACCATTACTTACACCACTAATACCAATGCCAGCGATACGCTAGACATTGATGTTGTGGCGCAAAACGACCCAACCGTTACCCAATCTGACACCGATCAAACCAATGAAGACACCACGCTGACTGTCAATGCAGTCAATGGCGTATTGAGCAACGACTCGGATGTTGATGACACACTAACGGTTGCCACCTTCGAAGTAACGGGTGACGACACCACCTATACCTTTGGGCAGACAGCTGATATCGACGGTGTAGGTGAATTCACGTTAAACGCTGACGGCAGTTATGAGTTTGTACCTGCGGTTAACTTTAACGGTGATGTGCCGACCATTACCTACACCACCAACACGGGTGCGAGCGATACGTTGGATATCGATGTAGTGGCGCAAGACGATCCAACGGTAACGCAATCTGACACCAATCAAACCAATGAAGACACCACGCTGACTGTCAATGCAGTCAATGGCGTATTGAGCAACGACTCGGATGTAGATGACACGCTAACGGTTGCCTCTTTCAAAGTAGCAGGTGATGACACCACCTATAACTTTGGCGAGACTGCTGATATCGACGGTGTAGGTGAATTCACGTTAAACGCTGACGGCAGTTATGAGTTTGTACCTGCGGCGAACTTTAACGGGGACGTGCCTACAGTTACTTACACCACCAACACGGGTGCCAGCGATACCCTAGACATTGATGTGGTGGCTCAGAACGACCCGACGGTTACTCAATCTGACACCAATCAAACCAATGAAGACAGCACTTTGACAGTAAATGCTGCCAATGGGGTTCTGAGCAATGACTCGGATGCAGATGACACCCTAACTGTAGCGACCTTTAAGGTCGCAGGTGACGGCACAACATACAATGCAGGGATGACAGCCATTATTGCAGGTATAGGTAGCATTACCCTAAACGCCAACGGTAGCTATGAGTTTGTGCCTGTGGCGGATTTCAATGGTGATGTACCAACCGTTACCTACACCACCAACACGGGTGCCAGCGATACCCTAGACATTGATGTGGTGGCTCAGAACGACCCGACGGTTACTCAATCTGACACCAATCAAACCAATGAAGACAGCACTTTGACAGTAAATGCTGCCAATGGGGTTCTGAGCAATGACTCGGATGCAGATGACACCCTAACTGTAGCGACCTTTAAGGTCGCAGGTGACGGCACAACATACAATGCAGGGGTGACAGCCATTATTGCAGGTATAGGTAGCATTACCCTAAACGCCAACGGTAGCTATGAGTTTGTGCCTGCAGCGGACTTCAACGGTGATGTGCCAACCATTACTTACACTACGAATACAGGGGCATCAGATACGTTAGATATTGATGTAACCCCTCAGGCTGACCCAACAATTACTGCCTCAGATTCAAACCAGACCAACGAAGATACAACCCTGACTGTCAGCGCAGCAAACGGTGTGCTGAGCAATGACTCTGATGTGGATGGACCGCTTAGCGTAGCAACATTCAAAGTATTTGGAGACAACACTGAGTATGTTGCTGGCGATTCTGTTGATATCTCAGGTATTGGTACTGTCACACTGAACGGCGATGGTAGTTATGAGTTCGTACCATTTACAAACTTCTCAGGTACTGTGCCTACCATTACTTACACTACTGATACTGGCGTTAGCGACACACTCGATATCGATATCGTTGCAGTTGCTGATGAACCTAATTTGTGGGTTGATAATGAGCAAAAAGAGGCGTCTATTGATTTCCAAGATGCGGAGGTGCTACTTGGCGCCGATAAAGATTGGAGCTCAGATATCGATGTTAGTCAGGTACTGGGTGATAACACCTTAGGTACTTGGTATGCCAATGATGACAATAAGGTAGAGATTGGCAGAGAGTCGATCTATCGCTCGGGTGCGAGTGATGCAAACCTGATTCTCGAAATCGAGGGCGACAATGGTGATAACTCTATCTACACAGACATCTCAGTAAAAGAGGGGCGCTATTACAGCTTTACTTTTGATGTTGCAGCGCGTCGTTGGGAGAATGGAGATAGTGACCTCGATGTGATTTGGGTTCGCCTTGATGATCAAGGCAATCCAATCATGGATGAGGCGATGACCCTGTATCAATTCCGCCCAGAAGATAACGGATGGGAGCGAGATATTCAGATAACTTTGCCGTCTGATATGGACGGTAACTATCGCTTGTTGGTGCAATCGACTGACGCAAACAGCTATGGTGCCATCGTTGATAACCTTGTGCTTGAATCTTCGGATGCGAGAGGCTTTGAAGATACCTTTGTAGACTTGTGGGACTTGGGTGCGAGCCTAGCCGATACCGATGGTAGTGAAACCTTGGTGGTGACCATGGCGGGGCTTCCTGAAGGCACCATAATCAAAGATGGCAATGGCGTAGAGGTTGTTGCTGGCGCAGATGGCATCGTTGATATCACTGCATTGGATATTGCGACATTAAAAGCAAATGTGCCAGTATCCGGCGAGTATACCGTCACTGTAACCGCTACCGCTACTGAAACGAGTAATGGTGACCAAGCTAGCAAATCCGTTGAACTACCGTTAGTTATCGAAGATAGAGGATATCAGCTAAAAACAGGCTCATTTGGTGATGATGTTATCGATGGCACAGAAGCCAACGAGCTTATTGTTGGTGATGTGCAGGGCTTCCAGATAGTCGCGGGTGAGGATTACAACATTGCGTTTATCCTAGATACCTCGGGTAGTATGCGTAACATCATTGAAACCGCAAAGACAGAAATTATCTCAGCTGTAGATCAGATTATTGATTCTGCTGTGCAAGAGAACTCTGGCATGGTGCGAATCATGTTGTCAGAGTTTGCTAGCACATCCCAGATAGTTGTTGAATTAGATCTTAGCGTACTTTCCGCTGAAGAAGCTAAGTCTCAGTTTGCTACAACAGTTAGTGCTTTGAATGCAGAGAACTCGACTAACTATGAAGGTGCTTTTGAAACGGCTATCGACTGGTTTGTGGATAATGGCATCACAGGAGCTAACAATCAGACTTTCTTTATTACTGACGGTGAACCGACTCGTGCAGTAGAGCTTGATGACGCAAGTGCTGATCAATTTCTTATGGCCTATACGCCAGAAGACGGCTTACTTTCACTTCTGGACCTTTTACCTGAAGGTTTCGAAATAGATGAAGATGCTGACGATGTTTATTTTAATGGTCAACTGGTAGTTGAACAGCGAAATGATGGTGATGTGGCTAGAATATACTCTCCGTACACAGGTGTTCGTTTAGGAGTCTTAACTGAAGAAAATGGGGAATTCTTATTTACCGATCGCTGGGATAATGATGAGCAAGAAGTTCGCCAAGGTGAGCACTACTTTGCCATCTTAAATGAGATATCTAATGTAGATGCGATTGGCCTCGGTAGCGGAGTAGACATAGATACCTTGGTTAAGTTTGATAGTGACGGCGTAGTAGAGCCAAACATCGATGTATCTGAACTCGAAGAGGTGATTTTAGGTAAGAAGACATCACTACTGCCGGGACAAGACGAGATAAGCTCTGCTGGTGGTGAAGATATCCTATTCGGTGACGGAGTTCAGTTTGATGGTATCGAAGAGCAAGGTGTTGCAGCGATTCAAAAATACGTTGCCCAGCAATTGGGTGAGCTAGAGGCGAATGTTTATCCTCGTGATCTGTTCGAATACATCGAAGAAAATGTGGCTGAATTTAATCTATCAACCGAGAACGACAAGGGCGACGACCTAGATGGAGGCACAGGTGATGACATTCTGTTCGGTCAAGGTGGAGATGACATACTAGTTGGGGGGGCCGGTAACGATTTACTTGTTGGTGGCTTAGGAGAAGATACGCTAACTGGTGGCGCGGATGCTGATACCTTTATCTGGACCGAGGCGGATCTTACTGACTCACCAGAAACAGACACCATTACCGACTTCTCTATCAATGAGGGTGACACCATAGACCTTAGCGATATCTTTGGTGATGTAACTGATCAGAATGAGATAGATGCGATACTGCAGAATATTGAAGACAGCGTTCAAGACAATGCGGGTACCTCTTCGATTACTGTGGAGAAGGACAGTAAGAGCGTTACTATCGAATTTGAGGGAGTGTCTGGTTCAGAACTCATTAATAATCTGGATACCATAGTCAATCTCAACGACACCTAAAACTAAGACGCCCATTGGGCGCCTTGTTGTTTATAGCACTTTAGCTGCAAAGCCTTTCAGGTACAGGCCCTCAGGGTAGGCGCTGTCAACAACGTGGTCTTGAGCTTGCGTAAAGCTCTCAATGAACTTCACCTCTCGGCCAGCATCTAGCGCTGCGTCGGCGATGATCTTCTGGAATAGGTTACTCTCCATTAGGCCAGAGCAAGAGTAGGTCAATAGGGTGCCACCTGGTTTAAGGATTTGAATCGCCAGCATGTTAAGGTCTTTATAACCGCGTGCACCGCTGTTTAGATTCTGCTTTGAGCTCACCATCTTAGGTGGATCCATGATCACCACATCAAATTTAGTGCCCTGGTCTCGGTACTCGCGCAGGATCTTAAATACGTCAGCGTTTAGGAATACCGCTTGTTTTGGAGTGAAACCATTTAGTTCAGCATTCTGCTTTGCAATGTCGAGCGCAGGCTGAGATACGTCTACGTTGATAACGCGCTCAGCGCCACCTTTTTGTGCGTACAAGCCAAAACCGCCAGTGTAGCTAAAGCAGTTAAGTACTTGCTTGTCTTTTACATACTTCATTGCATGCAGACGGCTGTCACGCTGGTCAAGATAGAAGCCGGTTTTGTGTCCGTTAGGAATGTCCACCTGAATTTTCACGCCGTTCTCTTCGATAACTATCGGCTTAGTTGGCTCAGAGCCATGCAAAAGACCGGTTACTTCTTCAAGCCCTTCTTTCTTGCGTACTGCAACGTCTGAGCGCTCATAGATAGAGCAATTAGGGAAACACTCGACTAGCGCATCTACTATGTTCTGTTTGTGGAACTCTGCGCCTGCGCTTAGGAACTGACACACAAGATAGTCTTGATACTTATCGATAGTCACGCCCGGCATGGAATCAGACTCTGCGGCGATAAGACGATAGCCAGTTAAACCACCTTGCTCAATGCATTCCTCACGCAGAAGTTGTGCGCTTTGAATACGGTTTACGAAGAAGGCTTTATCGATGTTTTGTTTGGTAAAAGACCAAACGCGAGCACGGATTTGAGATTTAGGAGAGTAGGCCGCTTTAGCTAGCCACTGTCCATTATGAGCTAACACATCAACGGTCTCACCAAGTTGTGGGTCGCCTTTAACGCTCTCAATACCACGGGAAAATATCCATGGATGACGACGACGAACGGACTTATCACGTCCTTTGGCTAGGGTAATTGATGCACTCATTTGGGATCTCATTAGAAAATTTGTGACATTGTGGGTGAAGGCCAGGGCAAAAGCAAATGCTAAACACAAACTGGATATCGGCTTGGGTATATACTCATCACAACCGGTTTAACAGAGGGATGTGCTATGAGTTATTGTTGTAAATTCAGGGTCACAGGTATAGTGCAGATGGTTGGGTTTCGCTATCACACGGCCCATGAGGGGAATAAGTTGGGGTTAACGGGTTATGCCAAAAACTTGAATGATGGCAGTGTCGAAATTGTGGCTTGTGGAACCGAGGCTCAAGTAGAGCAACTTGGAGAGTGGCTGAAACAGGGACCAAGGACTGCATCAGTAAACACTTGGGAGAGTGAGCCGATGCAGTTTACACACTATTCAGATTTTAGGATCTTATAAGCACTTAGCTGGCTTTGGCAGGCCTGCAAGCTTAGTCGCTTGTTTAGCTGGGCCTTGTTTGAACAGCTTGAATAGATACTTGCTGTTGCCTTTCTCTGGACCGTGCGCTTTTTCCATTGCTTTAACCAACATTCGCACGGCAGGAGAGGTGTTGAACTCTAGGTAGAAGTTTCGAACAAAGTGGACAACCTCTAGGTGCGCTTCGGTTAGCTCAATGCCTTCTTCTTCAGCTAGTACCGAAATCATACCTTCTTCCCACTCTTGGTAATTCAGTAGATAGCCTTCGGCGTCGGTTTCAATTTGTTTGCCTTGATACTCAAACATGGTGATGTCTCATCGATTTAGTTAATTGAATTATCGATAAAAATAAAAAAGCTCGCAACCAGTGCGAGCTTTTAAAGGTGTTGAATGTCGACCTATTAGTCGTTGTTCATGATACCCAAGATGCTTAGTAGGCTGATGAACAGGTTGTAGATAGAAACGTACAGGCTCACTGTTGCTGAGATGTAGTTAGTTTCACCACCACGAACGATCTGTTGAGTCGTTAGTAGGATTACACCTGTTGAGAACAGGATGAACATGCTGCTCATTGCTAGGTGAAGCATTGGCATCTGTAGGAAGATGTTTGCAACCATACCGATTAGCAGAACCACGAAACCAGCCATTAGCACACCGCCTAGGAAAGACAGATCACGCTTAGTAGTAAGAGCGTAAGCTGACGCACCCATGAAGGCTAGCGCTGTACCGCCAAGAGCAGTAACGATGGCATCGCCCATACCCGCGCCAATGTACATGTTTAGGATAGGGCCTGTGGTGTAGCCTAAGAAGCCAGTGAACAAGAAGGTAAACACCAGACCCATGCTGTTGTTACGGTTCTTTTCAGTTAGGAATAGCAGGCCATAGAAGCCAACTAGCATAAGAATTAGACCTGGACGTGGCAGATTCATTGCCATTGAGAAAGCGGCAACAACAGCAGACCAAAGCAGGGTTAGAGATAACAAGAAGTAGGTGTTACGAAGCACCTTATTTGTTTGTAATACACTCTCTTGAGAGCGAGTACGAGAAACCATTGGACTGTTCATAGTTTTCCTCAGATAGACCTTTAATTGTTTAGTAATTATATGGGGCGAAAAGTTCCATTTTTCAAGCCTGACCGTCGCCAAAGCCAAACTTGATTTTAAGTAAAAGTGCTTCTGGAGTGAATCTCTAATTGTAACAATCAGTGACACACTTTTAACGTTACACAACTAATTGTACGCGAAATCAAACGAATAGGGGCAGCTTAAGCTGCCCCAAAGTGTTAGCCATCTAGCAATTAATGGTTAACGATTAGTGGTGAAGGATCTGTGCAAGGAAGTTCTGAGTACGATCCGATTGTGGGTTCTCGAAGAAATCCACCGGATTGTTCTCTTCAATAATTTCACCAGCATCCATGAAGATAACCCGATCGGCCACCTCTTTTGCAAAGCCCATTTCGTGCGTTACACACAGCATGGTCATGCCTTCTTCAGCAAGCTCAACCATAACGTCCAGTACCTCACGTACCATCTCTGGGTCGAGCGCTGAGGTTGGTTCATCAAACAGCATTACTTGAGGGTTCATACATAGAGAACGAGCAATCGCTACACGCTGTTGTTGACCACCGGAAAGCTGTCCAGGATACTTTTCAGCTTGGTCTGGGATCTTAACGCGCTCTAGATATTTCATCGCTACCGCTTCAGCTTCCTCTTTAGGCATCTTCTTAACCCAGATAGGCGCTAGGGTACAGTTTTCTAGAACCGTTAGGTGAGGGAAGAGGTTAAAGTGCTGGAAACACATACCCACTTCTTTACGCACCGCTTCGATGTTCTTAAGGTCTTCGGTCAATTCTGTGCCTTGCACTATGATTTGACCTTGCTGATGTTCTTCAAGGCGGTTGATGCAGCGAATCATGGTCGACTTACCCGAACCTGATGGGCCGCAGATAACGATCTTTTCGCCTTTCTTAACCTCAAGGTTAATGTTCTTTAGTACGTGGAACTCACCGTACCATTTGTTCATGTCCTTCAGCTGGATCATGTAGTCTTGTTGTTGCGTCATAATACGTCCTTGATAATTATCGTTTGTGACCTGTGTGCAATTTGTTTTCTAGCCAAATCGAATACCTCGACATGCCAAAACAAAATACCCAGAACACTAACGCGACAAATACATAGCTTTCGATAGCAAAACCAAGCCACTCAGGGTCGGTGTTTGCTGATTGTCCAATGCCCAGTACGTCAAACATACCTATGATAAGCACCAGACTGGTATCTTTAAAGAGACCAATGAAGGTGTTTACGATCGAAGGAATGGTGATTTTAAGCGCTTGAGGAAGAATGATTAAACGCATTTTCTTCCAATATGTGAGCCCGAGAGCATCCGCCGCTTCATATTGACCCTTTGGAATTGCTTGCAGACCGCCACGGATAACCTCCGCCATGTAAGCTGCACTAAACATTACCACACCGATGAGGGCGCGAATAAGTTTATCTGTCTCAGTACCTTCAGCAAGGAAAAGCGGCAGCATTACCGATGCCATGAACAGCACGGTAATCAAAGGAACGCCACGCCATACCTCGATATAGACGGTACAGATACTGCGGATGATTGGCATCTCAGAGCGGCGACCCAGAGCCAGAGCCACACCGATAGGTAGCGAGACCACGATACCGACAAGGGCAATAATTAGGGTTACTAGTAGACCGCCCCATTTGTGAGTCTCAACCACTTCCAGACCAAATACACCGCCGTACAGCAGAGCCGCGATGATAAACGGATAGACGTTTACGAAGAATAGCCAGATCCATGTACGCTTTGGTGTTTTCTCGTACATGAGTGCGACGATAAACACAGCCAGCGTTGCGTAGAATAGGCGAGGGCGCCAAAGCTCAGCTTCTGGATAGAAGCCGTACATGAACTGCTCCCAACGTACGCTGATGAAGACCCAACATGCGCCGGCACTGGTGCAGTCGTTACGGGTAGTCCCAATCCAATCAGCGTTGATAAAGGCCCAATCTATGATGCTAAGAATGGTTGTGAATGCGAGGTAACCCAAGATAACAGTCAAGACTGAGTTAACCGGGCTATTAAATAGGTTCTTTCTAAGCCAACCTACCAGACCCACCGAGTTTGCCGGTGGCGGAAGATCGGGCTGAAATTGATGTACTTTCATGCTTACTCTTCCTTATCTTTCTACCAGAGCAACCTTGCGGTTGTAGATGTTCATAATCAGTGAGGTCAACAAGCTCAATGTGAGGTATACCGCCATTGTCATCGCGATGATCTCGATAGCCTGACCCGTCTGGTTTAGGGTGGTTCCTGCGAACACCGATACCAAGTCTGGATAACCAATCGCCATCGCAAGAGAGGAGTTCTTGGTCAGGTTTAGATACTGACTGGTCAGTGGCGGAATGATGATACGCAGTGCTTGTGGAATAACCACAAGGCGCAGGGTACGACTGCGAGGCAGACCTAAAGACATCGCCGCTTCTGTTTGGCCATGGCTAACAGCGTTGATACCGGAGCGTACGATCTCAGCGATGAACGATGCTGTGTAGATACTTAGCGCTAGAGTCAGAGCTGCGAGTTCTGGGATGATGCTGACACCACCACGGAAGTTAAAGCCTTTAAGCTCAGGCATCTCTGCTGAGATTGGCATACCTGCAAGGAAGTAAACCACAAGCGGAAGACCTAAGACCAAACCCAGTGCAATACGTCCCATAGGGGTTTGCTGACCGGTGAGGCGCTGCTTGTTGCGTGCCCAGATGCTGATAAAGATAGTGGTAACAATACCGACAACAAAGGCTGCGATTACAAAGCCGCTTCCCGCTTCAAACACAGGTGCAGGGAAATAAAGGCCGCGCACGTTCAAGAAGATGGCTTCACCTAAGCTCAAGCTTTGGCGAGGCGAAGGTAGGGCTTGAAGTACCGCAAAGTACCAGAAGAAGATCTGCAAGAGCAGAGGAATATTTCGGAATACTTCAATATAGACAGCCGCCAAACGACTCACTAGCCAGTTGCTAGAAAGTCGGGCAATACCCATAACAAAGCCCAAAATCGTTGCAAAGAAAATACCAAGCACAGAAACCAGTGCGGTATTCAAAAGGCCTACTATAAAGGTGCGACCATAACTATAGGTCTCATCGTAGGCAACAAGATGGAGGCCAATACCAAACCCAGCTTCTTTTGATAGAAAATCAAAACCTGTTGCGATACCACGTGCCTCTAGGTTTCCTAGGGCATTGTTTACTATGGTGTAGAAAAACCATACAAGAGCCAGAACGGCAATGATTTGGAAGGCAACAGCGCGGAAGGTAGGGTTGTAGAGGAGGTTGGTTTTGCGAGAGGCACCTTGGCCTTCGTCTTTGGAAACCTTGGTTGGATTCATACTACTTCCTATTTTACATCCGTATAAACGGAAGGGCGGCGGTGCCGCCCTTCGGTTCCTACATAAGTGTTTCCTGCAAAGGAAAAAGTATTAACGCATTGGTGGCGCGTACATGAAGCCGCCAGCGTTCCATAGTGCATTCACACCACGGTTGATCTGAAGTGGAGAACCTGTACCAACGGTACGCTCAAAGCTCTCACCGTAGTTACCTACTTGTTTGATGATCTGATAGCCCCAGTCGTCTTTCAGACCAAGAGCCGTACCTTTAGGACCATCAACACCTAGGATACGCTTCACGTTTGGATCGGTAGATTTCAGCATCTGATCAGCATTTTTCGATGTGATGCCGTACTCTTCTGCGTTAACCATCGCGTTTAGTGTCCACTTAGCCACGTTAAACCACTTGTCATCGCCTTGACGAACAACAGGGCCTAGAGGCTCTTTAGAGATGATTTCTGGAAGTACCACTGCAGAAGTTGGATCTTTAAGGTTTAGACGCAGTGCGTAAAGGCCAGATTGGTCAGTAGTTAGTACGTCACAGCGACCTGCATCGAAACCCGCTGAGGTTTGTGCTGCTGTATCGAATACTACTGGCTTGTAGCTCATACCTGATGCACGGAAGTAGTCCGCAAGGTTAAGCTCGGTTGTTGTACCAGATTGAACACAAACCGCTGCGCCGTCTAGTTCAGTTGCACTCTTAACGCCAAGGTCTTTCTTAACCATGAAACCCTGACCATCATAATAGTTAACACCAACGAAGTTCAAACCAAGAGCGGTATCGCGGTGCTGAGTCCAAGTTGTGTTACGAGATAAAACGTCGATTTCACCCGATTGAAGTGCGGTGAAACGCTCTTTTGCAGTTAGTGGAACATATTTAACTTTGGTTTTGTCGCCCAGTACTGCTGCTGCCAGAGCTTGACAGTACTCAACATCAATACCTTCCCATTCACCCTTTGAGTTAGGGTTCGAGAAGCCAGGAAGGCCGGTGCTCACACCACAGGTTAGTGAGCCAGCGGCTAAGACTTTGTCCAACGTGCTGTCAGCTGCTGATGCTGAACTTGCCATGACAGCAGTTGATGCCGCTACTACTGAAGCTAGAATGGTGAGTTTTTTTGCCATCTCTTCGTATCCTTGTCTGTAATTTCCATAGTGACCAATATCACTGAGTACATCTTTGTCCCGGTGAGTCGAAACCAGTTGTTTGAATCACCAAAGTGGGGCATATTTTTACGACCCGTTTACAAAGTAGTAGAAGATGCTAAGTATCTCAATTAATTAGAATTTGTTAGATACTCGCAAACCACGGCTTTAGAATGACTAAATGTTAAGTGTTTGTAAATAGTGCAACAGTGCACTTACATGGTGAAACGGTATTACTTCTTAATGAACGGCGTTCACTTAGTGCTTGTAACTAACTGAAATCAAATAACCAAATTTATATATGGGTCTGAAGGATATTTTAGAGTATTAATCTTTTGTGACCTAGATTACTGTTTTATGTCTGCACCGTTTTGGTTGCATATCGACACCTTACGCATGTTACAAAGAAGGAACATTATGCGATATTTTCCTCTGTTTTATGATCTCAATCACAAACCTGTTTTGGTCGTTGGAGGGGGTGAGGTTGCCTGCCGTAAGGTTGAAAGTTTGTTAAAGGCTGGGGCTCTAGTGACAGTCGTATCACCGAGCTTGGATAGTTTTCTAGAGCAGCAGTATGAAGAAGGTGGAATTACTTGGATTAAGGGTTTTTATCAGAGCGAACTTATCGATGATTTTGTGCAGATCTGGGCTACTACAGATAATCCAGATTTGAATCACAGGGTCCACCATGATGCGAAGCGGGCGGGGATCATGGTCAACGTGGTTGATGACACCCCTTATTGTGATTTCATTACGCCCTCCATGATCAATCGAGGCAAGATACAGATCGCCTTCTCAAGTGGCGGCGGATCTCCCGTACTTATTCGTAATCTAAGAAAAACCTTCGAAGCAGTGTTACCGCAGAACTTATCTCTACAAGCAGAGTTTGCCGCCAGTAAAAGAGATGACATCAAACAGAAGTTGCCCAACGTGCGCAATCGCCGACTGTTCTGGGAAGCCTTTTTCGATAAGAGTGAGGTGATACAAGCGAGCAGTAGTGCAGAGCTCGAGTCTTGCTATCAAACCCTTATCACAGAGCAAGACTTTGAGCCTAGTTACGCGGTAACTTGGGTCGAGACAGGAGAGGATTTCGAGCTTCTCAGCCTGAAGGCTTTGAGGTTAATGCAAAGCGCCGAGATGGTATTGCATCATCACGGTATAGCGCCAGTGTTTATCGATGGGGTAAGGCGAGATGCAGAAAGGGCATCTTGGCAGACGCTAGCGGAATTAAAGCCGCTATTAGATGCAGAGAAACAGAAACTAAGCTCTGTAGTGGTATTGCTACCTCGTTTAACTCAAGCACTGCAGACTGAGCTTGAATTAGGCTTTGGCGAGATAACGCTTTTGAAAAGCCTGTAAAAAAATACCGGGCTAAGGCGCCCGGTATCACTCAATGCTTGTGCGAGATTAGTCGCGGAAGTTTTCAAACTGGAACGGTTGGCCAAGCTCGCCGTTCTTCACAAGCGCCATAGTCGCTTGTAGGTCATCACGTTTCTTACCTGTGATACGAACCTTGTCACCTTGGATACTCGCTTGAACCTTGATCTTACTGTCTTTAACCAGTTTAACGATCTTCTTAGCCATATCCTTATCAATGCCTTGCTTGAATAGCACGGTTTGATACCAGTTCTTACCTGACGCGTCTTCTTTTTGAGATTCCATGCTATTCACATCAACGCCACGCTTAGTTAGGTTGCCACGTAGGATGTCACGCATCTGCTTTAACTGGAATTCAGCTTGTGCCGCAAGCTTTACTTGATCGTCTTTAAACTCAAAGCTCGCTTCAACGCCACGAAAATCAAAGCGGGTTGCGAGTTCGCGGTTTGCGTTCTCTACCGCATGACGAACGTCAACGATTTCAATCTCTGAAACGATGTCAAATGAAGGCATCTGGTCTTCCTTATTGTTGTGTTTTTACAGCGTCAGATAGGATATCAAGCATTTCTACTGTGTGCTCCCAACTTAGACACGGATCTGTGATGGATTTACCATATTCTAGAGCTGTTAGGTCATCCATTGGCTGGTTGCCCTCTTCGATGAAGCTCTCAGCCATGATGCCCGCAACGTATTGGCTACCAGATTTGATTTGGCCTGCGATGTCTTTAGCAACGTCTAGTTGACGACGGTGCTGTTTCTGACAGTTTGCGTGGCTGAAGTCTACGATAAGACGCTCTGGCAAACCTACTTCACCAAGAGATTTACACGCTTTCTCAACAGATTGCGCATCATAGTTAGGACCAGTATCACCACCACGCAGAATGACGTGACCGTATGGATTACCTGATGTGCGGTATACCGTCATGCGGCCGTTTTTGTCTGGAGAGTAGAAGTAGTGTGATGCTTTTGAAGCGCGCACTGCGTCAATAGCAATCTTAACGCTGCCGTTAGTACCGTTCTTGAAACCCACTGGGCAAGAAAGAGCTGAGGCCATCTCGCGGTGGATCTGAGACTCAGTGGTACGTGCGCCGATAGCACCCCAAGAGATAAGGTCTGTGATGTACTGACCTGTGATCATATCAAGGAACTCGGTTGCGGTAGGCAGACCTAGCTTATTGATATCAAGAAGCAGTTTACGTGCCTTGTTTAGGCCAGCTTCTAGTGCGTAAGAACCGTCTAGGTTAGGGTCAGTAATCAGACCTTTCCAACCGATAATAGTGCGCGGCTTTTCAAAGTAGGTGCGCATCACGATAAACAGTTGGTCTTTGTATTTCTTTTGTACCGAAACAAGACGCTTAGCGTAGTCGATAGCCGCATCGGTATCGTGGATTGAACAAGGACCAACGATAACAAGAAGGCGCTTATCTTTACCGGTTAGGATTTTTTCAATCTGACCGCGTGATTCGTCAATGTGTTTTGCTACGTCATCGGTAAGAGGATGATTAGTTGATAGCTCGGTTGGAGTCGGTAGCGGACCTAGTGGTTGGGTACGCAACTCATCAGTTTGTAGTGGCATAACAGAGTTCTTTAATTCGTTAAATCTGGCTAAAGATAGCGGAATTGTTATCACGAATAAACTTGTAAACGCATTTTTATCTTAAACCGGGTTCATTTGGGTAAGTTTTATGCGCCTTTTTTCCTTTATTAATGGTATGTTGAGGGTAACTGTTTCTATTTAAACGAGATATCAAGGAAGCCCATGTCTCAATCTATTAAGCTAGGTACCTCCCTACAATATCAAGCCGCTCAAGCGGAACACGTTTTCCTTTCACTTGGTGACCTTCTACAAGAAAGACTCTTCTTTCACCCAAGCCTACTTCTAGAGCGTGAACCTCTAGATGAAGCCGATCAAATGGCGCTCGATGCCATCCTTGAGGGACGAAGCGTTCAAGAGTTTTACCAGCAAGTCCTTGCTGGTGTGGTTGAGTCTTTGGCTCTAAATAAAGAACAACGTATTCGGGTTCAGCTAAATAGCTGTGACAGCAGCGAGCTGGCATCGCTGATTGGTGGTGACTTCGAAGTTCAAGAAAATAATGCGCTGCTCGGTCTTCGCGGCGTGTCTCGCTTTACCGATGCCGACAACAAGAGTGCATTCATTCTAGAGTGTGAGTTTATCAAGTCTCTTCGTGAGCAAGGCTTCGATGTTGAAATCGTAGTGCCGTTTGTGAAAACCCTTAGCGATGCTGCACGTGTTATCGATGCCCTTGCTGAACAAGGTCTGCCTCGCGGTCTAAATGGCCTTAAGGTTCTGTTTGGTGCAGACACACCTTCTTCTGCGCTTTTGAGCGAACGTCTATTGAAGTATTTCGACGGCGTCGCCATCGACCTTGAGACTCTAGCTCAGTTGACCCTAGGTGTGGACATGGCTAACGAGCGTGTGTCTCAGGCGTTTAGCCTAGATAACGAGGCAGTAATCGAGCTCGTGAGCCACGTATTTGGCTATGCACAGGTGGCGCGTAAGTCTCATGTGTTGCTTCTTCCGGGCACTGAGATTGCCTCTGGCAAGCTGACCGAACTTCTGAACGAGCACATTGGCACAGACGTTGTACTGAAAGGCTAAGCGAAAGAGCTTGTAAAGTTTGCTCTGCGCACTACAATCACCCCGAAATCACAGTTTAGAGAAATACAATGATCAAAGTTGGAACTATCAACAACTTAAAAGTTACTCAAGTTGAAGAATTTGGGGTGTTTTTGGATGCAGACGATTACGGTTCTGTATTGCTACCTAAGAAACAACAACCAGAGGACGTGTCCGAGGGTGACTACCTAAAGGTATTCTTGTATTTCGATTCTGATAATGAGCTGTGTGCCACACGTGAAAACCCAATCGCTCAAGTAGGTGAGTGGGGCTTGATGAAGATCACCAACATCAATAGCACGGGTGCATTTGCGGATTGGGGTATCGAGAAGAAAGACCTGCTTATCCCATATAGTGAGCAGCGTGCGCGTTTTCGTGAAGGCCAGACCCTACTTGTTTATGTATATAGCGATAAAGCCAGCGGCCGTATTGTAGGTACTACCAAATTCAACAAGTGGCTAGATAAGACCCCTAAACACTACAAGCCAAACGAGCAGGTAGACCTAATCATTGCTGAGCGCAGTGACCTGGGTTTCAAGGCCATCATCAATGGCGAGCACTGGGGTATGATCTTCAGTTCTGACGTAATCGGTAAGATCTTTGTGGGTAAGCGCCTAAAAGGCTTTGTTAAGCAGGTGCGTGAAGACGGTAAGATTGACTTGTCTCTGCAAAAGGTTGGCGTAGCTAAAATGGACGACCTTGCAGAAAAAATTCTTAAGCTTCTGCAAAAGAAAGAGGGTTTCTTACCGGTTAACGATAAATCAGACCCTGAGACCATCTTTAGCCTGTTTAGAACCAGTAAAGGCACCTTTAAGAAATCCATTGGTGGCTTGTACAAGCAGGGTAAGATCACAATCGAGAAAGACGGTATTCACCTAGTAAAGTAAGTCTAGGTACCGCCCAAAAAAGAGCCTAGGCTATCCTGACCTAGGCTTAGGGGAATGGCTCCATGTTAAGGAGCCTGCGCTAACTAATGGTCTAAGTTTAGTACAGCACGGCTCCATTTCCAGCAAGGGCTAAAATAGATTGGTATCGCGTACCATCTCACGCGGCAAGCCATTTTTGATTCGGCTACCAACCCACTTTCCAAGACCTATAGTAAAGCCTTGATAACGCACTAAAACTTCCCCGTGTTTGTTATTGGATTCTGGGCGCACATCTCGACCCATAAACCACTCGCGAGCTTCATCAATATTAAGCTCAACACCGTTTTCTTCCTGATTATTAGTCAGTGACGTGATTGCTTGATGCTGCCAGCGATAACCTTTCTTGTGTGTCTCAGCAAGCTTAATACCGATGCGCTGAAACTTAAGCTCTTTAAGCATTGGCTCGATAAGAGCAGGGAACAGCCACACCTCGTTGTCGCGCTGCCACAGGGTAAAACTATCTGGGATCTCGATATCCAAACTCTGTTTCAATGATTTAGTTACCGCGTCACATTCTTTGCGAGTCAAAGGAGAGAACGGGAACTTGCCAAGGCGTTTCTTAACCTTTGGTGCTTCTACCGATTCAAGCTTTTTAAACTTGGCAATAAAGAAGCCTTCGCAATCATAGATCTGAGGGTAGACGTGGATATGACCATCGCTTGTGAGTGACTTTTCAGAGCCTTCGAACAAACCCTCAGAAGATACAGGTTCGATTGCATCACCAAAGGTCTCCAGAAGATGTGAAACGACACCTTGGTTCTCTTCATGATTCAGGGTACAGGTTGAGTAAACTAGCGTACCGCCGGCTTTAAGAGCGTGGAATGCGCTCTCGATAAGGTCTTTCTGTGTGGAAGCGATATCAGCAATAGAGTCTAGGCTCCAGTTTTTCATTGCATCGGCATCTTTACGTAAAGAGCCTTCACCAGAGCAAGGGGCGTCTAACAAGATGGCATCAAAGCGCTCAGGAAGCCAACCACCAAAAACTCGCGCATCAAAGTTAGTTAGCGCCATGTTGCCCACGCCACAGCGCATAAGATTACCAAACAGCACCTTAACGCGACTCGCAGCATACTCATTGGCCACTAACAGACCTTCGCCGCCGAGTTTAGCTGCGATCTGAGTCGTCTTAGAGCCAGGGGCTGCCGCCATATCTAAAAGGCGCATATCACTATCTATCTTAAGATCTGAAAATAGAGCAGTAACTGGCACCATAGAGCTCGCTTCTTGGATATAGAAAAGTCCAGACAAATGCTGGCTGGTGTTACCTAAGGAGACGTTTTCATCTTCGTTTTCTAGCCAAAAACCTTCCTCACACCACGGAATAGGAGTGAGTTGCCAACCAAGCTCATCGGCATGTTTTTTAAACTCTTCCACACTTATCTTGAGTGTGTTTACACGAATACTGCGCTTGAGAGGGCGACGACAGGCATCAAGCAATTCATCGAGGTTAAGATGCGAGGGCATCTGCTCTTGCATAAGATCGATAAAGGCTTGAGGGATGAAAACGTTTGGATGCACTTGAGAGTTCCTCGAAGAGATGGGGCGCCGCAAGTGTAACAGCACCCCAATTAAAAATTAAGGCTTAGGTATGGCAGTGCGCCACTCTAACCAACTCGGATCAGCCTGTTTGTACAAATAGAAAGCACGACCGTTTTTGGCGGCCGGGAGTAGATTGCCATCTTCTGGTGTGGCGAAAGCAATACCACCACGAAGAAGACTCTCAACGGTGCCAGCTTTAACGTTGGCGCCGCTTAGGCCAATGGACACATCTAGGCCAGATACATTCCAGAACAGGGTATTTTCGCGAATCAAGTAAGCGTAGTCAGGATCGATAAGGGTCTTGATAATCACTCTATCGGCGAGCTCACCAAGTCGCACATCGGTCACGCGACCAACCTCAATCTCGCGATATAGGATAGGGGTGTTGACAGCGACTGACCCCTTGGTTTCAGCCTGTAGTACAAACTCATAACCACTGGCTAATGGCTTGTTTGATGCAAGTTGGAACTGGGTCTTTGCTTTGCCCTTGCCAGACGGCATTACCTCTATGGCAGGGGCAATCGCGCTGGAAAGGTTTTTGATGCCAGTTAATCCAATCTCTGGAGTAACCAACCAGAACTGAGCGCCTTCACGGGCGATAGTCTTAGCATATTCAGGATAGATGCGCGCCTTAAACTCCACCTCAGATTGAGCAAACTGTGGAGAAACTAGAGTAATTTCACCCACCTTTACACCTTTAAAATTAATGGCTGCGCCTTTTTTAAGACCGTTGCTGTCATCTGCTACTAAGGTGATCATCTCACCAAACTGGCGAGCGGCATCTTGATTGTCGTACAGCTTGTAGAAACGACCGGTTTTGTTCTCAACTCCGGGTATGGTATCAAAGGCAATACCGCCGGAAAGTACTCGAGATAGGGGCTCAGCGTTGACCTTCACGCCACTTAAACCGGCATCAATCTCTACACCCGAATGATTCCAAAACACGGTATCTTTGTTGATAAGGTGACTGAATTGCTTCTCTATTAGCACCTTGACTTCCATACCGGAATGTCCCAGCTGATAATCCAGCACTTGTCCTACTGGCAGGTTTCTATAGTAAAGCGGAGTGCCACTTGATACCGGAGGTAGATTTGGTGAAAGCAGGGTAAGAACCTGTTTGTTCGCGCCATCAAACTGAGCCAATTGTGCCAACTCTTTGCTTGAATAGAGTGGATATTCGTTATGTATCTTATTGCTGCCCGCACTGTAGAAGCTGATGCTACCCGTTAGAAGATGCTGAAGCGGTGGCACCTTCACGTCAAGTCCGGCTGCATCAAAGTTGGCAGAGACGCTAGAGGCGATATAGAACTTGTTTTGTGAGCGAATAAGCTCTCTGTACTGGGAGTCGATTAGAAGGTTTATCTTAACTTTTTCTCCTGCAAGATGTGACGACGTAACGTGTCCAACACTAATGCCTTTATAGAGGACCGCAGCCCCAGACTCTAGGCCAAAGCTTTGATCTGCAAGTAGAGAAATAGAGAGGTTCCCACTAGTTTGAGTGTTGAGCTCATCTTGCTTCACCGCCCTGAAATCACGCGTTGGCTCACCGCTGCCAGGTAATAGAGTAAGGAAGTTACCACGAATGAAGTTAGACAGATTATCTACGCCGGCAAGGGAAAGAGAGGCCTCTTCTAGCAAGAACTGAGAGCCCGTTGTCAGCATATCTTGATAAGCAGGCTCAACAGTCGCCTGTGCTATGATGTCTTGTCTGTCTCGGCTCAGTCGAACCCCGGTGATTTGGCCCACCTCAATACCGCGATACACCAAGGGTGCTCCTCCTGGGCTGATATTGTTATCGTCCGGAAGTTTGATGTTGATAGGAATGCCTCGGCCAGCCGTCGCTAGATCAGGGTAGAGCTTAAACTCAGTATCTGGCTCCACACTGTCACCCTTGGCAGGAGAATCGACCGCTATTCCGCCACCAATTAATGCGGCTAAGCTTTCTACGCTCACATCCACGCCATCAAAACCTACGCTGGCGTTGATACCTGAAACGTTCCAAAAACGGCTTTCGCTGGTGATAATGTGGTCATATTCCTCGTCGATATAAGCGCGGAGTACGACTGAGCGTCCATCATCATCTAGGTTAAAGCTGTAGATCTCGCCGATAGGTATTTTACGAAATAGGATCTTAGAGCCTATGTTGACCGAACCTAGGTCTTTACTTCTTAGAGTGATGCGAAGTCCATTCGGGTTAGAGCTGTGCAGGTCTTGCGGTGTCTTGGTCAGCGCCTGATAGACATCAGGTAGATTATTTGATTGTTTGCTTGCACCTTGAATGGCGATGTAGTTACCCGAGACCAGAGCATCCAGACCCGAAACCCCGCTTAAGCTCGCTGTGGGTTTAACTAGCCAAAATTGCGTATCTTTACCGAGTAACTGCCTTGCTGAAGGATAGACTTCGGCGTCCACATAGATACCTTTGAGATCCTCGGCCAGATCGAGTTTACGCACCATGCCCACTTCTAAGCCTTGGTACCTTAGTGTGGTTCGGCCAGCGATAAGGCCAGCGGCGTCTGGGAAGTGAATGCGAATATGATCCCCAGACTCACTTATGTTTTTGTACATAAGCCAACCGCCAAGCAGCAGGGCCAAGATAGGCAACGCCCACATTGGAGACAGGCCGGTTGCTCGCTTTACTTCTGGTTGTGAGGGGGATGAATTACTATTTTCTGCCATTGTTTTTACTTATTTTGAGTAATTTTTCCAAATCAATTTGGGATCAAGGGTGTCTGCTGCGAACATGGTGAAGACCACAACCACGCCAAAGGCGACGGCGCCATAGCCGGGTGTGAAGTTCAGTATCTGCCCTCTGTCGACTAAGGTTAGCATGATTGACATAACAAAGATGTCCACCATGGACCATTTTCCTATCCATTTCACTATGTAAAACAACATCATACGTTGCTTATGGAAGACAGTACGCTTGAAGTGAATACAGAGTAGAAGATACAAAATCCCCAATATCTTGGCTACTGGAACTACGATACTGGCAATAAAGATGATGATGGCGATGACCAACATGTCGTTGTTGACCAGAGATATGACGCCGGAAAATATGGTGTCTTCTATACGCACGCCGTTGGCATACAAAATGGAGATAGGGATAACATTGGCCGGTATCAGTGCAATAGTGGCCACAATCAGATTGGCCCAAGTCGCCTGCAGAGAGCGAGACTCTCCCGGCTTCATCTTGTGATGGCAGCGAATGCATCGGGTTGTCTTTTTCTGTACTAGATGGCAATGGTGACAATCTTCAATCTGACTTTGGTCAGAGAAGCAGTACTGCCGCTGCTCATTGTTGATTTCATCCCACCTTGCCCAGTAGCGACGCGGACTGACTCTCGCAACCAGTACTAAACAAACCAACTGCAGTATCACTAATATGGGGAGGCCAGCGCCAAACAGCAGGTCACTGTAGTCGGTAAGTTTAAAGCAGCAGATGGCGATACTAACGATATAGACATCAATCATCATCCAATGTTTGAGGTGATGTACGCCAAACATACTCCAACGCATCACAGAGATACTTCGTTTTTTCAACGCCACATTGCCCGCGAGCACAGAAACGCAGTGCAAAAGAGGCAGTAAAAAACCGCACAGCAAAACAAGAAATGCAACAAAAGGGTAGCCTTCATCTATGAGTAGACGAACACCATCGAGCATGGTTGCGGAGATTATCTCACCGAACAGTCTTATTGACAGAAAGGGATAGATGGCAACGGGGATGAACAGCATGAGTGCAGTTACTGCAAGCGCGACATCCCCAGAAAAAGAGTGTGAGTGTCCGCGATAGAGTTGGGTTGAGCAACGAGGACAATAGGCATCGTGTTTCTCTTCGAGCTTAACAAACTCGACAGCCAGTCCGCAGCCTTGACAGAGTCGTAACTGAGGTGATGGGGGTTCTGACTGACATGTATCCTGCATTCTGACCTACTTTTAACCCGACATTTTAAAATTCGCGGTTTAGATTCAACAAGTTATGAGGTAAATTCAAGTACTGAGTTAACAATAGCTTAGCCTAGCAGCGAATAATCCTGCATCGTGAAGGTGTTACTGTATAGGTTTACTACAGATTTAGTTACAAAATTTTTGACGGGGATATCAGTTGAACCTTTCAGATTATCAAAGAGTTACGCTTCAAGTTGAAGCTATGTTAAGCGGCGAATCAAACATGATTGCCAACCTTTCTAATGTCAGCGCCATTCTTAATATGGAGCTAGGTGATATCAACTGGGTAGGATTCTATCTTACTGAGGGTGATCAACTGGTATTAGGTCCTTTCCAAGGTAAGCCGGCGTGCGTGCGCATTAATTGGGGTAAGGGTGTATGTGGCACTGCAGCGGCAACGAATACCGTTCAGCGCATTAAGGATGTACACCAGTTTGAAGGGCATATCGCCTGTGACGCAGCCAGTAACTCAGAGATCGTTATTCCATTTTCAATCAATGGCAAAGTGGCTGGCGTGCTGGATATTGATAGCCCTAACTTCGACCGATTCAGCGAAACAGACCAAGAAGGTCTGGTTTTGGTGATGAAAAAAGTAGAAGAACTGCTCAATACTCAAGCTAACTCTAAGTAAAATGATGTTCGGGTGTGGTTTTTCAATCGCATGCCTTTATAATAACGACCATTATTGTTGATGAAACACGCGGAAGGGCCGCGTCTCAATCAGGAACCCTCATGGAAAACACCGAAAAACTAAAAACTACCAAAGAAGTGATTGCGTACATTGCCGAATGCTTCCCTAAATGCTTTACTTTAGAAGGCGAAGCTAAGCCACTGAAAATTGGTATTTTTCAGGATTTAGCCGAGCGTCTAAACGAAGATGAAAAAGTAAGCAAGACTCAGCTTCGTCAAGCGCTTCGTCAGTACACGTCATCTTGGCGTTATCTGCACGGTGTTAAACCTGGTGCAGTTCGTGTTGACCTAGACGGCAACGAATGCGGTGAGCTAGAGCAAGAGCACGTAGACCACGCTCAACAAGCCCTGGCTGAGAGCAAAGCTCGCGTAGCGGCTCGTCGTAAAGAACAAGCTGATAAGGCACGTGAAGAGCAAAAAGCAAAACGCGCTGCTAACAAGAGTAAAAAGGTACCGGCTCGCAAGTCTAAGCCACGTACTGAGCAAAAACCAAAAGCACCTGTAGAAACTCGAGCGCTTAACAGCGACGAAATTGCTGTAGGAAACAACGTTAATGTCAACATGGGTAAAGGCAACATGGCCGCTACCATAGTTGAAGTCAACAAGGACGACGTGCGAGTGCAACTAAATAACGGCCTGCAAATGGTTGTTAAAGCGGAGCATCTTCGCGCTTAAAAGGAGTTTATCCTGCGAATGAAAATGCGTGCAAAGATTACGCTGATTGCGGCTAGCGTCATGCTAGCCGCTTCTGCAAATGCGGTAGAAGCAAACCTTTCTCTCGAAAACCTGCCGACCTTGACTCCAGAGGTTCAGCATCAAACTTCGGCAAAGCGTGTTACATCACGTTTTACCCGCTCTCACTACAAGCAATTCAAACTAGACGATCAGTTCTCAGAGCAAATCTTCGATCGCTATCTGAATATGCTCGACTACAACCGCAACTTGTTTACTCAAGCGGAAGTAGACGGGTTTGAAAAATGGCGCACTCAATTAGATGATGCCCTGAAAGCGGGTGATAATACCATCGCATTCGAGCTTTATACTCAGTCCATGCGCAAACGTTTCGAGCGTTTCGACTATGCGTTGGAGCTTCTGGATAATGAGATCAAGTTTGATAAAGATGAATCTATCGAGCTCGACAGAAGTGAAGCAGCTTGGCCGAAAAACGAAGCTGAAATCGATGAGTTGTGGCGCAAGCGTGTAAAATACGATGCGTTGAATCTGGCACTTACTGATAAAGAGTGGCCAGAGATCAAAGAGGTTCTCACTAAGCGTTATAACAATGCCATGAAGCGCATCTCACAGACTCAAAGTGAAGATGTGTTCCAGCTTTATATGAACGCCTTTGCGCGCTCAGTGGATCCACACACTAGCTATTTGTCACCGCGTAACGCAGATACGTTCCAATCTGAGATGAATCTTTCTCTTGAAGGAATTGGTGCGGTATTGCAGATGTCTGATGACTACACTGTTATTCGCTCTCTAGTAGCGGGTGGTCCTGCAGCTAAGAGTAAAGAGCTGGGTGAAGGCGATCGCATTATCGGTGTTGCCCAAGAAGGTGGCGAGGTTGTTGATGTTATCGGCTGGCGTCTAGATGATGTGGTTGACCTTATTAAAGGACCGAAAGGTTCCAAGGTGATTTTGCAGATCTTGCCTGAAGGCAAGGATGCGAAAAGCCGCAGCGTCACTATTGTACGTGACAAGGTTCGCCTAGAAGACCGCGCAGTTAAGTCTGAGGTCATTGAAAAAGATGGCAAGAAGTTTGGCGTACTAGAAGTACCTAGCTTCTATGTGGGTCTTTCAAAGGATACAGATAAGTTGATCAGCGAGCTTAAAGAGCAAAACGTTGATGGCATCTTGGTTGACCTTCGAAACAACGGCGGTGGTGCACTATCTGAAGCGACCGCACTTTCTGGTCTGTTCATTGTAAATGGTCCAGTAGTACAGGTGCGTGATAGCTATGGTCGCATTAATGTTAACGCCGATACCGGTGATAGCATCAGTTATGACGGCCCGCTTACGGTCTTGATCAACCGCTACAGTGCTTCTGCATCTGAGATCTTTGCCGCTGCAATGCAAGATTACGGTCGAGCCATTATCCTGGGTGAAAACTCATTTGGTAAAGGTACGGTTCAACAGCACCGCTCGCTAAATCATATCTACGATCTGTTCGATAAAGAATTAGGTTACGTGCAGTACACCATTCAAAAATTCTATCGAATCGATGGTGGTAGTACTCAGAACAAGGGTGTAGTCCCAGATATTCAGTATCCAACGCCAATCGATCCGGCTGAAACCGGTGAGAGCGTAGAGGACAATGCACTACCTTGGGATAGTATCGAGGCGGCAAGCTATAAAAAGCTTAACGATGAAACTGCATTGATAAGTGAACTGACCAAGCAACATGAAGCTCGCGTTGCGAAAGATCTAGAATTCAAATTTATCCAAGACGACATCACTCGTTATAAAGCGGAGAAAGATAACAATCTATTATCTTTGAGCCGTGCTGCGCGTGAGAAAGAAGCGGATGAAAAAGAAGCTGAACGTTTAGAGCGCATCAATGAGAGACAAAAGGCACACGGTGAAAAACCGTTTAAGACTTTGGATGACATTCCAAAGGATTACGAAGCGCCGGATGCTTATCTTGATGAATCCATCGCCATCATGGTGGACATGCTAAACGACACGCAAAGCTAATAATTTAAGCTGACTGTTTTAAAGCCCTGATGTAGAAATACATTGGGGCTTTTTTGTTGTTAAGCAGTGCATTTGCTCATTTATTCCTTGATAAGCTAGTGATATAACCGAATAAAAATGTGATTTTGGTCAAATTTTTTCGCGTTATCGTACAAGTCTACCTAAGCTTAAAAATGTTCAGGGAGTGAGGGATACACGATGCGCAAACTAATAATGACCATTATTCTAGCTGCCATCTCTTTTGGCAGTGTGGCAGAAGATAAACTAAAGCCACAGTTTCAATATCCGTTCTTGTTGGGTGAGTGGTATGTAAATAACCCTAACCCAGATGAAAACGCCGCTTTTCGTGCTATTCGAATTCAGTTCGACTCAAACTTTGTGTTTAAGATAGATGTTCAAAAACTCGATTACTCGCTAGAGCATTGGCAAGGAACATACAACGCGAGCGATGATACCTTAGTGCTGGGTCTTAACACCTCGACTCCACAAATCTACGAGTACAAAACTACGCACAACAAACTTAACCTTAACGGTATTACCTTTGTAAAATCCCTGAGCATGCCAATTGCGGGCATTTGGTCGAGCACGTCACTGTCCGGTGACGACATTCTTGCCAGCAAGGTGGCGAAGCTTGATCTTATCCTTCAGCCTGATTTTGTATTTATGTTTAGAGCCAGTGGTGACGATGGCGAAGAAACTATTAAGCGTGGTATCTACTATATAGAGAACGATCAATTAGTTCTTCTTTATGAAAACGGGGAAACTTCCTCAAGTTATTCATTGGTCGACGATACCTTGACCTTGTCGGGAGAAGGGGTAGACATGCAAGCCGAACTCGCTCGGGTGCGGTAAATATATTCAATCGGTTGAGGCGCCTATGGGCGCCTTTTCTTATTTACGCACACTTTTCAATCACACACTCCGCTCAAGCTTGTATTTTTTCGTAGAAAGGAGGAATCTAGCTTCTTCTACTTTGCAAAACCAAGGAAAAGGAATGAAAGACGCAACCTCTGCTCAACCAACCGCCAAATATCGCAAAGACTATCAGCCACCTTCACATACTATCTCTCACGTAGACCTTAACTTTGACTTACATGAGTCAGCAACCAAGGTAGTGGCAACTTCTCAAGTAAAAGCGCAAGGGGAGGCAAACACCCTTGAACTTCATGGCGAACAACTTTCTCTAACTAGCATTCTGGTTAACCAGCAACAGTGGACCGACTTTGAACAAAAAGAAGATGGCCTGGTGATTTCAAACCTTCCATCTGAATTTGAATTGGTGATCACCACCGAAATTGACCCATCTGCCAATACAGCCCTTGAGGGTTTGTATATGTCAGACGGTGCATTCTGTACTCAATGTGAGGCAGAAGGATTTAGACGTATTACCTATTTCTTGGATAGACCTGATGTACTGGCTAAATACACAGTAACTGTAGAAGCGGACAAAAAGGCGTTCCCGTTCTTGCTCAGCAACGGTAACAAGATTGATTCTGGTGAGGCAGAAAATGGTCGTCATTGGGTGAAGTGGCAAGACCCGCATCCAAAGCCAAGCTATCTATTTGCCTTGGTAGCAGGGGACTTTGATCAGCTCGTCGATAGATACACCACGCGATCTGGCCGTAGGGTTGACCTTGAGATCTTTGTCGATAAAGGCAATCTAAACCGCGCGCATCACGCTATGTTGAGCCTTAAGAACTCGATGAAGTGGGATGAGGATCGTTTTGATCTTGAATACGATCTTGATATTTATATGATCGTTGCAGTGGATTTTTTCAACATGGGTGCGATGGAGAACAAGGGCCTGAATGTCTTTAACTCCAAGTACGTGCTTGCGGATCAAGAAAGTGCTACAGATACCGATTATCTTGGTATCGAAGCGGTGATCGGTCATGAGTATTTCCATAACTGGACCGGTAACCGTGTTACCTGCCGTGACTGGTTCCAATTGAGTCTAAAAGAGGGCCTAACTGTATTCCGCGATCAAGAATTCTCGTCCGATCTTGGCTCTCGCGCAGTGAACCGCATTAACAATGTACGCATTATTCGCGGTCCTCAGTTTGCAGAAGACGCTAGCCCTATGTCTCATCCGATCCGCCCAGAGAAGGTGATCGAGATGAATAATTTCTACACCTTAACTGTTTATGAAAAAGGCAGTGAAGTGATCCGTATGATCCATACCTTGCTTGGTGAAGAGAACTTCCAGGCAGGTATGACGCTCTACTTCGA
Source organism: Vibrio ishigakensis (assembly GCF_024347675.1). Classification (NCBI taxonomy): domain Bacteria; kingdom Pseudomonadati; phylum Pseudomonadota; class Gammaproteobacteria; order Vibrionales; family Vibrionaceae; genus Vibrio; species Vibrio ishigakensis. Next base: position 1,462,036 of record NZ_AP024881.1, on the reverse strand, counting down.
GCGTCACGATGGTACGGCGGCAACCTGCGACGATTTTGTGGCGGCAATGCAAGATGCCTCAGGTGTCGATCTTTCTCAATTCAAGCTTTGGTACAGCCAATCAGGCACACCAGTGGTGAATGTTGAAGACAGCTATGACGTGACTACCAAGACCTACAGCCTGACTATCAAGCAGCACACCCCAGAGACGGCAACACAGAAAGAGAAGCACGCACTGCACATCCCGTTTGATATCGAACTATATCGTCAAGACGGCAGTGTGATCCCGCTTATTTCTGATGGTAAGGAGCAGGGCTCTCTTCTTCATGTTACTCAAGATAGCCAAACCTTCGTGTTTGAAAATGTAGATGAAAAGCCAACGCCATCGCTGCTACGTGAATTTACCGCGCCAGTAAAACTTGAGTATGACTACAGTGAAGAGCAACTGGTGCTACTTATTGCCTGCGCCACCAACGAAGTTGCGCGTTGGGATGCGTCTCAGTCTCTAATGGGGCTGTATATTAAGAAGATGGTCGAGCAGAAAGAGAAGGTTGCGCTCAGTGATGAAGTAGTCAATGCATTGAAATCTCTTCTACTGGATAAGAGTGCGGACAAGTCATTGGTTGCTGAGGCATTGCTTCCACCTCCATACAACGAGGTTTCCGGTTGGTATGAAACTATCGATGTGGATGCCGTATTAGATGCGCTGGATGCGCTTCGTTTGAATATCGCTACTAGTCTAGAAAGCGAGTTGGTTGAGGTATACCGAGCGCTTACTGCTAGCGACTACGATATCTCTCATTCGAGCATGGCTAATCGCAAACTGCGTAATCTATGCCTGCGTTATCTCTCTCTGACCGAGAATCATGATGGGCTTATTGAGGCTCAATATGCGGACAGTGATAACATGACCGATACCATGGGCGCGCTTCAAGCGGCAAACTGTGGTTCGGTTAAGGCTCGCGAAGACCTAATGACGTCGTACAGTGATAAGTGGTCGCACGATGGATTGGTGATGGATAAGTGGTTTGCTCTGCAAGGGACTTACCCAACTGAAGAGGCTTTGGATAAGGTGCACGCTTCTATGCAGCATGAGGCGTTTAGTCTGCAAAACCCAAACCGTATCCGCAGCCTAGTAGGCAGCTTCTTGTCTAATCCATACGCGTTCCACGCCAAAGATGGTTCAGGTTATAAGTTTGCTGGTGAAATCTTGGAGAAGCTTAACGAAAGCAACCCTCAAGTTGCATCGCGTTTGATAGACCCATTGCTTAAATTTGCTCGTTACGATGACTCGCGTAAGGGCATGATGCGCAAAGAGCTAGAAACTCTGCGTGCGAATCCTAAATTGGCGAAAGATCTATTTGAAAAAGTAGAGGCCGCACTTAAGTAAGTGTTAATTTTTGAGCAAAAGGCTTGGTTTGTACCAAGCCTTTTTTAGTTTTAAGTTCAAGGACTAATCCTACTTATTAACAGATGCTTCACACATATTGGAGATTTTCGAGATTTGTGACTTTAATGGGTTAACAGAGTTGAAATAAAAACCTTACAATACGCGCAACAGATAGAGATATCTGCCCCATACTTAGAACAATAAAATCTAGATGGAGTGTTCCAATGAACGCACGTGAACCCCTAGTCCCAGTCCTTCTCGAGAAAGTGTATAACTTAATTCAGGACAAGGTTGCTGCCGAACATCAAAAGGTAGTAACTCAACTCGCAAAACACCTATTCAGTCATATCTCCCACGACGACCTTATCTCACGCAACGAATCGGATCTTTATGGTGCGGTTGTGAGTCTTTGGCAGCATATGAAAGAGACGCCGCACCAAGAATTATCGGTGCGTGTATTTAACCCAACCCTTAGCCGACACGGCTGGCAATCTACTCACACCATAGTAGAGATCTTGCTACCGGACAGTCCATTCTTGGTAGATTCTATTAAGATGACGCTCTCACGTCTTGGACTATCTAGCCATGTGATGTTGCATGGTCCTGCGCAAATCAATGTAAACAAGCAGGGTAAGATTGAAGATATCAACGCCGGTAAAACAGGCACTGAGCTTCTTTCAGTTTTCCATCTTGAGGTGGATAGGCTGAGCAATAAAGCGCAGATGCAAGAGCTTGAAAGCGAACTGTTTAGCGTGCTTGGTGATGTGCAGGCGGTGGTCAACGATTGGCAGCCTATGTCGAAGGCGCTGAATGATGTCGTTAAACAAGTAAAATCTCTTGAGAAAATCAAGAGCATCGACAACGAGCATATCCAAGAGGCCATCGACTTTCTGAACTGGGTTGGTGACCACAACTTTACCTTTATGGGCTACAAAGAGTATCGCCTTGTTGATCAAAAAGACGATCAGCTTCTTGAGCCTACAGAAGAAAAGGGACTTGGCCTACTTGCTGATCCATCGCGCGTTCGCGCCACTAAGCTCTCTGAGTTTTCAGAGTCCGCGCGCAATGAGGCGAACAAGCCGTACATTCTGATCCTAACCAAGGGTAATCGTCCATCACGAATTCACCGCCCAGCTTATAACGACTATATCGGTGTTAAGACCTTCGATAAGAACGGCAAGGTGATTGGTGAGCATAGATTTACTGGTCTTTATACCTCAGCGGTGTATAACCAAAGCGTTGAGCGTATTCCATTAGTACGAAACAAGGTTGCTCGTATCCTTGAAAGCAGTGCTTACCTGAACGGTTCGTATGCCTTCAAAGCGCTACACAATATCCTGGAAACCTATCCGCGCGATGAGCTTCTTCAAGCGGATGAAGAGGAGCTATTGCAAACGGGTATCGGCGTAGTCCAGATGCAGGATCGCGATATGATCCGCTTGTTCGTACGCAAAGACCCGTTTGGTCGATTCCTTAGTTGCATGGTGTATGTCACCAAGGATAGATACAACACCGAGCTTAGACGTCAGACCCAGCGAATTTTCAAGCGTGTATTTAATACCGAGCAAGAAGTAGAGTTCACGACCTATTTTTCTGAAAGCCCTCTGGCTCGCACCCACTATATTGTGCGTATCGAAGACGATGATCTTGAGTTTGATATCAAGAGCATCGAGCGAAATCTGATGGAGGTTTCCTCTACTTGGGGTGATAGGCTAAAACAAGCCATCATTGCTAATTTAGGTGAAAGCAAAGGTCTGCCTTTAGCCAAGCACTATATGGATGCGTTCCCACGCTCCTACCAAGAAGCGGTACTGCCAAACTCTGCAGTTGCGGATATTGAGCGACTGCAAAAGCTGGATGAAGAGAATCCGCTAGGCATGTTGTTTTACCGTCCACAAGAAGAGCTGGTGGATAGCAAGGTTGTGCATCTTAAGCTGTATCACAAAGACAGGCCGATCCATCTATCAGATGTGATGCCTATGCTGGAGAACTTTGATCTTAGAGTGATCGGCGAGTCTCCTTATCAGATCACCACAGCCAATGGCGAGACGTATTGGATCCTAGATTTCTCCATGCTGCACAAGGGCAGCAATGCCGTTGATTTTAATAAAGCGCGCGACAGATTCCAGCAAGCCTTTGCAGGTGTATGGCAGGGCGTGTTTGAAAACGACGGCTTCAACCGTTTGGTTCTTGGAGCAGGTCTTACTGGCCGTGAGGTAACTATCCTTCGCGCGTACGCCAAGTATATGCGTCAGGTAGGCTTCCCATTCAGTCAGGACTATATTTGCGGAACACTGGCAACCCATCCAAAATTGGCAACTCATATCGTTTCTCTATTTAGTAAGCGATTCGATCCTAAAGAAAAGGGAAGCGAAGCGCCCCAGGTTAAGCTTATCGAGCAGATCAATGCTCAGCTTGAGAAAGTAGAGAGTCTAGATGATGACCGCATCCTAACTCGTTATGTAGAGATGGTCCGAGCGACCTTACGTACCAACTTCTATCAGGTGAATGAAGAGGGTGAACCTAAGGCGTGTCTTGCTCTTAAACTTGCACCAAGAGAGATTCCAGAGATCCCGCAACCTGTGCCTCACTATGAGATGTTTGTATACGCACCGGATATTGAGGGTGTGCACCTGCGCGGTGGCAAGGTCGCACGTGGTGGTCTTCGTTGGTCCGACCGATTTGAGGATTATCGCACCGAGGTGCTTGGTCTGGTTAAAGCGCAGCAGGTTAAGAATACTGTGATTCTGCCGGTAGGTGCGAAAGGTGGCTTTGTCTGTAAGAAGCAACATCTATTCACTAGCCGAGATGAGATTTTTGCCGAAGGTCAGCGCTGCTACCGTGCGTTCATCAGTTCACTGTTGGATGTGGCAGATAACGTCGTAGAAGGTAAGGTTGTGCCGCCAGCGAATGTGGTTCGTCACGATGATGATGATCCGTATTTCGTAGTTGCGGCGGATAAGGGCACTGCGACCTTCTCAGATATCGCAAATAGCGTTTCTGAAGCATACGGTTTCTGGCTAGGAGATGCGTTTGCATCTGGCGGTTCGAACGGTTACGACCATAAGGTAATGGGTATTACCGCCAAAGGTGGTTGGGAATCAGTTAAGCGTCACTTCCGTGAGATCGGCATTAACTGTCAGACCACAGACTTCACCGTTATCGGTGTAGGTGATATGGCAGGGGATGTATTTGGTAACGGTATGTTGCTGTCGAAACATATTCGACTGCAAGCCGCCTTTAACCATCTGCACATCTTTATCGATCCAAATCCAGATTCAGCCAAGTCTTATGTTGAGCGTGAACGTCTGTTTAATACGCCAAGAACCGGTTGGGATGATTACGATAAGTCATTGATCTCAAAAGGTGGTGGTGTCTTCTCTCGTAAAGCTAAATCAGTGACGTTGTCACCTGAAATTAAGAAGATGCTGGGTGTATCTAAAGATTCGATGACGCCAAATGAACTGATCAAAAACATCCTGTGCATGGAAGTGGATCTTCTATGGAATGGTGGTATCGGCACCTATGTGAAATCGTCGAAAGAGACGCATTCTGATGTAGGTGACCGCGCCAATGATTCTCTGCGCATCAACGGTAATGAGCTTAAAGCGAAGATCGTTGGCGAGGGTGGTAACCTAGGTCTGACTCAGCTTGGGCGTATCGAGTTTGCTTTGCATGGCGGCCGCGTAAATACCGACTTTGTTGATAACGTAGGCGGTGTAGATAGCTCGGATAACGAAGTAAACATTAAGATCTTGCTTAACTCAGTAGTAGCGAATGGCGATCTTACCTTCAAGAAGCGTAACCAGTTGCTAAACGTTATGGAGAACGAGGTTTCCGACATCGTACTTCAAGATGCCTACAACCAGTCTGAGTCTATTTCGGTCTCTGAAGCGCAGGGCGTTGCTGGCGTAAAAGAGCAGATGCGCTTTATTCATACTCTGGAAAAAGCAGGCCAGCTAGACCGCCAGTTGGAATATATCCCTGATGATGAACAGCTTCTAGAGCGCGAAAAGCAAGGGCAAGCGCTGACTAGACCTGAGCTTTCTGTGCTGGTGGCCTACGCGAAAATGCTGTTAAAAGAACAGCTTGCGGTAGAAGCCATCAGTGAAGATGAGCATCACAGTAAACTGCTAGTGAACTACTTCCCAACTGAGTTACGTGGTAACTTTAACAAGGAGATCCATCAGTATCCATTGCGTAAAGAATTGATCGCAACCGTGCTTGCTAACGATATTGTTAACGAGATGGGCTGTAACTTCGTGACTAGACTTCAAGAAGAGACGGGCGCAAGTGTGGTCGACATAGCCAATGCATTTGCGGCGTCAAAAGAGCTGTTCCATTTCGACAAAACGTTCGAGAAGATCCGCCAACATGACAACCGTCTACCAACCTCAGTTCAATACGAATTGATGTTTATGATTCGTCGTATCCTTCGCAGACTAACCCGTTGGATGCTGCGCAACCGTTCACAGAAGAGTAGCGTAACCGAATTGGTTGCTCGCTTTGAAAAAGATGTGGCGATTGTGGTTGATAAGCTAGATGAACTACTGGTTGAAGAAGAGGTTCAGCAACACAATGAGCAAGCGAAAGCTTGGATTGAGCAGGGCGTTGATGCCGAAGTTGCCAACTATATCTCAAGACTGTCGAGCCTGTATTGTTGCTATGATATCTCCATTGCGGCTAAAGAGTGCAACACCACAGTAGAGCGTGCGGCTAAACTGTACTTCCACTTGGGTGATAAGTTGTCTCTTCACTGGTTCCTATGGCAGATCAACAATCAGGTGGTCGATAATCATTGGCAAGCATTGGCTCGAGCCGCCTTTAGAGAAGATCTGGATTGGCAACAACGCCAGTTGACAGTCCAAGTTCTCAACTGCGGTTGTGGTGATTCACTGGATTCGGTTGAGCAGACCATAGAAAACTGGATGCATAACAATAAAGAGGCGTTATCCCGCTGGGAGAACACGCTTAAGGAGTTTAAAGTGGGTAATGTGCATGAATTTGCAAAATTTTCCGTGGCATTACGAGAACTTATGCTTTTAAACTTGAATTGTGAAGCAACTAAGTAAATAATACAGCCCCGTTTATTCGGGGCTTTTTTTTCGGAGGCAGAATGCTCTACCGTCTCGCCAGAACTGGCATATTTCAACTCGACGCTGAAACAGCGCACGATCTTGCAATTAAATATCTTCCTAAAATGACGGGCACTCCGCTCGATCTATTTTATCGTCAGCAACTGCCAAACCGTCCTGTGGAATGTATGGGACTTACCTTTAAAAACCCAGTAGGCCTTGCAGCAGGCCTAGACAAAAACGCCGAGTGTATCGAAGCGTTTGGTGCTATGGGTTTTGGTTTTATCGAGGTAGGTACAGTTACACCACGTCCGCAACCAGGCAATGACAAGCCTCGCATGTTCCGTCTGCTTGAAGCAGAAGGTATCATTAACCGTATGGGTTTCAATAACCTAGGTGTGGATGCTCTTGTAGAGAACGTGAAGAAGTCGACCTACGATGGTGTGCTTGGTATCAACATTGGTAAGAACAAAGATACCCCAATCGAAGAGGGTAACAGCGATTATCTTATCTGCATGGAGAAGGTGTATCAGTACGCGGGTTATATCGCGGTGAACATCTCATCTCCAAACACTCCAGATCTTCGTAGCCTGCAATACGGTGAAGCACTGGATTCTCTACTGAGCGAGCTTAAAGCTAAGCAAGCTGAACTAGAAGAGTTACACGGTAACTATGTTCCACTAGCTCTTAAGATCGCACCAGACCTAAGTGATGAAGAGATCAGCCAAATCTGTCAGTCTTTGCTGAAGCATAAGATTGATGGTGTTATCGCAACTAACACTACGCTAGACCGCAGCGTTGTTGAAGGCATGAAGCATGCAGATGAAATGGGTGGCCTAAGCGGTCGTCCGGTTCAACTGCGCAGCACCGAAGTCGTTAAGAAGCTTCATCAAGAATTGGGCGAAGAAATCCCAATCATTGGTGTAGGTGGCGTTGACTCTTACGTTTCTGCGAAAGAGAAGATGCAAGCGGGTGCTAAGTTGGTTCAAGTGTATTCTGGTTTCATCTATCACGGTCCAACTCTGGTTCGTGACATTGTCAAAAACCTGTAGATTTGTAATCTTTAAAATCAATAAGTTATAGAAAAGGGGGAAGTGGTTTTCCCCTTTTTTTTTCGCCTCCTGTTTGTAGAATTAGCCAAAAGTAACGTAGACCTCGATTTCAGAGGGAGCTGTAACGTCTTACTTAAACAAGGTTTTGAGACAGGGCGAAGGGTATGCTTAAGTTAAGCGACACATGGAATTGGTATTACGACGAGGAGAAATCTTCGTTGATGCTAGAGATCAGCGAGGAAATGGTTTTCCGCGCCGATTTGCCACGCAAAGTTTTGGTAGAGTCTGCGTTTAAACCTCAACCATTCTCAGTTGAAGATGCACATCTGTATGAGATGTTCCAGCACTCGGTAAGAGGGCTCGATATCTCGGTTCCGCGCCAGGCGGAACTTATCCTTAAGGCCGTCACGGTCAAGCGCTTCCATAAGCCGGTTCAGCCCAAGAGCTGGTTCTTTGATTCCTGCGGCGACGACTATCAACCCGAAGAGGGTGAGATCGTTGAGCTGAGCAATGGACTCAACAGTGGGGTGTTTTTGGTGGTAGAGGCATCAGAAACCGCCAGTATCGTGGTTTCGGTCAATCTAGAGGACTTCTACTTAACCGAAAGCAAGACCTTAGCGTTCTGTCAGCCTATCAAGGTTATGCACGATAGAATGCGCCCAGCTAACGCTATCTACACACAAACAAACATTCGCTTGGTTTCTTAATACCAAGCTGCAAATTCCCCTCAAGAGCCGTTTCTGACTATCCCAGAAACGGCTCTTTTTTTGTGTCTGCAAACTTATCCGTACTCCAACATCAAGAGCTAAGTGTCCAAACTGTTAGCTCAAATCAAAATAATTTCATTTTTTTAAACCCATTAGAGGGCAGTTTTCGTCCTAGAATTGTCCGTATTGCATCATTTATTTCCCTGTTTGAGCTCATTTGTAGGTTAATTACATACATAAAGTGGTTCTGGTATATACCAAAATGCAAGAGAATAAGTATTCACTTCCAAAACAAGAGCCATTTTTAGGTAAAGAAGAAAGTGAGGCGGTATGGAGTGGACTGGTAACAAACCTTCATTTGTTGTGGTGGAAAGTTAGGCGTTTGGAGGCAAGAATCTGAGAAATATCGGTATTTCAAACGATTAAGGTTTATAATTGTCACCATTTTTCATTGATTAGTGACCAACATGCATCAATACCTAGCGGTTACCGCAAACGGCTTAGAAAACCTCCTTGTAGATGAGCTGACCCAATTAGGGATTCGCGATCCAAAACCTGTACAAGCAGGGGTGAGATTTAAGGCGGATTTAGAACAGATTTATCGTGCTTCTTTGTGGAGCCGCACAGCTTCAAGATTTGTGCGCGTATTGGCAGAGTTCCAATGCCAGGACGATATGGATCTGTATCTCGCGGCAACAGCGGTTCGTTGGTCATCACACTTCGATTCAAGCAAACGCTTTGTTGTGGACTTCAACGGTACCAACCGTGAAATTCGTAACAGTCAGTACGGCGCAATGAAGGTAAAAGATGCCATCGTTGACAGCTTTACCAAGCAGGACCTGCCAAGACCACAGATCAGTAAAGATCAACCTGATCTTCGTGTGCACGTAAGACTTCATAGAGACAAGGCAATCCTTGGTATCGACATGGTCGGCCAGGCACTTAACCAACGTGGCTATCGCACAGAATCAGGTCGTGCACCGCTGCGTGAAACCCTAGCTGCGGCTATTGTAATGCGCAGTGGTTGGGATAAAGCCTCTCCACTGGTAGACCCTATGTGCGGCTCCGGTACCTTGCTAATTGAAGCGGTAATGTGGGCAGCAAACGTCGCACCTGGTCACGCTCGTAAAGACTGGAGCTTAGAGAATCTAAAAGACTTTGATTATGAACTGTGGACGGAGGTTAAATCTGAAGCGCGCGTTCAAGGTCGCCGTGGTATCGCTAAGTTTGATCAACCGATTGTGGGTTATGACAACGACAAGCGAGTGCTTGAAACCGCTCGTAAGAATGCTAAACGCGCAGGCATTGAAGACTTAATCGATTTCCGACTAGGTGATGCAACCAAGGTTACAGCTCCTGAATCTGAGCTTAAAGGCGCTTTGGTGTGTAACCCTCCGTATGGTGAGCGTCTGGGCACTGAGCCAGGTCTTATTGCTCTGTATTCTGAATTTGGCGCACAGCTGAAGAATGAGTTTGGTGGCTGGAAGGCCTCTATCTTCTCGAGTTCTGATGAACTGCTTAGCTGTTTACGTATGCGTGCTGATAAGCAATATAAAGTAAATAACGGCGCACTTAAGTGTCTGCAAAAGAACTATTCAATCTCTGATTCGGGCGCACGCACTGGCGAGAGTAAGGATCAAGTGATTGCACCAGATTTTGCCAACCGTCTTAAGAAGAACATCGGCAAGATAGGTAAGTGGGCTAAGAAGGAGAATCTAGATAGCTATCGTATCTATGATGCTGACCTTCCTGAATACAATGTAGCGATCGACGTATATGGTGACCACCTTGTGATTCAAGAATATGCTGCACCTAAATCAATTGAAGACCACGTAGCTAAGCGCCGATTGACCGACGTTATCCGCGCTTCTGTACAGGTAACAGGTGTAGAGGCTAATAAGGTTGTGCTTAAGGTGCGTCAAAAGCAGAAGGGCACTAATCAGTATCAAAAGCTCGCGCAAAAGCAGCAAGAGATGCGTGTTAACGAGTATGGTGTTCAGCTTAAGGTAAACCTATTCGATTACCTAGATACTGGCCTGTTCCTAGACCATAAACTGACTCGTCGTATGCTAGGTCAAATGTCTCAAGGCAAAGACTTCTTGAACCTGTTCGCTTACACCGGCAGTGCGACCGTACATGCTGCAAGCGGCGGTGCGAAATCTACCACTACAGTGGATATGTCTAAGACCTATCTAGAGTGGGCGCAAGAGAACCTTGCGATTAATGGCCATAAGGGCCGTGCACACCAGTTTGTTCAGGCGGATTGTTTGCAGTGGCTTGAGAAAGCGCAGGGCAGTTATGATCTTATCTTTATCGATCCGCCGACATTCTCAAACTCAAAGCGTATGCAGCAGACGTTTGATGTACAGCGTGACCACATTGTTTTAATGCGTAACCTAAAGAGATTGCTTCGAGCGGGTGGCACTATCGTATTCTCAAATAACAAGCGTCACTTCAAGATGGATATGGATGCGCTTTCTGAGTTAAACCTTAAAGCGCGCAATATTTCGGATAAGACCCTTCCATTGGATTTCTCTCGTAATAAGCACATCCACAACTGTTGGTTGATCACTCATGAGGAAGAGGCGTGATTCGTCTCTTTAGCACAGAAGGGTGCCACCTGTGCGAGCAGGCGTATGCCATGCTCGTCGAATTGGGCGCGGATGTGGAAGTCGTGGATATCGCCTTTGATGACGAGCTATTTTCTCGTTACGGCGTCACTATTCCTGTGGTTAATCTTAATGGTGAAGAGCTCAATTGGCCCTTTACCATTGAAACTCTTAATTCTTGGTTAGAGATAAATGGCATTACTAACAATTCATAACGGACAATTGGCGTTTGGCGATCTACCTCTTTTGCAAAACGCTGACTTCCAACTTCAAGAGAACGAACGCGTCTGTTTAGTAGGGCGCAACGGTGCTGGTAAATCCACCATGATGAAGGTGATTGCTGGTGACATCCAGATGGATGATGGTCGCATCCAGATCCAACAAGATGTAGTTGTATCGCGATTAGAACAAGATCCACCTCGTGACCAAGAGGGTACGGTCTTTGATTATGTCTCTGAAGGTCTAGCCGAGATTGGCACTCAGCTCAAGATCTATCAAGATCAGCTCGATCTTGTGGCAACTGAGCCTACTGACCGTAACATCAATAAGCTGGCTAAGATCCAAGAGCAGCTTGAACATAGCGGCGCATGGCGCTTTGAAAGCCGCATCACCAACGTTCTAGGTGCACTTCAGTTGGACGGGCATACCAAGCTTACCGACCTCTCTGGTGGTTGGCAGAGAAAAGCAGCCCTTGCGCGCGCTTTGGTAAGAGACCCTGATGTATTGCTTCTAGATGAGCCTACTAACCACCTTGATGTTACTACTATCGAGTGGCTAGAGACCTTCCTAAAAGACTTCCGCGGTTCAATCATCTTTATTTCTCACGACCGTAGCTTTATCCAGTCAATGGCGACTCGTATCGTTGATCTTGACCGTGGCAAACTTGTTTCTTATCTGGGTAACTACAAGCAGTACCTAGTGGACAAAGAAGAAGCGTTGCGCGTAGAAGAGATGCAGAACGCCGAGTTTGATAAGAAGCTTGCGCAAGAAGAGGTATGGATTCGTCAAGGCATTAAGGCCCGCCGTACACGTAATGAAGGGCGTGTGAGAGCGCTTAAACAGCTTCGTAGAGAGCGAAGCGAGCGTTTGAATGTTCAAGGTAAGGTAAATCTGAATATCGATGATGCGGCCAGAAGCGGCAAGATCGTATTTGAGGCAAACAATCTTGGGTATGCCATCGATGGTCAGAAGATTGTTGATGACTTTACTTTCTCAGTAATGCGCGGAGATAAGATTGCTCTTATCGGGCCTAACGGTTGTGGAAAGAGTACGCTTTTAAAACTCATGCTAGGGGAGCTTTCTCCATCTGAGGGCAAACTTCACTGTGGTACTAAGCTAGAAGTGGCTTATTTTGACCAATATCGCGAAGCGCTCGATCCAGAAAAGTCGGTTATCGATAACCTAGCCGATGGTAAGCAAGAAGTAATGGTAGGCGGACGAGAGCGTCACGCTCTTAGCTATCTTCAAGATTTCTTATTTTCACCAAGACGAGCACGCTCTCCAGTAAAAGCGCTCTCTGGTGGTGAGAAAAACCGCCTTCTTTTGGCTCGAATCTTCCTTAAATCGAACAACTTATTGGTGCTCGATGAACCAACTAACGATTTAGATATCGAAACATTGGAACTTTTAGAGGATTTGCTTGCCAATTATCAGGGGACCTTGTTATTGGTGAGTCACGACCGTGAGTTTGTCGATAACACAGTAACCACAAGTTGGATCTTCGAAGGTAACGGCAAGATTGAAGAGTTCGTTGGTGGATATCACGACGCTCAACAGCAACGTTCTCAAGCAAAACAGGCTAGGGGCGGTGTGTCAGTTCAGGCTAAACCGGAGAAATCCAAGTCAAATAACAAGCCAGATGTGAAGTCGGCTAGTAAGACGAACAAAAAGTTATCCTACAAGTTGCAACGTGAGTTAGAATCACTTCCGCAATTGTTAGAACAACTTGAGCAAGATATAGAAGCTCTTCAAGAGAAGGTGAATGACCCCAGCTTTTTCACCTCAGCCGTTGAGGAAACACAACCAGTGTTAGAAGAGCTTGCGAATAAAGAGCAAGAATTGGAAATCGCCTTTGAGCGCTGGGAAGAGCTCGAAGAGATGCAACAGGACTAAGATATAGTGAAACGCAGTAATATCTTTAAACTTTCTACCGTCGCCACCTTGGTGACGGTGTCACTAGGTGCAAATGCAAGTCTTTATAACGTTGAGATGGTGAGTCCTAGCGTTACAGCTAATGAATTCTACGGAAGCGCAATTTCTCCTGCAGATACTTTAACTGCCACTGGTGGTGTCGAAGAAAAAGGCACACTGGCAGGTGATACGCGTGATGGTACCGATGGATTTCCATTTCGAGAAGAAGCGCCATTCGGTATCGATAACAACTTTTATTACCTCGATTGGGATGATCTAGAAAGCTATTGCTATCGAGAGCGCGGCTATAACAGTTGTGAAAACTGGGCGAGCCGTGAGTGGAATGGTATCAATAATGCTGGTGGCCTGCAGCGTGAGCGCGAAGCATTTACTCAAGGTTATACCTCCAATGCTAGAGGCTTCTCTGGTACAAGCGCAATTATGCTAAATCCTACCAGCGATTATACGCCGGGGGATACCTCAGGTGGCGCAACACCAGAAGCAGATAGCAACAATGTAACGGTCAATAAATTCAGCGCTTCTGGTGACGTTATTGGTAGCACGAGTAGCGGCTACTACAACGTTAACGGTAACTATGGGTTGGCGTATCGCGAGCGTGGCTTCATCGGTAATACTATCTTATTACCTCGCCAAGACGGCGATAATATTGTCAAGCTCATGGGGCGCACCATGGCGTTTGATTCGTTCACTTACACAGGCACCGATAATGTAGAGAGAACCTATGTAGTGGGCAGTGCCGCTGTGACTCCTTTTAACTATAACGATGGCGATAAAAATTATCGTGGCAGTGTTAGCAGTTGTTTTAATGATGACGATCCAGGCAGCTTAGAAGCATGTCAAAACTTTGCTTTTTCAACTAAGGGTTACGTTTGGGAATCTACTGATCCACTCTCTGGTTTGAGTGTTTCTACGTGGCCTAATACTAAGGATAATGATGATACTACAGGCTGGCGAGATGATACTTCTTACATGGGAAGTGTCCGTGGAGCGGTAGTGCGAGATCCGAGTGTAGACACATCTCTTTCATCTACACCATACGACGAAAAGCCTGTTCTTGTGGGTTACAACACCTATCGTGATGACAACAATCTGCTAATGCAAGCTGCAGTTTTCTATCCAAAAGAGGGCTTTAGTGATGTAGCAGCTGATCAGTGGGATACCAAGTTCATCCGTCGCGTTGAGGTTGAACAGGATGGTGATTACATTTACTCAAACTCTAAAGCGACTGATATCAACAACAACCTACTAGTGATCGGTGAGGCTAAGCGTCGTGGTGATAAGCCATCGAATGGTGCAGCTAATAACCGACTATTTGTTGCTGATGCGTCTGAGGGTGAGCCAGAAGCGATTTTCCTTGAAGACTCAGGACAATCTATTTTCTTCAATAGCGCCGGCGGTCAGGCAAAAGCAGTTAACAATCACAATGAAATCGTTGGTGTTATCGATGCAGAGTCTGCTCGAGAATATAACGGGAAACAACGCCGTCAAAGAGGTTTCATCTATCCATATAGTTTCGAAGGTACTAACGCAGCACGCGCAGCTAAGTTCCAGAACAAAGCTTGGTGGTTAGATGATTTGACTAACGACGGCCAAGTTGATGGTAACAACAACAAGTTCCGTATCGTAGCCGCGTCGGATATTAATGAAAAAGGTGAGATATCTGCGACAGCTCTTTACTGTGCAGAAGGTTACGATAATACAGGCCACAACGCATATTGCGGTGGTGGTACAGGTGTTGAGAAGGTCGTTGCTGTTAAGCTAGTTCCAACCATCGATTTGGATTCTGAAGACGATACTGTGCCTGTTCCAGCTATTGAACCACGTAGTGTTGAACAAGCCCCAATCGAACGCCAAGGCGGTAGTTTCGGTCCATGGATGCTTGGTTTGCTTGGCCTAGTTGCGTGGAATCGTCGACGTAAATAGTTCCGAGTAATTATTCAAAAAAAGGACAGCTTCACATTTTGAAGTCTGTCCTTTTTTTTGCCTTGAGAAATCTTCGTTTTTGGTCGAATCTTATATAGGGTCGTTAATCAGCTGCGCATTCTCACGGCTAACTAATTAGATCGACAAACGACGAAGTGCAGGGCCCTCAGATTTGTGTATTTATGTTAGAGGAATTAACTATGAAGAGACAAAAGCGTGATCGTCTAGAACGAGCTCAGTCCCAGGGTTATAAAGCGGGTCTTAACGGTCGCTCTAGCGAAACCTGTCCTTACCAACAAGTAGATGCAAAATCATATTGGCTAGGCGGTTGGAGAGACGCGAAAGATGACATAGAGTCTGGTCTTTTTAAATAACAACCTCAACAACGGAGTAAGACCCCTATATGGGGTCTGATTTTATATATCTTAACGCACTATAACTAAATATATTTAACACCAAAATATAAATCCATAACCAACGTAACTTACACAACTTATTCTTTAGGGGAGAGGGAGCACGAAAAAACCGCACTAAAGAGTGCGGCTCAATATAATTTCTATAGCTGTACTGCCTTAGAAGTTTGACGTATCTTGGAATAGCCCAACTTTAAGATCTTTAGCTACGTAGATTTCTTTGCCATCTACTAGTACGCGGCCATCGGCCATACCCATAACTAGTTTACGGTTAACTACACGCTTCATGTGAATTTCATAAGTCACTTTCTTCGCTGTTGGAAGAACTTGGCCAGTAAACTTAACTTCACCAACACCTAGTGCGCGACCTTTACCTTCGCCACCGATCCAACCAAGGAAGAAACCAACAAGCTGCCACATTGCATCTAGACCAAGACAACCAGGCATTACAGGGTCACCTGGGAAGTGACAATCGAAGAACCATAGGTCTGGTTTGATATCCAGTTCTGCAGTAATAAGACCTTTGCCAAACTCACCTTCGGTTTGTGACATCTTAGTCACACGATCCATCATTAGCATATTTGGTGCAGGAAGTTGAGGTCCTTTAGGGCCAAAAAGTTCGCCGCGGCTCGATGCCAACAGGTCTTCCAGGTCGTAAGAGTTTGCTATATCGCAAGGTTTTTGTTGCATTTTCTCGGTTCTCCAATTTTTAGAAATTGCATCTTATGTGAATCAGTGCAGGTGCTACAACTCCGATCAGTCCCTAAATAGCGTCCTTTTTAGGCGATCGAACCATTTCTCGTCCAAATCGTGATGATTGAGACGATCTATACGCTCTGCAATCTTGTTTAATATTGTGTCGTTGTCTTCGCCTCTAAATTCTTGCCCGGTGATAATTGGCAGTGCTTCATCGACGTTCTCTACACTCCAGATATGGAACTTGCCTTGCTTGATGGCATCAATCACGTCTTTGTGTAGTGACAAATGTCTGAGATTAGATTTCGGCAGAACAACACCCTGATCACCGGTTAAGCCTTGGTGCGCACAAACGTAATAGAAGCCTTCAATCTTCTCGTTTAGTCCACCTACGGCCTGTACTCGACCGAATTGGTCTACTGCGCCTGTTACAGCGATGTTTTGTTTGAGCTCATAGCCAGATAGTGCGCTTACTAGGGCGCATAGTTCGGCAAGGGATGCACTGTCACCATCGACCTCGCTGTAAGACTGCTCAAATACAATAGAGGCAGAATAGGGAAGCGGCTCATCCAAATCTAAGGCGCTGCTGAGGAATGCTTGCATGATCATCATGCCTTTTGCATGCAAGTTACCGCCGAGTTCAGCCTTTCGCTCTACATCGGAAATATCACCGTCGCCAAAGTGCATGACACAAGAGATACGCGCAGGCTCGCCGTACGAAACAGGATGACCTGGGATATCAATAACGGTTAAGCCGTTTACCTGACCAACTTGCTGGCCTTGTGTCTGGATCAGAACCTGACCTTCAAGAATGTCATCTAGGGCACGGTTTGGTAGGTAAGATTCGCGGTAATAACGACCTTCAAGGGCTTTATCTAAGTGATCGGCTTCAATGGTCTCGCCATTAGACTCGATAGCACTCTCACGTATAAGCGAAAGAATCCATTGCTGTGACAATGGTGCGAAGTGTTGTTCTTCGCATACGCGAGCGCCAGCGGTTAGAAAGCGAGTGATAGCTTCTTGAGAGAGATCGGGTAATCCGTTTAGTCTAACCAAGCTTGCAACATAACCAAGGTAGTGAGCAGAGCTCGATTGCGTGATTCGAATATCTGTCTCAATTTCAGCGAATAAGGTAAGTGATGAGCTGTAACTAGGGTCTAGATAATCCAGATCACCTAGCTGATTGCGATCACCAACAATAATCACGCGAACGCTACTATTAAATGCTTGCTGATTATCTAGGTTTTGTTTGCCCGTATTGATGCGCTTTATCGATTCACCTGAAATAAGGGCACGTATTGCTACCAATAGCTTTGGATTCACCAGTACCGAATTAGCAGAAAGGATCAGATACCCATCGTCGTAACTTTCTAGAAGGCCTATGCGTGTGTGGCATTCATTATCATCAACAACATAGCTACCCACAATCTCATCGATTTCAATCGACTCCGAATAACCAACTTTCGAATTAGTAAAAGCTTGCAAAGCACTTGCAAGATTACGACGTTCATAAACAGTATCTGCACCATTTATCACCATCAAAGGTGCTGCTTGTTTCAACTCGCAGAATCGCTTTAGAGAAGCATTCAAACGAGGCTGAAGATCTGAAAAGGTACAGTCACTGTATTGAAAAAGAGAGAGGTTTGAGTCGATGACTTGGTCATATTGCGGAGTAGCAAGGCGCCAATCTATTGAGTTCATGTGGTACTCGGTGAATTTTGTATCTGCTCAGTATACCGAAGCGAGCTAGAATTATCTGGAAAATTTGAAAGTTCAGTGGGCTTGAACTCCGTTATTCGCAAAATTAATGTGTTTGGTAACACATTAATAAACTTGACGCGTTGTAAAAAAGAGTATTTACAGTTACGCTGTCACCGTGCGCTTAAAAATCTGGGTTATTATCGATGAAATATCAACAACTTGAAAATCTTGAATGTGGCTGGAAATGGAATTACTTGATAAAGAAATGGAAAGAAGGCGAGGCCATAACAAGACACATCGATAGTAGCGAAGATGCAGCTGCAGTGGAGTTATTGCGCAATATTGAGCACGAACCAACACTTGTTTTAGATTGGATAGACAATCACATGTCTCTTGAGTTGGATAAGAAACTCAAGCAAGCCATCCGAGCGAAGCGCAAGCGTCACTTTAACGCCGAACAGGTCCACACTCGTAAAAAGTCCATCGATCTTGACTATCGTGTATGGGAAAAACTTTCACAGCGCGCCAACGAGCTCGGTTGCACCTTGTCAGATGCTATCGAGTATCTAGTCACTGAGGCGTCACGCAGTGAAAAAGCAAACAAAAAAGTAAGCTCACTAAAGGAAGACCTAAGCAAGTTGCTATCAGACTAAGGAGAAGTCGATGCTGTATGTGATTTTAATCGCGGCCATTTTGATATTTGCCATCGTTTTCTACGACAAGCCGTTAGCGGTGTACGTGTTCAAAGATGGAGAACTGGCAAGTAGCAAAGGCGATACAGACAAACAGTTTATTAATCGCAGCAGAGAGATAGCACGCAAACATCCATTCTCTGGAACAGTTAAAGTTTACAAGCGTCGCAAACAATACAGTGCCAAGTTTTCAAAGAACATTCCAAACAAGGTTAAGCACAATCTAAGAGAGCAATTGCCAGGCTCGAAAGCACACCATAATAAGAAGCGCTAAGTCTAGGATTTAGCGCTTTAATAGCAATAAATAAAGTGCGCATAATGTATATTATGTTAAATAAGATTTATTGATTTCTACATAACCTTAGATATATGTCCCTTCTCTCATTCTATTTACTTTAAAACTCTCATCGTCATGCGCATTACTTGCAAACTTTTAAATCTGCAATCAAATGCTTACACCTATTTGTTTTAACGAAACTTCTCTATAATCCTTTCTTCCTTTTCTTTAAATGAATCCATGTGAACGCTACCTCTCAATCAACAGCGCGCTTTAGTGCGTCTCGACATCTTTGGATTGCTCTCGCCGGTATCTTGTTGCTGGCGATAAATCTACGTGGACCATTTACCAGTTTGGCGCCGCTGCTTGAACAGATCATGCAGTCTTTGAATCTGAGCACCACTGTCTTGGGTTTACTGTCTTCGTTGCCACTAATTACCTTTGCGTTCGTTTCTCCGTTTGCATTACCACTTCTGAAACACTTACAGCTCAAAAAAAGCATTTGTTTTGCGCTGCTGAGTATCTTCGTTGGCATCTTGCTTCGTTCTGGCGGCCATGTTGTCCTTCTTTGTATTGGCACTATTTTTATTGGCATTGGCATAGCTATTGGTAATGTTTTGTTGCCTGTAGCGGTTAAACAGTCATTTCCTTACCGAATTGCGGTCATTACCTCTTTATATACTTTTGCTATGGGCATTGGCTCGACTTTGACCTCCGCTACTATGGTTCCTCTAAGCCATTGGAATCCAAGTACAGTCTCAGGTTGGCAATTTGCCTTGATGTTTAATCTGTTATTGACCATACCTGCACTACTATTTTGGCTTTTAAATAAAGACAAGAATGCTGAGCAAGGAAAAGCAGCCAAGCTACCTTTAACGCGTGTGCTCAAAAGCGCTGTAGCGTGGCAAGTAACGTTAGCAATCGGATTAAACTCAGTTACCTTTTATGCCTTTTCATCTTGGCTTCCGAAAATCCTAATTGATTCAGGCATGCCTGAAACCGATGCTGGCTATATCTATGGTTTCTTGCAGTTTGCGACCATCTGGCCAGGCTTGGTGTTGATTCCTTTTCTGGCTCGCCTCAAAAGCACTCAAATATTAATTCTCAGTACTGCTGTCGGCACAGTTACAAGTGTTCTAGGTTTGATGATCGCGCCTCAGTTTGCGATTTTCTGGACACTACTGTTTGGTTTCTGTAACTGTGCGACCTTCGTTATTGGCCTCTC
The DNA here is from genome assembly GCF_024347675.1 of Vibrio ishigakensis. NCBI lineage: Bacteria > Pseudomonadati > Pseudomonadota > Gammaproteobacteria > Vibrionales > Vibrionaceae > Vibrio > Vibrio ishigakensis. The sequence continues at coordinate 1,442,146 of NZ_AP024881.1, read as the reverse complement.
GTTTGTGGGCCTTCGCACTAACAGTGGCGAAGAAGCTGCGGCTCTTTCGGCAATGTCTCAAAGTTTTGGATACCTGATTGCGACCTGTGGTCCACCGATTCTTGGTCTCATTCATGAATTAACTGGCAGTTGGAACTGGGCATTGAGCATAGTTATTGTGACAGGGTCACTATGCGCACTGTTTGCAGGTTTAGCGGCAAGAGATAAGAAAGTTTAGAAAAACAAAGGCCAAGCGTTCTATGCTTGGCCTTTTAAGTTATTGTATTTGCTTAACTTCTCTTATCTTAAAGTCAGCAAAGTAGACTTCATCCTGGTCTTGGTTGAGCTCATCTTCGGCATTGAGCGAGCGATAAATCCCCCACTTTGGTCTGACGAAATTGTCTTCTCCACCATCTAGACCAGAGCGCCACAACTCCAGATTAGACTCGTTGATCTCTATCATTGGTTTGCTTGCACCTAGTGGAGTGATGCTCATATATAAGCTACCGGTTTCGCTATAATCAACTCTAACAAAGGCCTCTAACCATTGACCTTGGATATCATTGCTCCAAGAAACATCATCCATATAGGCGGTGTGCGCTAATGTATTGTTCTCTGTCTTTCCTGTGGTTTTGTCTGCGTAATGTGTATGACGCACCTCTAGACCGCTTTTGTTGCTTCTAACATTGGCGGTGATAGTGAGAAGCGGACTGCTAACGTTGATGTTATCCGCCGCATCTTTACCTTTCACGGGTTTTAACTGGAATAAATGAGTGAAATGCTTGGTGACTTTGAGGTCATCACCAACCTTAAATTTCCAGCTGTACTCGAAGGTTTTACCCAAGAAGCCTTTGAGCTTGTCATCGGATTTATCATAAACCTTGATCTCATTGCGCTGTCTGTCGTCACGGCCTTTATCACGATCACCATCATCGAAATGTATGATGAATTTAAAGTAGTTCCCCACCAAATCATCATAGCCTTGAATAATATGTGAGCCGCCATTTGGATCGTTGTTGCTATATAGATCTGGGGCTTCTATTGAGCCTTTGCCAAAAACACTTTCGATTAAATCGTAAGTATCTTGACCACACAGCCCCTGCGAAATTAAAGAGGTAGAGCTTATATCTTCATAATGACCAGAAGAGACGTTGTGCGTATTTTCAACACTAGGTAGAGTTGAAACGGTTGAACTTGAACATTCCTCTACTGGAGGCGGATCGTTAGTCTCACCAGGTCCAGAAGATCCACCACTTCCGCCACAACCAACGAGGGCTAAAACCAATGCAGATGTAAGAACACTCTTGTACATAAGGATACTTTTTGTAACATTGAACATGAGTTCAACATAGCATCGGCATAAATATATTTGTCTTACAATATATGTAGAATGTTAACTGCGTTGGATTATTGAATTGTCATTTTTATGAACTTAGAGACGCATCTCATTTCGTATAGATTGCCTCGCTTCTATTCTTGCTTTGAATCTAAAACCTCACACTCAATATCTGATGTGCTGGTTACTTCCCCATCGATTGTGCATTCTTCATGCGTTGCTGTGCGCCAGAAAAACGCGGTTATCAAAACAATGAAGGTCAAAATAATCTGAATTAGCCTAGCTTTGGTTAATTTTTCTGCGGCCATATCGTTTACCTTTGTAACAAACTTCAAACTTTTTACATTAAATAGGATTTTGCCGATCAATCCTAGAGTTAAGTCCCTGTCATTCAAATGTTAATTCCGTATAATTCCACGTATAAATGTCAGTTTAAAAAGCATTTTTTAAGGGTTAGGACAATAAAAGTTATATTTCCTTATGTTTTGTGACATTTGTCGTTGCGCCAAATTGTTGGCGTTGTGTTGGAAAAGTGTAGTTAATACAAGAAATTGGAAGCATGTAAATGAGCCAGGAAAAGCAGCTTGAACATAACTACAACTACACCGTTGTTCGTCAATTTACCCTAGTTACCATTCTTTGGGGTATTGTCGGCATGGGTGTAGGTGTTTTGATTGCCGCTCAGCTAGTTTGGCCACAGCTTAACTTTGATACGCCGTGGTTAACCTACTCTCGTCTAAGACCGCTTCATACAAACGCGGTTATCTTTGCGTTCGGTACTAGTGCCCTGTTCGCTACGTCATATTACGTAGTTCAGCGCACGTGCCAGACGCGTCTTTTCGGTGGACCTCTGGTCGCCTTCACATTCTGGGGTTGGCAAGCGATCATTTTAGCCGCTGCTATTTCTCTGCCTCTCGGTTTTACATCGGGTAAAGAGTACGCGGAACTGGAGTGGCCAATCGATATCGCTATCGCTATCGTTTGGGTGGCCTACGCCATCGTCTTCTTCGGAACCATGATTAAGCGTAGAACCTCACATATCTACGTTGCGAACTGGTTCTTCGGTGCCTTTATCCTAACTGTTGCGGTGCTTCATATCGTAAACAGCATGGCAGTGCCAGTACACGGTATGAAGTCATACTCTATGTACTCAGGTGCTGTAGATGCCATGATTCAGTGGTGGTATGGACACAATGCGGTAGGCTTCCTTTTGACAGCTGGCTTCCTAGGTATGATGTATTACTTCGTACCAAAACAAGCTGAGCGTCCAGTTTACTCTTACCGTCTGTCTATCGTTCACTTCTGGGCACTAGTTTCGCTGTATATTTGGGCTGGTCCTCACCACCTACATTACACAGCGCTTCCAGACTGGACTCAGTCGCTAGGTATGGTGATGTCACTGGTTCTATTCGCTCCGTCTTGGGGTGGTATGATCAACGGTATCATGACCCTATCAGGTGCATGGCATAAACTACGCTACGACCCTATCCTGCGCTTCTTGATCGTTTCTCTGTCGTTCTACGGCATGTCAACGTTCGAAGGCCCGATGATGTCGATCAAGACGGTTAACGCCCTGTCTCACTACACTGACTGGACTGTAGGTCACGTACACTCAGGTGCTCTAGGTTGGGTAGCTATGGTTTCAATCGGTTCTGTATACCACTTGATCCCTCGCCTATTTGGTCAAGAACGCATGTACTCTGTGAGCCTAATCAACGTTCACTTCTGGCTGGCGACAGTTGGTACGGTTCTGTACATCGTAGCTATGTGGATCTCTGGTGTAATGCAAGGCCTAATGTGGCGTAGTGTTAACCCAGACGGCACACTAACTTACAGCTTCGTTGAATCTGTTCAGGCGTCTTACCCGTATTACACAGTACGATTCATTGGTGGCGCAATCTTCCTATCTGGCATGTTCTTGATGGCTTATAACGCATACAAGACCATCACAGCACCTAAGGCTAGCCTAAAAGCTACGCCTCAACCGGCATAAGGAGATTTCGACATGGCTAATAATCCAAAGAATCGCCACGAGCTCGTTGAGAAAAACGTAGGCCTATTGGCAATCCTAATCATCTTTGCAATCAGCTTGGGTGCGTTAGTAGAGATCACTCCACTAATGTTCCAAAAGCAGACTACAGAGCCGGTTAAAAACCTTCGTGTATACACTGCGCTAGAAATGGAAGGTCGTGACATCTACATCCGTGAAGGTTGTAACGTATGTCACAGCCAGATGATTCGTCCTTTCCGTTCTGAAACTGAACGCTACGGCCACTACTCTGTTGCCGGTGAGCATGTTTGGGAACACCCATTCCTATGGGGCTCCAAGCGTACAGGTCCGGATCTAGCTCGTGTTGGCGGTCGTTACTCTGATGAATGGCATCGCGTTCACCTGATCAACCCACGTGACGTAGTACCAGAGTCAAACATGCCAGGTTTCCCTTGGCTTGAAGAGAACGTTCTAGACGGTAAGCACACTCAGCGTAAGCTTGAGATCTTCAAGAACAACTTCGGTGTTCCATACACCGACGAGCAAGTTGCAAACGCACAGAAAGAAGTGGCAGGTAAAACTGAAATGGATGCTCTGATTGCGTATCTGCAGTCGCTTGGTCACGCAATGAAGTAAGGAGTGAATAATGGATATCAGCACTATTCACAGCATTTGGACTCTGCTTCTATTCGTCAGCTTTGCTGGTGTCGTTTGGTGGGCTTACGGTAAGAGCCGTAAGTCTCGCTTTGACGAAGCCGCAAACCTTATCTTTGATGACGAAGAGAAAAAGGAAACTAACGATCAGGGAGTGACTAAGTAATGACTACGTTTTGGAGTCTCTGGATTACCATAATCACTGTGGGCACCCTAATTGGTATCGCCATCATCCTGCGTTGGTGTATCAAAGACAAAATGGGCGTGCCAGTTGGTGATGACATGGGCCACGAATACGATGGTATTCGCGAGCTTAACAATGACCTACCAAAATGGTGGAGCTACCTATTTATCGGCACCTTCTTCTTTGCCGCTATTTATCTAGCTCTATACCCTGGCCTAGGTAACTACAAGGGCCTACTTGGCTGGACTAGCTCGGATCAAACCGTAACTAGCCTAGAAGAGTCGAAAGCCTCTATCGCACGCGCTCAAGAGCAGAAGCACCTTAACCAGTACGCTAAAGAACTGGGTGATGCGGATGCTTACTTTGGTGAAGCGTTCCGCCGCCTAGCGAAAACTGACGACGGTTCATCACTTCGCCCTATTGAAGAGATCGCCGGCAACCCTGATGCACTTAAAGTTGGTCAAGGTTTATTTGACCAAAACTGTGCTCAGTGCCACGGCTCAGATGCGCGCGGTCAGCTTGGCTTCCCTAACCTAACCGATAACGCATGGCTATATGGCGGTGAGCCTGAAGCTATCGTAACTACCATCATGGATGGTCGTATCGGTGAAATGCCAGCTTGGATTGACGTTCTCGGTGAAGATGGCGTTCAAGAGGTTGTGAGCTATACCCTTAGCCTATCAGGCCGTAAGGTTAACGCTCGCGAAGCTGCAGCAGGTAAAGCTCGCTTTGCAGTGTGTGCGGCGTGTCACGGTACAGATGGTAAGGGTAACCCTGCCGTTGGTGCTCCTGACTTAACCGATAACAACTGGCTATATGGTGATTCACGTGCGGCAGTAACGGAAACCGTTACCAATGGTCGTCAAGGCGTGATGCCAGCTTGGAAAGACATACTAGGTGAAGAAAAAGTGCAACTTGTTTCAGCCTATGTGTGGAGTTTAAGCAACCAAGAAAAATAGTAACAAGTAGTAATAATCTGACAACAGCCTCTGCATTGGAGGCTGTTTTTTTCTAAAGTACTCCCTTTCATTTTTCATCAGAGAAGTTTTTTATGGTAAAGCCTTGGTATAAAGAGTTTTGGGCTTGGTTCATACTTTTACTCATCCTTACGACCGTATTCGGCACCCTTTTGAGGGTCTACATCCTGTCTCAACACACTGTCTCGCTGGTCTCAGAGGATTACTATAAAAAAGGCAAAGGTATCAATGTCGACCTAAGTAAGGTCAACGTGGCAAACGAAATGAACCTAGATGCCTTGGTTTATTCAGAAGGTGATGAGGTCATTGTTGAATTCGATAAAGGCGAACTGCTTACCTATCCAGCAATTAACGCGCTTTTCACCCACCGCACCCTACCAGATCAAGATTTTAGTGTATTGGTCACAGCAAACGCTTCTGGCGTATATAAAATCAAACTGGATGAGCCTCTTTCAGGCCCTTGGTTTATCGAGCTCACTCCACATGACGAACATTGGTTAATCCAGGGACGTATGAACTTCCCTAGTTCGACCCCAGCTCCACTAATGAACTAGAAGCGCTATGACAAAATCGTGTTACCACTGCGGTGAAGAAGTACCAGAGAGCACGAACTTTCAGGTAAAAATCCTCGATGAGGTTCGAGACATGTGTTGTCCGGGTTGCCAATCGGTAGCCCAGACCATAGTCGACAGCGGCCTTGTCTCTTACTACCAATATCGCACTGAAAAAGCTGAGCGTGTTGACCTAGTTCCTGAGCAGCTGCAGTCCCTTATCCACTACGATAACGAAGAGATCCAATCCGAGTTTGTTCGCAACGATGAGAACACCTCCGAAGTGACATTGTCACTGGATGGCGTCTCTTGTGCCGCCTGCGCTTGGCTTATCGAAAAGCAGATGAACGGTCGCAAAGGCGTGGTGCGTATTCGCGTAAATACCGCGACCCACCGTGCCGTTCTTGCTTGGGACAACACTCAAACCAAGCTAAGTGAGCTTCTAGGAATTATTCATAAGCTAGGTTACAAAGCCGCTCCGTTCGAAGCAGACAAGCAAGAAGAGAACTACTATCGTCAGATGAAGCAATACCTGTATCGATTGGGTATTGCAGGCCTTGCCACCATGCAGGTGATGATGCTGGCGGTTGCCCTGTATTTGGAAGTGTTTGGTAATCTCGAGCCAGAGTTTAAGCATTATTTCCGAATCATCAGTTTGATCTTCGCTACTCCGGTAATGCTCTACTCTGCACTTCCGTTTTATATGAATGCGTGGCGTAGTCTAAAAGCTCGCACTTTAGGCATGGACGTACCTGTTTCGTTGGCAATGATTTTTGCCTATTTCGCCAGTGTAATTGCCACCTTTACCCAAAGTGGCGAGGTATTCTTTGAATCCATCTCTATGTTTGCCTTCTTCTTGCTTTTAGGTCGCTTCCTAGAGATGCGTGCACGAAGAAAAGCAGCGGCGGCCAGTGCCAACCTGCTTAAGTTGGTTCCAGCCATGGCGTCTCTAGATAATGGTGACCAGATCCCGGTTAAAACCCTAAAGATTGGCGATCGCGTACGCGTTCTTGCCGGCGAACACGTGCCTGCCGATGGCTTGGTTGTAGACCGTGAGGTATTTATCGATGAGTCTATGCTGACTGGTGAATCTCTGCACGTGAAAAAGACCATCGGTGAAACCGTATTTGCTGGTACAGTCAACGGCGAGCAGACCTTTACATTAGAGGTGAACTGCCAAAACCAAGAGAGCATGATCGCCAAGATAGTTCGACTGCAGGATGAGGCACAATCTACTAAGCCTAAGATTGCCGAGATTGCAGATGTGGTAGCTCGCTACTTTGTGGCTGCTATTCTGATCATCTCCGCAGCGACCTACTTCTATTGGCAGCAAAATCAACCAGAAGACGCCTTCTGGATCATGCTTGCGGTTCTGGTTGCTACCTGTCCGTGCGCCCTATCTCTTGCAACGCCTACTGCTATCACCTGCGGTACCTCTCGCATGAGCAACCTCGGTATCTTGCTTAGAAAATCTCATGCTATTGAGACTCTGTGCAAAATCAATCACCTTATCGTTGATAAAACAGGTACGCTCACCGAAGGCAAGGTGTCACTGAACGAAACCCAAACCTTTGGCAATTGGACAGAACAACAGGTACTCGCTATCGCGGCAAGTATCGAGTCACACGCTAACCATCCGATTGCTAGCGCATTTAAACCCTATATTGATACAGAGACAAAGGTTGAGTCGGTAGACAATCATATAGGCCTAGGCCTTAGCGGTCAGTATCAAGGTTTAGAGTGCAAGATAGGCAGTCATAAGTTTGTTGCTCCGAGCGATATGCAAAGCTGCCCACAAACGGTTTACCTGAGCATTGATGGAAAACTGGCGGCGGCCTTTACCTATACCGACCCGCTACGCGAGAGTAGCGCAGATTTCTTAGAAAAAGTGTCGGCACTTGGCATCAAAACAACGCTGCTAACCGGTGATAGTGAGCTGAATGCAAAACCTGTAGCCGACAAACTGCATATCGACAAAGTGGTTGCTGGCGTATCTCCGCAGGGCAAACTGGATTATCTAAAATCCTTGCCAAGCAAAGATGTAACCATGATGATTGGCGATGGTATTAACGATGCCCCAACCCTTGCTGGAGCTCACCTGTCGGTAGCCATGGGTGGCGGTACAGACGTTGCTAAGTCCTCGGCAGATATGGTTCTTTTGGGTGACAAGCTAGACAAACTGATCTCAGCGCGTCTATTAGCGCTAAAAACACGTAAAATTATAAGAGAAAACTTGGCTTGGTCTTTAGGTTACAACCTATTGATCTTGCCACTTGCGGTAGCCGGTATGGTTGCGCCTTACATTGCCGTTGCGGGCATGTCGGCCAGTTCCATCATAGTTGTTACCAATTCATTGAGGTTATTAAATACTGATGGAAAGCCTGTACATTCTAATTCCGATCGCCATAGTTCTGGTCGCAGTGGCGATAGCCGTGTTTCTGTGGGCAGTTAAGAGCGAGCAGTTTGAAGATCTAGACCGTCAAGGACACAACATCCTTTTCGAAGACGACATGCCTAAAGAATCAGACAAAGATGCAAAACATTGATTGGCTCGGTGCCTTTATGATTGGCCTGCTGGGTGCAGGCCACTGCATTGGCATGTGTGGTGGTATCGCAAGTGCAGTCGCACTAAATGGCCCGCAACAAAAGGTGCGTGTGTCATTTCTTTATAACCTTGGTCGCATCAGTTCCTACCTTGTGATTGGCGCCATTATCGGTGGAGCGGTTGCAAGCGGTGTGCAGTTGTTTGGCTTTGGCCAGGGACTAACGGTACTGCGCGCAATCGCTGCAGTGTTTATCCTAGTACTAGGTCTGTATCTTACTGGTTGGTGGAATGGGCTCTTACAACTGGAAAAACTGGGGCAAGGTCTTTGGAAAAAACTATCCCCACTTGCGGGTAAGCTTCTCCCACTAAAGTCTCCTCTCTATGCCTATCCTGTTGGCTTTATCTGGGGTTGGATTCCCTGCGGCATGGTGTATTCCATGGTCAGTTGGGCGGCAATGTCAGGTAGCGCCATTAATGGCTTGTTGATAATGGGCGCATTTGGTTTGGGAACACTACCCGCCATGCTATTGGTGGGCACAGGTGCATCGAGTCTACTCGCCTTTCTGCGCAAACCAAGTAGTCGTAAAGTATTCGGCATAATTATGATTCTGTACGCATTTTATTCGATCTTTATTTTGCTTCATTAAATAATACTTATACTAAATATCTGATATAACTCAAATTTATTGAGCTACCTTTTCATATCCGGAAATGGTAGAATATTGACGTAAATCAAGTTGAGCCATTTTGAGATCCTATGATTATCACTACTGAGAAGTCTACAGCTAAGCGTGTTCAGTCAGGTGGTTGTGCAATTCACTGCCAAGACTGCAGTATTTCACAACTGTGTATTCCTTTTACCCTTAACGACAATGAACTTGACCAACTAGATCAGATCATTGAGCGTAAGAAGCCAATTCAAAAGGGTCAAGAGCTATTCAAAGCTGGGGACGAGCTTAAATCGTTGTATGCTATCCGCTCAGGGACGATAAAAAGCTACACCATTACGGAACAAGGCGACGAACAAATCACTGCATTCCACCTAGCTGGTGACCTAGTTGGTTTTGATGCAATTAACTCTCACGCCCACCCTAGTTTCGCGCAAGCGCTTGAAACTTCTATGGTTTGTGAGATCCCGTACGAAATCCTTGATGACCTGTCAGGCAAAATGCCTAAACTTCGTCAGCAAATCATGCGTCTTATGAGTAGCGAAATCAAAGGCGACCAAGACATGATCTTGCTTCTGTCGAAGAAGAACGCTGAAGAGCGTCTAGCGGCATTCCTGTACAACCTGTCTGAGCGTTTCTCTCAGCGTGGTTTCAGCCCGCGTGAGTTCCGTTTGACTATGACGCGTGGTGATATCGGTAACTACCTAGGTCTTACGGTTGAAACCATCAGCCGCCTATTGGGTCGTTTCCAAAAGTCTGACATCCTGTCAGTTAAAGGTAAATACATCACCATCAACGACCATGATGCCCTAGCTAAACTTGCTGGCGCGGCTCGTTGCGAATAAAACTACCTCCTGAAGTGGCTCTTTTTGAGTCACTTCAAAATCCCCACTCTAATTCTTCTAAATTACTAATAAACCACCAATTTTTCGTCTAATCTTAGAATTAAGATTCCATCAAACTCGAGTCATTTTTTCGAGCTATATTGAGTCTTGTAATCTAATTAAATGAGATAAAGGTGGTCTATGAGTATTTACAACAACATCTTGGTTGTTGCCAATATCGATGCAGAGCAGCAGCCAGCACTGGCTCGAGCCATGCAAATCGGAAGAAAAAGTAAATCGCCATGCAAAATTACCTTCTTCCTTGCCATATACGATTTTTCTTATGAAATGACCTCCATGCTTTCATCCGATGAGCGTGATGCAATGCGGGCTGGCGTGATTCATCAGCGCGAGCAGTGGATGAAAGAGGTTGCCGCCCCTTATCACGATGACGATATCGAGTTAGATATCAAGGTGGTTTGGCATAACCGTCCTTACGAAGCCATTATCAGTGAAGTGTTCGCGCAAGACTTTGAGCTTGTAGTGAAAACCACTCGTAAACACGACGTACTTGAATCGGTACTCTTCACCCCTACCGACTGGCACCTCCTTCGTAAGTGCCCTTGCGCTGTGCTTCTGGTAAAAGACCATGATTTCCCAGAGCACGGTCATATCGTTGCTTCGGTACACGTGGGTTCTGAAAACGAACATCACCTAGACCTTAACCATAGAATGGTGCGTAAGACACTCGATCTTGCAGAGCGCCTGAATGCGACCCCGCACCTAGTAAACTCCTACCCAATCACACCGCCAAACATCACTGTCGAGCTTCCAGAATTCGACCCAACGATTTACTCAGATTCAGTTCGCGGGCATCACTTAAAAAGTATGAAGGCCCTTCGCCAAGAGTATGGTATCGATGAAGAGCAAACCATAGTTGAACAAGGCTTACCTCAAGATGTGATCCCTAAAGCGGTAGAAGACCTAAACGCTGGGTTAGTTGTGCTTGGTACTTCAGGTCGTACCGGTTTATCAGCAGTATTTTTGGGCAATACAGCCGAGAACATCATAGATAAGATCAACTGTGACGTTCTAGCGTTAAAACCAAGTGGCTATATCAGTCCACTCGACCCTAACGGCGAGTAGCCATAAAACCCTCGAAAATAGCGGTGTTTCACCGCTATTTTTTTGCCTCTCATAAACGCCAGCAATCTTTTTCACTGGAATCTGATGGGAATATCCGTATCATACCTCTCCCGAAAGTTTAACCATTAACCGGAAGCAGTATGAGCGAACAAGTTCAAGAGCGCACCAAGGCGCAGCAATACAACTTAAACAAGTTACAAAAGCGATTGCGTCGTAACACAGGTAATGCCATTGCCGATTTCAATATGATTGAAGAAGGTGACCGCATTATGGTGTGTCTGTCTGGTGGTAAAGACAGCTTTACCATGCTTGAGATCTTGATGAGCCTACAAAAGAGCGCACCGATTGATTTCTCCTTGGTTGCGGTAAACCTAGACCAAAAACAACCTGGCTTCCCTGGCCACATCCTGCCTGAATATCTAGAAAGTCTTGGTGTTGAATACAAGATTGTAGAAGAAGACACCTACTCCATCGTTCAAGACAAGATCCCTGAAGGCAAGACAACCTGCTCTCTATGTTCTCGTTTGCGTCGCGGCATCTTGTATCGCACTGCAAAAGAGCTAGGCGCAACTAAGATCGCTCTTGGCCACCATAGAGATGACATCATCGAGACCCTGTTCTTAAACATGTTCCATGGCGGCAAGATGAAGGCTATGCCACCTAAGCTAGTTTCAGATAACGGCGAGCACGTAGTAATTCGCCCACTAGCGTATTGCCGTGAGAAAGACATCATCAAGTACGCTGAGATGCGTGAATACCCAATCATTCCTTGTAACCTATGCGGTTCTCAGCCAAACCTGCAGCGTCAAAACATCAAACAGATGCTAAATGGCTGGGACAAGCAATTCCCAGGTCGTATCGAGACAATGTTCCGCGCGATGCAAAACGTTGTGCCAAGCCACCTAGCGGACTTCGAGTTGTTTGACTTTAAATCGGTAGATAAAGATTCAGGCGTGATCAACGGCGGTGATATTGGTTTCGATAAAGAAGAGATGCCAGAGGTATCGACCAGCGAAGCAGTCGAGTTTGACCCTAAGCTTCAGTTAGATGTGACTAACATCTAAGCATAAAAAAGAGGACCTAGGTCCTCTTTTTTATTTCTGAATATATGGCATAACTCGTTGAGTTGGCTGAGAAATATTAGCTGTGACCCCGTCACTTAAATCACTCAACATCAGGATAGCTTTACCATACTCATCCACATCTATCAGCTTACCGTTAGACAGTGAGATATTCTGAATTGAGCCAGGCTTAAACTCTAGGGTCACACCAGAAATCTCTGGAGTGAACCAAGATGAGAACATGCCACCCAAGTTTCCTAACATGTCATCCATCTGCTCTGTGCTGGTCTCAAGAGTTTGTTTATCTATATTTCCTTGCCAAGACTCCTTAGAAAGTACCACCAAAGAGTAATCACAACGGGCCTCTCCTTGAGTCACGATATAGACCAGTGGGTTCGCGCTGCGCAGATTGCTGTCTAAAGGAACGTTTACTTCACCGTTATCAGCAATCTTTAGCTCTTCGTAGTGCTCTTCTTTCTCCATCCACGCCTTTTTAATTGAGCACGGCTGTTTGGTAGCAAAATCAGTAAAGAACAAACCGACCTTAACATCGGAATCCGGCTGTTTAAGGTTGTGTTTTAAAGGAGAGTACAGCTTGCTGTAGGTAAACATATACTCTTCAGCGTGAGCAACAGAGGTTGCACATAGAGCGGCAATCCCAGCCGCTACTAACATCTTTTTCATTTCACTGCCTTATGCGTCAAAGGTATTCGAACCTGGACGATGGTTGTTATCTTCTTCAGGCTTGTCTTGTGGTTTTTCTTCAGGAGTAGAACCAGAGTCGTTGTTTGAATCATCAGAGCTTGATGGCCCTTTCGCTACAATCTGAAGGCGAATACCAAACATATTGCGATAGATAATGCCCTTCACGTGGAAGAAGAATGGCACAGCAATGATAAGGCCAAGGCCATACATCATTAGGCCAGCGAAGAACATCAGCATAGCCACAAGGTAGATAGTCGCCACAGCAAATAGGCGCTTGTTTACCCCACGTAGTGATGTCCATAGCGCGTTCATTGGTGTCATGCGCTTCTCACATACAAGCAAGATGGCATTACTAAACGCAATAGACAGATAGAAAGACAAGAACGGGAAGATAGCACCGGCAACCGCTTGTAGAAGCAGGTTGATCATCGCAACCAGAATGACCGGAACAGTAAAGCTAAGCCCTTTAGTAATGTGGCGAGTCTCAGTCTTAAGACCAGCCGCATGGCTCATTGCCATCATAGCAATGCCCGCGTAGATAGGCGCTGTGATCACCTCGTAGCTAAAGTTAGCCACAAAGATAGATTGGAAAATAGATGGGTCTAACGTCTCTGGGTCTTGGAACATATTCAAGACATTTGAAAGATCTCCAACTTGCATCTTAAGCGCAAAGAAGAAGATGACGGCTTGGATCCCGATCAAGATAAGCACTGCAGGTGAGAAACGCAGTAGGTTTTGCATGGTAAGTTGCCATGCTTCGCGAATTACATCTAAAGATTTCAGTTCAAAATCGCCCGCCAATGCCTTATCAACACTGCCGCCTAGATTAAAATCTTTTTCTATCGGGTTACTCATGTATCTGTAAATGTCCTTGCTACATAAAGAAATTCGGCTCGCGCAAGTATACCCACTATCGAGAGTAAGGTGTATCCCTTTTGCCACCTTGCGTTGCAACGAATTCGTTACATATGATGTGTCGAAATCGTAACATCAGAGGTGCATTTCAAACTTTTATTGGATATAATTCTGAGCTACATCACATTTTGATCCGATTTGAGTTTATAAAAGCAACAATGACAAACGCTGTACGTCTGATCCCTACCCTTGCTATTGCCGCATCACTGGCCGCATTTCAGCTATCTGCAGAAGAGATCACCTCACAATTTGAAGAAGTGAACGCTGAGGAAGCAACGGAGAATCAAGTTGAAACTCTATCCATCACCTTGTACGCCCCTAACAATCTAGTTCCAGTCAAGATACTGCACCAGTTTACCTCTGAAACTGGCATTCAGGTTGAGCAGCATGTGTATAACAATGTGCGCGATCCAAGACAGACCAGTGAAGCGGTAAATAGCGTAGACCTAGTGATCCTGCCATACAGCTTTTATCCAGGTCAAAGTACGATTGAACACTATTTTCAGCCAATCCAACCAGAGAAGTTGACTCATAAACAAGAGTTTAAACAAGAATTGGCGGGTACGAACCTTGCGCCATACAACCAATACTCTGTGCCTCTTCTTATTGAAGGCATGGGTGTTGCTACCAATGCGGATATGCTTCCAGCATCCATGGTAACGAGTTGGTCGGATCTACTGGATGCACAGTGGTCAGGGCAATTGATGTTTCCAAACGACTCACAGTCTATGCTTAGCGTTGCTTTGATGGAGCTTGGTTATTCCATCAACAACGCTTCTCAGAAAGAATTGAACGAAGCACGCCAATGGTTGGAGTCGCTGGCTTCAAATACTGCCTTCCTTGCAGATAACGATCCTGAAATGCACTTCCTATCAGGTCGTGTGTCTATTGGCCTGTTAACCAATGCACAGGCTTATGAGGCGAACATCGAAGGCGGAAATATCGATATGGTATGGCCGTCTGAAGGTGCGATTTTAGATGTGTATGCCCTATCTATCCTAGAGCACTCAGAGAATCACGAGCTTGCCTACGAGTTGATGAATTATCTGACTCGTAAAGAAACTCAGCTTGCATTGGCTAAACACACAGGCTTAACCCCTAACCTTGAAGAGCTAGATATCGACAATGACACTTTGGTGGTTATTCCAAACCGAGTGATTGAGCAAGGCCAGTTCAAACTAACCACGCCAAACAACCGCTTTAGCTACGAAAGCAGCTTCCGTTTAGTTAAGAACCAGCTTCGTTTACAGGCAGAGTAACTCGTCCACAAGCTTTGGTACTTCAGCGCCTGCGCGTCCATAGCGTTTTTCAGCAAATTCTGTCTCTACTGCGCTCGGCTCTAGATTAATTTCTATAGTATGGGCGCCATATAACCTCGCCTCATGCACAAACCCAGCTGCTGGATACACCACACCAGATGTACCGATAGAGACAAACAGGTCTGCTTCTTGTATTGCTGAGTAGATGTAATCCAATTGCAGTGGCATCTCGCCGAACCAAACAATATGAGGACGAAGCTGTTGCGGGATTTGACAGCAGTGGCACAGGTCACCAGTTTTGATATCTTGAGTTTGGTCGAACACCTGCCCTGAACCGCTACAGCGAGCTTTTAATAGCTCACCATGCATATGCACAATATTCTGTGTCCCGCCACGCTCGTGCAGGTTATCGATATTTTGCGTAACCACAGTCACCTTACCATCCAGTTCTCTTTCGAGCCTACCCAAAGCAAGGTGTGCTGGATTAGGTTCAACTTGAGGGGTTTGCAGTTTTTCGCGGCGCTTGTTGTAGAAAGACTGAACCAGGTCTGGATCGCGTGCAAAACCTTCTGGTGTCGCCACATCCTCGATGCGATGATTTTCCCAAAGCCCATCCTGAGCCCTAAAGGTTTTAATTCCCGACTCGGCAGAGATACCTGCGCCTGTTAACACTACGATATTTCGATAAGGGAAATTCACCCGCGCCTCCTAGCAAGGTTTCAGATTTGTAGCACCAGAGTAACACCCATTCTTTGGGTTAATAAAGAGAGCCAAGTCGCATATTCAAACGAAATCAGTTGCATCTAATTTTCTGTTTTTGCTGAAAAAATTTCAGAATTGTGACTCTCTGCACTACACTTGCATCTGAATCAATGTTTATGAAATTCAGGCCTAAAAAAATCATGAGAGCAAAGTTGCAATCAAACCTGCTAATTTCTCTTTTCATATTTCTAGTTTCATTTTCTGTTCGTGCAGAATTTACCTACGACATCAACGACGAGCCAGAAGTCGATGAAGTTGCGCTTACTATTGCGTCGGAAATAGAAAAGATACCTGAGCCACTGTTTATGTCTGCCGATGACAGAACCAAGGTAGATCAGTTGCTCAATGCAGTCATTCGTGAGCAAGCCGAAGACTCTGAGCGTTTTGCTACAGAGTTGCGCGCGTATCGAAAAGATTCTACCGAAGAAAACTGGCGTATCGCTGAGAAGACATGGCTAACGCTAGCTCACTTAGGTGGCAGTAAAGAGAAGCTGATCAACCTAGCTCGCACTTCCACTCGCGATATGGTGACAGGTTTTGGTCCATCCGGCGTAACTCAGTTCAAGCTAGAGTGGTATATCACTAGGCTAAACGGCGAGTTTCTCGTTCATTGGCAGATCCGCAGTTTTAAGGGCCTTATCAAAGATATCTTTATTTCACCTATTCCAGTCATCTGGGCGGGCTTGAAGGTATTGTTTATCTACTTTGCCCTGACATGGTGGCTAGCCAATAGCAAACGTCTGATTGAGGTATTTAGAAAGACTCAGTTAGAGCTAAATCAAAAGCCGCCACTATGGATTCGTCTGCTTTGGTATATCAGCAAGGCTAATCGCGCCATTGCGGTGCTTATTGCCATCACCCTATCGCTACGGGTATTAGCCACCATACCCAGCCTTAGTCAGCTTATCGTACTCGAGATCTTCACTTGGTGGGTATTAGGTGGCTCAATCGCTATCAGCTTTATTCTCGAATTCGCCTATCGAAACAGCCGAAGCTCATCGAAAGAGATAGTAGCGCTGCGCCTTTCTACCATACGTTGGTATGTGTGGAGCTTTATCGTAGTGGGCGTGATCCTGCAGATTTCCCACCGCACCGTCGGTAAAGGCACCATCTATCACTGGATCTCGACCCTTGTATTCGTTTGGTTTGTCCTTATCTCTATTCGCGTACTCAAAAAATGGCGCCCTATCATCTTCCGCCGACTGGAGAAGATGCAAGAGAAGCCTGTATGGGTAACCTGGGCGGAGCGAAATAAAGAGACTTTCCTACTTAATATCCCAGCGTCTGTTATCGGCATCATCTACATCATGGTGGTAACCTGCCAAGGTATGGTGGTAAGCAAGCTTTCAACCTATACCTTCTTTAGCCAAGGCCTTGCTTACTTGTTTAAGATTGAGGTGGCGAAGCAGAATGAGAGTGAAGCGCAGGCGCAGAATCTCGTACGCATTCGCGGTGATGAGGCGTTCCAGTACGTTACTCCAGGACATGAAGACAGCACCTTGATTGATTATGCTCGCGATGAGTTCAAGAACATCTCAAAGTATGTGCTCTCCAACAATCCCGCTGTATGTGTGGTTTCCGGTGAACGTGGGATAGGTACAACTACCTTCCTTAAGCAGCTTCTGCACAAGGTTAAGAACGCAACACCTATCTATCTTAACTGCCCGTACGCAGGTTACAGCGAGCTTATCCAAGAGTTTGCCGAGCAGCTTGGTCTTGAGCGTGATGCAGGCGAGATCCAGATCTTGACCCATCTTCGCAAAAGTGAAGAGAGCTACCTGATCGCGCTTGATAATGGTCAGCGTCTTGTTAAGCCTATGGTGGGTGGTCTTACCGGTCTTATCAAGTTCACTAACCTGCTACGTCGTTCTAAGAAGAATCACCGCGCTGTATTGGCAGTAGAGAAAGCGAGTTGGCGATTTGTAGACCGAGCCCGTGGGGAACGTCTGCTGTTCGACTGGGTCACCTTCCTGCCTCGTTGGAATGAACAACAGGTGGCTGAACTGCTGGAGTCTCGCATCAATCAAGGCGAAGAAAATCGCGTCTCCTTTGAAGGACTGGTGGTACCTAAACAGTGGGACCATGAAAACATCAGTGAAGAAGAACGCGCTCGCAAGGGCTTCTATCGAATCCTTTGGCACTATGCCGACGGTAACCCTACCGTATCGTTGCGCTTCTTCCGTTTGTCGCTACGTCGAAATAAGAACGACGAATCTGTGGTTGTAAGGCTCTTCAGAGCGCCTGAGTCTCAAGAGCTTGAGTCTATGCCTAAGCCTATGCTAGCTGTACTTCGCTCTATCGTGCAGTTAGAAGTGGCAAGCCAAGAAGAGCTATCAGAGTGTACTCAGCTCTCTCATGCTGAGGTCTTGGGCACGCTGCGTTACTTCCAGAGTCGCGGCTATATTGAGTGGAATGAAGACAAGGCTAAGATTTCGGATCACTGGTTCCGTCACATCACAAACGTTCTTCACCGTCAGCACCTATTGGTAAAATAATATGCAGAAGATTTTATTATTTGTTGTTATCGCCCTACTCAGCACCCCAACTTGGGCGGTGGAAGAAGTACCAAATATCGACTCTATCCAAGAGTTTGCTAGCCTGATCCGCTGGGGCGGCGTACTCTTCTCTATCGTTATTATCGCCTGTACTTGGGTACTGCTTAGATTTATCGACTCTATTGTAGAGAGCGTCAGTGCGCAGTTTGTGCAGTATCGAATGCTGTTGCAAAAGGCGCAGTCTTTCTTCCAGTTTTTCATCTATGTCACTGCCGGCCTAGTAGTGTTTATGATCAGTTTTCGAATTAACGATCATATCCTCGCCCTTATCGGTGGTACGCTGGCGGTATCGGTCGGTTTTGCGCTGAAAGACTTGGCGGCATCCTTCATCGCGGGCCTAACTGTGATGATCGATAGACCTTTCCAGGTTGGTGACCGAGTTACCTTTGAAGGCAACTATGGCGACATCATCACTATCGGTTTGCGCTCGGTGCGTATGCGCACACTGAACGATGACATCATCACTATCCCAAACAACAAGTTCCTGAATGAAGTGACCGTCAGTGGTAACTACGGGGCGTTGGATATGCAGGTAGTGATCCCCTTCTTCGTCGGCATCGAACAAGATATCGACCTTGCTCGTGACCTGATCCAAGAAGCGGCATCCTCGAGTCGCTATATCCATCTGCCGAAACCTGTTGTTGTTTTGGTCAAACAGACCATTTCTGACAACTATTTAGCCATTCAATTGACCTGTAAGGCTTACGTTGTGGATACCGCCTATGAGAAACTATTCGAAACCGACATTACCCTGCGCGTAATGAAAGAATTCCGTAAACATGGCATCACCCCACCGCGAATTGCGGTTAATGCCTCTTAAGGTAAGACTATGGCTCGAATCATCTTATACACATACAAGAAGCAGCAAAAAGAGTTGCTGTTCTCCTATCAGCAATTTCGCACTATTCACGAAGCGGTTGCCGATGCTGAAGGGATTGATATTAAAGAGTTCCTAAAAATGGAGCAGCAGATCGAAGCGGTATCAGATACAAAAGCCGCCCGAGACTATAGAGATAACTACTTCAAGCAACTCGGCTTTGGCAAAATCACGCTAAAACCGAAAGAAAATAGACCAATCGGTAAGAAGTAAAAACAACAAAGGGAAGCAACTGCTTCCCTTTGTTTTATCTCCAACACTCATGTCATTCAGACACAAGTTTTATTTGGCAATTACAGCGCTTTATATAGCACTTTGTTTGAAGCGATTTGCTCACGAGCGACTAGCTCAAGCTCTACTAGCTTCTTAAGTGCACCAGTTGCCCAAGATGCCGCTTTTGCGTCTTCTTGACCCGCTTCAAGGCCGATGCCTTTCGGGTTTATGCCTTCAGCATTCTTAACAACGATGTCTAGAACTTGTTGTTGCTTAGGAGTCAAAGCGATCTCTACTTTGTTCTCTACAACTGTTTCAGTTTTAACTTCCTTGATCTCTACTGCAACTTCCTTAGTTGGGCGGGCTGACGCCGGTGCAGCTTTCACAAATTTACGTAGTTTGTTCTGAACGTTACGTTTGTGTGCAAGTCTCATTTAAAAGGTCTCCTGTACGCTGCTTCTCAGCAGGGAAGAAAATTTGAAGCGCGATTTATACCAAAATCCCCAAGATTTTTGTAGGTAAAATTGGCAAACAGCGTTCTGGTTCACCTTTTTGAAACGCCATCGTTCATAAATAATACAAAAAAGGCGTTACAGACAAAATCTGTAACGCCTTTTTCAAAATTTTGACGCTTACTTGATATTCAAGAAAGCTGCACCGCGAACGCCGCCTGAGTCACCGTGTTTCGCTTTGATGATCTTAGGGCATTTAGCCACAGACATTAGGTATTTAGGCACACGCTTTGGCATCTCTTCATAGATCAGCTCAAAGTTTGATAGACCACCACCTAGAGGAACAACATCTGGGTCGTATGCAGTGAAGATGCCCGCAAAGCAGATAGCCAGTAGCTCCATAAAGCGGTCAACGTGCTCGACAGCTTTAGCTTCGCCTTCGTTGTATGCATTGATGATATCGATCGCTTTCTTCTGCTCTTCATAGTAGTGAGCGTAAAGAAGCTCGAAGCCACGACCAGAAAGATAGCTATCTAGACAACCCTTCTTACCACAACCACAGCCAAGTAGAGGTGCGTTCTCACCAAGGTGGAACCAAGCATCGATAGGAAGACGTGTATGGCCAAGCTCACCCGCGACGTGGTTACGACCTGAGTATGCTTTACCATCATGGATGATACCGCCACCGAAACCGGTACCTAGGATCAGACCCATTACGCAAGGCTCATCTTTAAGTTCATCATCCCAAGCTTCAGAAAGTGCAAAGCAGTTAGCGTCGTTTTCAATCTTAACTGGGCGACCAATCTTAGCTTCTAGGTCAGCACGAAGTGGCTTACCCTTTGCTGCTGGAACGTTTACCGTAAGAACCGTGCCATCATCTGCATCTTCCATACCAGGAAGACCAAGGCCAACATGACCTTCAGTACCGAACTCTGCGTCGTACTTTTCTACAAGACCCGCTAGCGTATCTACTAGTTTCTGGTAGTCATCACCAGGTGTAGGTACGCGTTCCGTTGCTAGACGCTCTAGTTTCTCGTTAAACGCACCAAATTCAATCTTAGTGCCGCCGACATCAAAGCCGTAATACATTATTCTCTCCCCAAAATCAGGATTCTTTTTAACCGCGAATTAAAATGCATTATCCAGATATGCGCCCCTACTTTCCGTGACGACTCGCATAAAATGGGTTGAGAGAAATCAAGCGTATAGATATCAGTCAGTCAATGAAGCCTAGAAGTTTAGGTCTAGTATAATCTCGAGTGCCTTGAGTTTTAGTCAGCATATAGCTCTCCGTCACCACCTCAAACCACTCAACAAGTGTGCTACTAGACTCAATAAAGCCGCTGTTGGCAAGAACTATACTTGCCACCTCACAGGTAGCCAGTTGTTGCTCGTGCACCGCCTTTCGCATCACATAGTCAGAGATAGACTTCTCACTGATAGAGATACATGGAATGTTTTGCAGATACTCAGATTTTCGATAGATGCGCCGAGCCTCGCGCCAACTGGCGTCTAAGAAGATAAATAAAGGCGTTTTTTCCAAAGTAGCTATCTGTTTTGGCTGAATAACCGAATTGCTCTCCAGAAGATAATTTTCAGGGAAAATCAGCACTGGCTGATATTTATCTGATTTGAATAGACTTTCTAATTCGGCAGGTCTATCTGTTCTGTGCCATTGAAAGGCATAGGTATCTTCACAGATATCTGCGATTAAACGCCCGGTATTACTTGGCTTAAGTACCTCGTTTTCCGAGTACAAGATAAGTGATGCAAAACCCTGATAAGGCTCGGGCTGAAATTGACATAGGCAGTATTTTTTTGCGACTCTGCATCTATTGCAGCGATCCACTTTTGCTCCCCTTGCGTTAAAGGGTTTAGTGGCATTATTCAGTCGCTGTTCAATCAAGCGATGTACCGCATGGATTCGCATATTAATGCTGCCTTCGTATAAATTAGTTAAGCTATTTTAAGGCGGGCAAGCATAATTGACCGCTAGGCGATTGTCACTCTATTGGAAGAAGTTAGATGGATAGTAACCTTCTCAGATTCACCGTTTTTCTTGGCGTACTTCTCATCTGTATGCTGATAGAAATCATAGTGCCTAGGCGCACCCTTTCCGAGCCTCGATGGTATCGCTGGCTGAATAATCTTAGTCTTGTTGGCTTTAACTCAATTGTCCTGCAACTGACACTTCCACTGCTGGCATTGGAAGCCGCAATCTGGGCGCAGAGCCAGCAGATTGGACTTTTGCATATTATTGAACTTCCTCTATGGCTAGCCAAGATTGTCAGCCTTTTGGCTATGGATATGATCATCTATTGGCAGCACAGGCTATTTCACACCATTCCTGTTCTTTGGGCTTTGCACAAAACCCATCATTCAGACCAAGACATAGATGTCACTACTGGGGCTCGTTTTCACCCTATCGAGATATGGCTGTCTATGGTTATCAAGATTGCAACTGTGGTGATACTTGGAGTTCCACCTGTTGCTGTGATTGCCTTTGAGATCATCCTAAACGCCTCGGCTATGTTTAATCACAGTAATATGCGCATTCCTTATGCAGTTGATACTTGGGTTCGTAAATTCTTGGTTACTCCTGACATGCACCGCGTTCATCACTCTACAATTCGAGCTGAAACCGATTCAAATTATGGGTTTTGTCTTGCGATATGGGATCGCTTGTTCGGTTCCTACATCGAGCAACCAAAATTGGGGCATCTAGATATGGACATTGGCATTCATCAGTTCCGTTGTCCCAATGAGCAGCGCTTAGACAAGATCTTAACCCAGCCTTTTAGGGAAGATTCATGAAATATCAATTCGCCTTGTTGCTGGCATTGACGCTCACCGGGTGCGCTTCTGGCCCCAAAGAAAACCCACAGGCCAGAGTCAACATGGCAGAACTCAATAAGCAACAGGCGCAACACAAAGACCAACTGTTCCTGTTTTATGAGCGCTGGCATAACACTCCTTATCGCTTAGGAGGACAGAGCCTACGTGGAGTGGATTGTTCCGCGTTCGTGCAAATAGCGTTCGACGAGGTGTTTAAACGCCCACTGCCACGTACTACCGATATGCAAAGCGATATGGGTGAGTCTGTTGATTATGAAAACCGCGAGTTTGGCGACCTAGTCTTCTTTAAAACTGGCATAAAGGTACGGCACGTGGGTATCTATATTGGTGACAACAGCTTTATGCACGCCTCGACTTCGCGCGGTGTGATCATCTCTCGTCTCGATTCCCCATACTGGGCAGACGCATATTGGCAAACTAGACGCGTACTGTGAGGCCGTGATCAATTTTTAGGCACCGATTTGGTGCCATAATCTACACTATATACGGTAACCAATTATGAGGGCGACTTGATGTGGCAAGCGATATCACAGCAGCTTTCAGATGTCTTGATGTTTGAATTCAAGATAATGGAGAAAACTCGCATTAGCTCAGGCGATATCAGCGAGAGCTATATGATCAGTGATGGAGAGCAGCGCTACTTCGTTAAGATTAACGGCAAAGAATTTCTCTCCAACTTTTCTGCAGAGGTCGATGCTCTGGCGGAATTGCGTGATTCCAATACGGTTACCGTTCCTGAGATTGTTCATCTGGGCAGTTCAAAGGACGCTTCTTTTCTTATCCTCAACTATCTCCCTACACGTCCTCTCGCTGAAGAGAAATCCAGTTATCAATTTGGCAAACAACTTGCTGAGCTTCATCTATGGGGCGATCAAAAAGAGTTTGGTTTCGATAACGACAACTATATTGGCAGCACCCTGCAACCTAACCGCTGGCAAAAGAAATGGTGTCAGTTCTTTGCCGAGCAACGCATAGGTTGGCAATTACAGCTTTTAAAAGAGAAAGGTATAGAGTTTGGGGATATCGACGAGATCATAGATAGCGTTAAGTATGCCCTTGCTAGTCACAAGCCTAAGCCGTCGCTACTACATGGTGATATCTGGTATGGCAACTGCGCCGAGTCGCCTTTCGGCCCCATCTGCTATGACCCAGCCTGCTACTGGGGTGACAGTGAATGTGATTTGGCGATGACCGAACTATTTGGTGGTTTTCCGCCAGCATTCTATGAGGGCTATCAGAGTGTGTTACCGATAAAAGCGGGCTATGAAGATCGCAAGTCTATCTATAACCTCTATCACGTACTCAATCACTGCAATCTCTTTGGCGGGCACTATTTACAAGACGCACAGGTGCGCATCGACAAGTTGATCCGCCTGTACGCTTAGATTGATGGCAACATCAATAGGAGCAAGACAATGAAAGACTATGCCGAACGACACGTTACCTGTCCGCACTGTGGACAAAGCATCACAGTGGCAATCGACACAACACAAGGCAATCAAGATTTCTACGATGACTGCCCTGCCTGTTGTCATTCAATACACATGAATATGTATCTGGATGAGGTTCGCGATAAGGTCGAATTAACAATAGACGCCGACGACGAACAGATATTTTAGTTACGCGGTAACCAAATCAAAGTCGATTCGCCAGAACACGCTCCACAGTATCCACAATCGCTTGGGTTTGAGGGTCTACCTCAAGGTTTACCAAGTCCCCTACGCTTCTTTGCCCAAACAAGGTACGTGTTAAGGTTTCTGGGATAAGGTTTACGCTGAAGCGATTCTCTTTCACTTCACCGATAGTCAAAGAACAGCCATCCAATCCAATATAGCCTTTCGGTAAGATGTATCGCATCTGCTCGCTTGGTGCTTCAAACCAGATGGTCTTGTTATTCGGCGAGGTCACCACATCCACGATTTTCACTGTAGAGACAATATGACCCGACATGTTGTGGCCACCTATCTCATCACCAAATCGAGCCGCACGCTCTATATTGACCGAGTCACCAACAGTTAACTCCCCTAAGTTGGTCAGATCCAAAGTCGCTTTCATCAAGTCAAAAGTAACGACACTTCCCTCCACTGAGGTTACGGTCAAACAGCATCCATTATGGGCAATAGAGGCGCCAAGATTAATGTCTGATGAGAGGTGTTCAGGCAGCTCAATAACGTGAGTGCTAAAGTCCTGTTTCTTTTTAATATCAATGACCTTAGCCATTCCTTGAACAATACCAGTAAACATAAATACCTCTCGATTTTGGTTGGTTTTCGTACTCGGCTGAATTACTATTCACGCTCTCAATTTTTCCACTCAGGATCCCACATTGCACCGATATAAGAAAGAAGCCAAAAGCCTTATCAAACTCGCCACCCCGGTACTTATCGCTTCAGTCGCTCAAACCGGTATGGGTGTCGTCGATACCATCATGGCCGGTGGCGTTAGCGCAACCGATATGGCCGCTGTGGCGATCGCTTCGAGTATTTGGCTGCCTTCTATCCTGTTTGGTATCGGGATCTTGCTGGCGTTGGTGCCTATTGTGGCGCAGCTCAATGGCCGCGGACATCAGCATAAGATCGCTAACGAAATTCAGCAAGGGGGCGCGCTTGCTGTTTTCATCGGTTTCCCTATCGCACTGGTGCTTTTGCAAACCAAAAACATTCTTGGGATGATGGACGTCGATGCGAAAATGGCTGAAATCACCATCGGCTATATGCATGCCATGTTGCCAGCCATTCCAGCGTTCTTATTCTTCCAAACCTTGCGTAGTTTTACCGATGGCATGTCACTGACAAAGCCTGCCATGGTGATTGGCTTCCTTGGTCTTCTAATCAACATCCCACTTAACTACATTTTTGTATACGGTAAATTGGGCGCTCCGGCTCTTGGTGGTATGGGATGTGGCGTCGCAACAGCGATCGTTTATTGGGTGATGTTTGGCATGCTGCTATTTTTCACGCTGACGTCCAAGAAGCTCGAAAAAGTAGGTCTATTCAAAACCTGGCACAAACCCAAGTTGCAAGCCCAAATCCGCCTATTCAAACTCGGCCTACCAGTAGCACTGGCCATCTTCTTTGAAGTGACTCTGTTTGCCGTAGTAGCGTTATTAGTCTCACCTCTTGGTCCTATCGTGGTTGCCGCTCACCAAATAGCAATTAATGTTTCCTCAATGGTGTTTATGTTGCCTATGAGTATTGGTAACGCGGTGAGTATTCGCGTTGGCCATAAGCTTGGTGAAGAGGATACCGAGGGGGCGAAAATCTCAACCCATGTTGGGTTATTGTTAGGCCTTGGGTTAGCCGCAGTAACCGCGGTAATAACCGTGCTGTTTAGAGAGCAAATAACCGACCTATATACAGATAACCGCGCAGTGACTGCGATATCAGTACAACTGCTGCTGTTCGCCGCGGTGTATCAATTTAGCGACTCTGTTCAAGTAGTCGCTGCAGGTGCACTTCGAGGCTATAAAGATATGCGCTCTATCTTTAACCGCACCTTCTTGTCCTACTGGGTAATCGGCCTACCATCAGGCTATATACTGGGCTCCACTGATTGGATTGTGGAACCTATGGGGGCATACGGCTACTGGTATGGCTTCATCTTCGGTCTTACCACTGCTGCTGTTTTGCTAGGCATGCGACTTCTTTGGATGCACAGGCAACAGCCTGAAGAACAGCTTAAATTCGCAGCGAGATAAACAAACCTCAACATATAGGGCTAAGTGATATAAACTACTTAGCCTCTTTTTTATCTAATAGAATCATAAAGTTAAGTATCCACTAAATTCGTCTGTGAGTTTTAAACCATAGTTAACTTTATTTAGTTATAGTGCGCTAAGGTGGTGTGTATTTTTAACCCACTCCCTATAACCTACTGATTTTTCTAGACTCAGATCATATACATTCATGCTTCAGGGGTTAAACTGATTGTAACAGTGCAACCTTATGCTGATACCAATCAGCGATATGCCCACTCTATCGAGGATATACAAATGCTTAAAGCCGTCATCTTTGACATGGATGGTTTAATGATCGACTCCGAGCCGTTCTGGCGTCAGGCACAATTAGAGATATTTCCAAAGTATGGTGTATCCCTCACCGAGCAAGATACCATCGGCACCACAGGCGTACGCATCGATAACATAGTCGAAATCTATTATGCAAAGCAGCCTTGGACTGGAATCAGTCAACTTGATGTTTGTGAAGAGATCAGCGATCGCGTAATTGAGCTCATCAAAGCACACAAACCTGCGATGGCAGGACTAAAGTCTCTGATCAGAGAACTCAAAACCCTAGATGTGAAATTAGCTGTTGCCTCCTCTTCACCAATGAAGCTAATAGTTGCAACACTAGACGCTTTGGATCTCACCAACCACTTCGATGCAGTACAATCGGCCGAAGCCCTAGAGTATGGAAAACCTCACCCGGAAGTTTATATCAATACCGCAAACGCTCTGCATGTATCCCCTACTGAGTGTCTGGCATTGGAAGATTCATTAACTGGGTTGATGGCAGCCAAAGCAGCTCGAATGAAAACCATCGTAGTGCCAGAGAACGCGTTTATCGATAGACCACAATGGAGCATTGCCGATCACAAGCTGGCTTCTTTAGAAGAAGTTACGCTAGATATGGTGAAGAACCTCTAGATCAAAAAAGAGCGGGATATACCCGCTCTTTTGTTTTGTGTAGTGGAGTTAGAAGAACACGCGACCACGTACACCGAATACTAGGGCTGTGTCTTCTAAAGACATAGCTGGATTATGGATAAACTGTACATCAGGTGTTAGCTGGAAATGATCACCAAACTGCATGTTGTAATACAGCTCTGCTGTCACTTGGTCATCATCAGCGAATGACTGCAAGGTATCACTGTTCGTTTCTGACCAGTTCACAGCAAAACCTAAGTTGTTCTTGGGTGCTCCCAGTCCAAAGTACCCGAAACCGACAGAGATAGACTTGTCGTACAGAGCAACATCACCCTCTGAGAAACCACCACGAATAAACGGCATGATTTGTGAAGTGACAAAGGTGCTATATGAAAAATTAATACCTTGACCTGAGTCACCACCAATCACAGTTCCATCATCCAATACGGTTGAAGAAAGGCTATGACGAGAACCTTCATCCATATGCCAGAACGTCACGTGGAAGTTTTCTGTATATATTTGATCTTGTGAGGCTGTCCAACCCAACTCTAAAGTTGTGAAGTAAGCTGCGTCGCTACCAAATGCAGTATCAAAACCGTCAAAGATATCGTCAGACTTACCTTTGGCATCGGCAATACCCGCTACAACATAGAAGTTGTCACCAATCATGTGACCACCAGACAGAGCTAGGATACCATCATCAGGTAGCCCCATAGCACCAGAACCAGTAGAGAATGCTAGGTTGGTGAAGCCTGTCCAAGGACTTGCTAGCGCGTAAGTGTCAACGTAGTTGGTCACATCTTGCCAACCAAATTGAATAGTACCTCGACCACCATTGATTTTTTGCTTCCAGTTCAAGTCCGTTACCCGAAAGCCTTGGTCACTGAATGCTGGAGCAATCATACCAACATAACCAATGTTGTCTTGAGCTTGGAATGTAATACCTGAATAGTCTTTAGGTGCATTGTCAGTGTATGCATGACGATGTTCAATCTTCCAAACTAGACCACCGGTATTACCCGACTCTTTACCAACTAAGTTCCATTGACCATAGATACGAGCTACGCCAGACGCAGAAGAAGCACTGTCACCAGTTGAACCATTCGCACTTGTTAAACCCAAAGCAAAATAATCCGCACCAAAGGTAAACCCTTTGTCCGCTAGATTTTCACGCCAATCTTTTTGGTCAGCTTTCTGAGCTGCAATGGTGTTTTCAACCGAGTCTGGGCCTTCAAAGTTTGCTCCTCCCGCCATTGCAAGCGTTGAAGATAGCGCAAGAATAATACCGGTAGAGATTTTTGAAAACTTAGCTGTCAGAGCCATTCTGAAACCTTCATAGTCTGGAAATTTGTCGATACTTTACTGTCAGTTGACTAGTGAAAATAGCCAACTGACGACAATACGCAATACTGTTTAATTACATTTCGTAGTTTTCTACAAGATCCGCATTGATTTGATAGACCGCTTCAACGTTACTCGCACCATCGCTATAGTTAACGTCTTGTTTAACCGCTTGGTTAAAGAGTTCACCCTCAACCCACACAGGCGTTGCAAGGCTTACCAATTCAATACCTTCGGGATAGTCAACTAGTACGATCTGGTTTGGCGGTGGTGGCGGTGTATGGATACACGCACCGGCAGTTGGCACTA
This sequence comes from Vibrio ishigakensis, assembly GCF_024347675.1. Taxonomy (NCBI): domain Bacteria; kingdom Pseudomonadati; phylum Pseudomonadota; class Gammaproteobacteria; order Vibrionales; family Vibrionaceae; genus Vibrio; species Vibrio ishigakensis. The sequence continues at coordinate 1,413,342 of NZ_AP024881.1, read as the reverse complement.
AGAAGAACTTAGTCACCTTGGTTCCTTCCATCTCAACTGGAGTAATAAAACCAGGGATGCGGTGTTTCTTATCAAGAATCGCTTTGTTCGGTTGAGTGGCCGACGCCATACGTTGCTGTTTGATCTGCTCTCTCATTGAGAATAAGTGATCAACATCGATACCTTGCTTCTTAAGATTCGCCCGAATCTCAGCGATGTTCTTTTTCGCTTCCTCAGATGGCTTAAAGCCCGGCTCATTCAGAGACGCTTCGTAGCGGGCAATGGTGCCCAAGTCATACAGTTGATTAGAATCCAATGCGGCAAATGGGTCTGCCACTCGCTCAACTTGGGGAACGAGATCTTGCCAGTAAGTGGGCTTCATCTCTTGGGCGTTAACCGTTGTCCCTAGCGAAAATAAAAGCGCGCTTCCCAGCATGAATCGTTTCCAAAGTTTCATCAGACTACCTCATGGAAAATGAAGGCAGAGCAAGTGCTCTGCCTATATATCTTATATAAAGTTTAATTATAACAATGAGTTACATTTCGTTACGGTAGATTTTACCGTCTTTCATTACTAGCTTAATAGTATCGATTTTCTTGTACTCAGGATCAGCGTCGAACCACTTATCCGTTGCACCAATAATTGACATATCTTCAAGTGGGTTACCATCAACCAGCAGAATGTCCGCAATTGCATCTTTTTCGATAACGCCTAGCTTGCCTTTGGCCGTACCGCGAGGACCAGACATCGCCAGCATCTCACCGGCAGTTGAAGTCATCTGCTTAAGTACCTCGAAGTTGCTTCCAAATGCCTGAGTACGCCACCAGATCTCATATCGACGCGCACGCTCTGCATCCGAGTTAGCTCCCACATAATCCGATGCAAACACCACTTTTACATCGTTCTCAAGAAGGCGCTGTCCATAATCGCCATACTTCTCTTGAAGTACCGCTACCATAGGCAGTTTCTCTTTCGGCATTAGCGGGTTCTTAGCTAGGTCTGGAGATAGCCCCCACATCTGAGGAACTACATATCCGCCTTCTTTCGAGATACGCTTCATAGTGTCATCATTGATGAAAAAACCGTGCTCAAAGGTTTTAACACCACAGTCCAGAAGACGATTAACCGAGCGATCGTTGAAGGTGTGCGCTGCAACATAGGTGTTCCAATCTTTGGCAGCTTCTACGATGGCACAGGTTTCCTCTACTGAGTATTGAGTGGTATCGATTGGGTCAAAGCGAGATGAACCACCGCCACCAGCCATGATCTTAATCTGAGATGCACCGTTACGAAGGTTTAGACGAGTAGCACGCAGCACTTCAGGCACGCCATCAGCTACATTACCAATGCCCATACGCTCGAAGTTAGATATGTCGCCTTGCTGTGCCGTAGAGAAGCCAGCATCAGCACGGTCTCGGAAGTCACCGTGACCTGAGGTTTGAGAGATAAAACCACCAGATGGATAGATACGTGGGCCTTTTACATTGCCTGCTTCAATCTCACGCATCAGACCAAACGCTGGACCACCCATATCACGCACTGTGGTAAAGCCATCATCAAGGAAGCGCTCTGCAACCGTGATGGAGTTAATTGAAATGTCGGTAATATCTTTATTGTGTTCAATATCACCAAAGTTGTAGTTGATCATAACGTGCGCATGGCCGTCGATTAGACCAGGCATTAGGGTCTTGCCTTCACCGTCGATAACCACTGCATCGCCTTCAGCCTTGATCTCTTTCGATGAGATTTGAGCGATCTTGTTATCAACAACCATTACGTGATGATCTTCATACAGCTTTTCTTCTGTACCGTTAAAGATATCTACATTCTTAAAGATGGTTGTAGCAGCGTTTGCTGAGAACGCAGCTGTCATCGATAAAGCAACTGCAGACAATTTCAATGCTTTTTTCATGTTTGCTTACCTATAAAGCCTCAATGAGGTGAACTGGTTTACTCAAATCCGTGATAAAACAACAATTCCATCTATCAGCGTACGTATTGAGCTTTTATCGCATCGCTTTCATTGACAACAAAAATGAAACCAACAGAAACAATTACTTAACCTCAATAACTTAGGAAAGATTTTATAGAAAAGCAAAATGACAAGATTGCCATTTGATGACACTTAAAAAGAAAATGTAGGAAAATTAAACTGTAGATTATAAAAAATATAACTATCTGTTTTTATTACGAAAGTTTCCAGGCGTTATGTTATAACGTCGCTTAAATGCTCGAGTGAAGTGCGCAGCATCAGAATATCCGTATTTGCTAGCTATGAAGGTAATTGTCTCCTTGCTTGAAAGCAGCTCTTTTTCAATTATCTCGAAAGTCATGTCATCAACCAGTTCTTTGTAAATCACCCCCTCTTTCCCCAAGCGACGTTGCAATGTTCGAACATTGATTCGAAGGATCTCAGCGGCCAGCTTTATCGGCAGTTTTCCCCCTGAAAGATAAGGCGCAATGGCGAGCTTTAGCAGAGAAACAAAATCCATCTGCTTAAACTTGATAGCCTCGGCTTGGATCAAGGCCCTCTTGCGCCTGTACTTAATCACGGGCTTAGTTTTAGCCACATCATCAGAGAGTTTAATTCCAGTGACAGAGCGCTCTTGGATAAAGGTAATGCCATTCAGGGTTGGTAAAGAGTGATAAATCTCGACATCCTCACTCACAATCGAGATTTGATTCGGCATCCATTTCATATCGGTAAGGCTTCGAACAAACTCCACCATGAATAGGATGGAAAACAGTTCCGCATACTTAAACCAAAGTGCGTGTTGCTCAGATTTTTCGCGGGCAATCCAAAAACTACCACCTATCTCTATGGAGTAAACATTAGAGTTAGGTGAGATTACCTTTAGTAGCTCTGATAGATTCTGAACAGCCTCCACAACATTCTCGCTCTCAGGCAGTTGAGAAACAACGGATGGGATGTATTGCTCACGGATACCTCGCCAAAAGATGATGCCAAGTTCAGCCATCGTGAAATGTTTTGCCAGAAGTTCGAAGACATTCTTTAGCGCGGATTCAGGAAGATAGTCATAGCTCACCTGCCCTGCAATATCATTAGGAATGGTCGCTTCTCGTAAAAGGTCGTACGCCCCTTTATCTATCTGTTTCAAAAGGGATACAAAAAAACGCATATCCTCTAGGCGGATAAGGTTCAGTGATTCTGTATTGCTAGGCATTGCAAGTCCATTTTGGTAAACCCTATATCAGGATGGCAAAATACCATTAAAAATCAACAGGTTTCATAATTCACTCAATCGCTCGATTCCTAAACCTTAGTTTGTATTCAATCAGACCCATTCTTTTTGAATACCATTGACGCTCCAGAGCAAAAGACAAAGGGAACGAAATGGAACTTAACCTTGCAAACAAAAACGTGGTAATTACCGGTGGTTCAAATGGGATCGGAGCCGAAATAGTAAGAACGTTCGCACAAGAGGGTGCCAATGTATGGTTTTGTGCTCGAAACCAACAGCGAATCGACAAGATGTGCAGCTCATTTGGAGAAAAGGTACAAGGTCAATCGGTTGATATTTTGGATACTGACGCTTTTAACCGCTGGATAGATTCGATTCCTAAAATCGATATCTTCGTCGCTAATGTAAGCCCCATCTCCGATGATTGGTCAGAAATGGTAGAAACCGACATCTTAGGCACTCAAAAGAGTATCGAGCTCGTTATTCCCAAACTGCTTCATTCACGAAGTGCTGCCATTACTTATATAGGCTCGAAAGCCAGCAGTGTTACCATTGCAGGTGCAAATGCTTATGGTGCCGGTAAAGCAGCAATGGCTCACTATATGAAATCGCTGTCACTGACCTACGCCTCAACGATAAGAGTGAATACCGTCTCTCCTGGCGACACTTATGTTGAAGATGCTTTCTGGGGCAAATTCAAACGCGAGAATCCACAAGATTTTAAACAAGTGATTCAAAGAAACCCTCTGGGACGCTTGGCGAAGCCAGAAGAAGTCGCACGCGTGGTCACCTTCATCTCTAGCCCTGCGGCAAGTTTTGTCTCTGGAGCAAACTGGTATGTGGATGGCACCTCCACCAATCATATCCAGTATTAAGAAAATAACTTGCCTTGTATCAAGCCGTTAGCAAAATTGGTGCGCAAATTAAACGATTTGAACATTTACCCATCAAACGGTCACAGAAGTTCTATTTTCCTGTTGCAAGAAGCAGTTCGCCCGAATATATTACAACTCAAGCAACGAGACATGCTCTCAACGCTTGAAAATTTGGGTCCGTAGCTCAGTTGGTTAGAGTACTACCTTGACATGGTAGGGGTCGGCGATTCGAGTTCGCCCGGACCCACCAAATTTAGATAAAGCCTCCCTTGCGGAGGCTTTGTTGTTTCTGGGCTTTCAACTCTCTTTCCCCGTGTACCGATACACAGTACATCACTCCTACTTCATTAAGCCATCGATGAGCAAGGTACCTAAGATCTTTTCTCGAAATGTGTCTTTATATTTCGTTGGAGCTTTACTGACTTGTTGCTCAGTCTCATGACTATAGGAAGTTGTCACACATCCAACCAAAGCAATGATGACAGTAATCAAGAGTAATCTACGCATTGTTTACTCCAAGCCTTTTTCTGCTTTCTTCTGCTCACATAGCTCAGCCTGAATTTTGATGATTTCGGCTTGTTGCTCTGAGTTTCTCGCATGAGACGATAAGCCAGAGTATTGGTTACCTCCCGCTAGGGCATTCAATAGTGAAAGAGCACCAAGGGCATTGGCTTCATCAATACTTTCCTGTACCCCTTGCGTGCTACAGTTGTTCTCTAATGTTGGCTCTGTACTGGAACACGCTGCCATCAATACAGCTAGTTGCAAAGCAGCTATTGCCTTTATCTGTTTGCCGAGTGATGCCTTTCTTATATTCATGCTGTTTCTCTCTTTTTATCCCCCTCCCTAGGTGATAGTTTTTTGCTATGTCTTGGTTTTCAAGTTTGATGATTCGTCAGCGATAAATACAATGAGGAAGTATTAGACAATTAGATAGGTAAGGTAAAAAAGACCGCATATTGCGATCTTTTTAATAATTTGAAGACGGGTTTTTAGGTGCAATAAGACGCCGAATTGAAAGCTAGGTCTTGTAGACGAGACCCCATTCATAAAGAGAGTTTTTTTAAGAGGCTATCTCTCTATGCTTAAGCACAGGCGTATTGTCAGGAAGTACCAGTTTAATTGCCCTTGGCATCACCTCAATGACCACATTCGATGCAGAGAGTGGTTCACCATCTAGATTGATAGGCATATGCACATCTGAGCGCCACTCTACTCTTTTAACACTGCGGCGATGCACAAACTGGGTATCGATGTTGGACTTTATATCCTCAATCACTTTTGGAATATCCGCAGCGGTAAAGTCTTCTATGGTAAAGGCTTCTAACAGGCCATCATCGATATACGCATCTGGAGCTAAAGGCTGACCACCACCCGCGGTGCGACCGTTACACAATGCGCCTACCACCACATTGGCAAACTTCTGCTGATCATCGGCAACCACCACACCTGCAAACGGCTCAAAATTAATGGCTTGAACCAATCCTGATAGAGTGTAAGCACCGCCTCCAAGGAAGTTCTTCAATGCAACCGGTGTTGTTGCTGTAACTTGAGCGCCGAAACCAGCTGTTGCGATATTGATAAAGTACGAATCGTTTGCACTGCCAGCGTCTACCCAATATGGATTTTCCTTACAGGCAAGCTCGAGCGCAGCCAATGGCTCTGTAGGAATCTCACACGCGCTGGCGAAGTCATTCGCCGTTCCTAATGGCAAAACAGCAAGCTCGATATGATTGAGGTTGTGCTTTAACAGCGCACTTACTACCTCATTCACTGTGCCATCACCTCCACCAGCGATGATGCGTTTTATACCCTCTGCCTGCGCCTCGAGAACCAATCGCTCAATATCACCGCCTTCCCAAGTTGGTCTTACTTCAAGATCAACGCCCTGCTCTCGCAGAGAATAAACTGCAGCTCGTACATCCTCTTGTCCCGCTTTCTTTCCGTTTAACAACAAACGAATCGACATACCCATATCCCATCCAATTCTGACTTTCTCAATAAAGCTATTTTATGATTTTCTTTGCTGCCATTCCTGCCACATGTGGCGCCGCAGCCTTGATTGCATCTGGCGCAACCTTCTTACCCACTTTAACCGCTCGTCCAACTTGCTCTTTCATAGACTTTCCTTTCATCCTTGCTTCTAGTCGCTGTCGGTTCCTTTGCACATTGCTGGCATCGGTAATGCTCTCGAGTAGAGTTTGCTGCAAGATATCAACACCAAAACGCTCTTTATCTGATGAGATTGAAAGCGGCAAACAAACATCGGCTTCCATCAGCTTTCGGTTGTAGTCGATAGCCTGACTGATGATTTTTCCTTTGCCAGTAGTAGGCTTGTTCAAATCATAAGGTGGCTGCCATTCATGGATCGGTTTAAGCATGTCGACCTGATTCACCACCAGAATGACTTTAGGTTGCTTACGAGAGATGTTTTTCTCATCCATATAGTATTGGTCAAACTTCTGTTTGAGTTTTTTATCCAACTCACGAGCGGACTGATTGGCTTTAAGCACCCACAGAATCACATCGGCTTGCGTCATTTCGTCGAGCATGCGCTGTTCGGTTTTAGGCTCTCCATCTAGCCCCTGCAGATCCACCACTCGAACAAGATCTTCACCAACTACAGTTTCATAAACCGTCGCACTGTCGGTAGACGGCAACACATCTACTTCAGCAACGAGCTCCTGTTTAAGCTCGTTAATTATTGAGGATTTTCCCGAACTGGTTTGTCCGACCACGACGATACGAATTGGCTCTAACTCGGCCGCCATGCGCGACTCATCTTGTTGATGCACTTGCGATTGCGTCACACTCTCTTCTTCGATGCTAAAGCGACCGCTGTAAAGGTCTATCGAAACCGCAGCCACCTCATCAAGAAAGGCTTTTTTAGCGGTTGTCTGCATATCATCCACAACGCCCCGAGTCATGGTCGAGCCAGTTTGTTCGTTGATCACATCCACCGCTACCTTAATCGGGTTGGTATACACTTGTCTGGCACGATTTGCCCAGATAGCGGCTTTCAAGATCTTTTGCCCAACCTCCCCATACTTTTCATAGGCTTCATAGCCCGCTTTGATATAGGAGATTTTTAAATACTCTATCCCTGGGATATGGTTGGTAATAACGCGTTTATAACGGCGACCTACCTCTTCAAACAGTTTCAGGCCCTCAGGAATCGAAAATTCTAGAGCCTCTTTATTGAACCTTTTGGCAACGGCTTCTAGCACCTCGAGCGCGGCTTGGTCAAGATTGTTCCACTCCACCTCAGCATCAATTTTTGCGCGAGCTAGGTGTTTGCTTTCATTCCAAATAACCAACTCCCTTTGCGACCAATCCGAAGAAGCCTTCACAAGATCATCACTGATCTCTTCAAGGTTTGACTCTAGTGATTGCGGCTCTGGCTTGTTCTTTACTTGGCTGAGGAGAAACAGGGGAATACTCACCGACAGTGAACTGACCGCAATCAAGATGGACATCTCCAGAAGGTAGCCATATTTGAATGCCAATACGATGCCAAAGCCAACCATAATCAAGGTGGGGAAGATGGCCGAAATTACAACGATCGCCCAGCGGCCACCGGATAACTCCAACAGCACTCGAAATAGATTTCTAATCCTTGTCATAGCCAGATGCCGCCTTACCCTTCTTCATGGATTTACGATAGAGCTCTTGCATATCTTGCTCACAAACGCTCTCTCCCTTACTTTTATGGTAGAAGTAATAACATGCAGCGCGACCTAAGCCGTAGGTAGTACCAAAGCTCATCGCAGCCGCAGCCACTGCCCCCACCGTCTGACCATAACCAGGGATAAGTTTCACCAGTTGCCTTGTGCCCAGTTTCACGCCATATTGCACCGCAAAGCTACTGCCTAACGTGCCAATCAATTCACTAAAGGTCTGTGTGTTCCACTCAACCCCATATTGGTTGGCCAAACTGTGCAGCATCTTAGCCTGAATAGCTGGCACAGAAACCAAGCCCACTGCCGGAATCAAATCACTTGCCGATGCGCTGCCCGCATACCACAGCACTTCATTTTCAAGCCTATCGAAGTTCTTCTCTTCAACGCTGGTATGCTCCTTGTCTTCAACCATCATTCCAACAATAGGTAACATCTGGGCAAGTGTGTCGAGAAGCGGATCATAGTTGTAAACCTCCCCATCTTGGGTTTCAAAATCTACCGCCACATGCTCAACAGCTTTACCCCAAACATCCTCTACTTGCTTTTGGTTGAAGGTGATTTGGCGCTCCCTATCTTTCTCCAATGAGGTAAGCGTTGCAGTATGAATCACTATCAAATGCTTAATTTTCTTCTGCTTTTTTATAAGCTTGAGCGCTGCAATGACCGCCGATTGCTCCGGCTCATCGATCTTCATAACCACGACTAGTGCATGACCAGCATTACCCAGAGCCTCAATGTCTTCCTTGGGGTCATAATCCGCTTCACCGAGACCACGGGTATCCAGAAAACGCAAAATGGGCTTATCTTGGGGAAAGTCATAAGAGGAAGCGGTCATGGTGCAGGGTTCAAAACCATTGCCCACTTCAACAGAGCTCAAGCCAGTCATAGCCTGAACAAACGAGGACTTTCCCGCACCGGTTTTACCAAGTAGCCACAGCGTGGAGAGGTTTCGCCTTTGAAACTCATGTGCTGGCGTTAAATCTGGATTCTTACTTGGATTAATAAACTCTTTGAACGTATCAAACATTTCATTGAACTCTACTAACTAAGAGATAAATTGCATTGGGTTCTAGCGTCATGAGAAACACAATGCCAATAAACAATCATATAACCAAGTAAATCATAACTGTCTGTTAATAATGATGAATCTGTGTCAAAAGTATTTTTTAGTACGCTATGACGAATGGATCCGTTTGCAAATTCCGCTACTGACTCATAAGGACGAGGGTTTTTATTCCAAATGGGACAGGAAATCTTAACGGTAAAGGCGTAGAATACGCGCTCATTTTTGCGTGAGGTTTGCTTGTGACACGAGATCAGTTTGAATTATTGGCCCCTGGTGGTGATGTTGAGTCTATCAAAGCAGCGATCGCTGCTGGCGCAGATGCCATATACTGCGGCCTAGACAGATTTAACGCTCGTAATCGCGCAGCAAACCTTACTTTAGATAACCTCAAGGGTGTTTTAGAGCTTGCTCACGCCAATAACTGCCAGATCTTTCTGACTCTAAACGTACTTATCCTTGAAAGCGAAATACCAGCCGTGATGCGTCTGCTCGCGCAACTTGAGCAAACAGATATCGACGGCGTTATCGTTCAAGACCTAGGTTTGGCGTACCTTCTGAAAAGACACTTCCCTGCTTTAGATGTCCACGCCTCTACCCAGCTCAATACTCACAACACAGGCCAAATCGAGTTTCTAAAACAGCTGACGGCCAGTCGAGTCAACCTTTCTCGTGAGCTGAACATCGACGAAATTACGCTTCTAACCAAATTTGGTCATGAACATAATGTGCTTATGGAAGTGTTCGTGCACGGCTCTTACTGCATTGGTTTCTCTGGTTTGTGTTATATCAGTTCAGCGCGTAATGGTGCGTCAGGCAATCGAGGTCGCTGCAGTCAGCCGTGTCGTGAGCAGTACGAAACCACTCCCATGGGCTCTGACTATCCCCTAAACCTGAAAGACAATTCGGCGTTTAATGACCTTCAAGCGCTAGCGGATGCAGGCGTATATTCTCTCAAGGTAGAAGGACGAATTAAAAAGCCTCACTACGTCTACACAGTTGTCGATAACTGGCGCCAGCAGATAGACAGGCTGTGTGACGATAAACCTCTTTCTACCGACACCACTGAGCTGTATACGGTATTTAACCGCGATTTCTCTAACGCTTTCCTAAAGGGTAATTTCGGCAAAGAAATGTACATCGATAACCCGAGAGACAATGCGGTTACCCATTTCTCCAAGGTGCATAAATGCACCAGCCTAGATGAGATCAAACAAGTTAAACGTGACCTTTATGACAAGAAGACAGAGATCATAGAGAACGTTGAGCAGAAGATAGCTGAGATGAAGATTGAGAACTCTGAATCTGGTAGCAGCCTTAAAGGTGCAATCGATGCGCCCAAGCTTGAAAAACTGCCTAGCAATCCTGCTGAAGATAAACGCTTATCTGTGCTTATTTCAAACCCAAAAGATGCAACTCTGGCACTCAACACAGATATCGATGTCTACTTCCAGCTTCCAATGGGGCTAAAAGCAGAGCTAGCTAATATGCTCGAGCTATTTAACGCTCACCCAAACCTCAAGCCTTGGTTCCCTGCAATTCTCATTGGCGATGACTTTGAGGCAGCAAAGGCGCTTCTCGAAGAGATACAGCCATCGATGCTTATCACCAATAACTCAGGTGTTGGCCTGCATGCGAGTCGTTTGGGTATAGGGTGGGTAGCAGGTCCCCAGATGAATACCGCTAACTCGTATGCGCTTAAGTGTCTGTCTGAGGAGTATTCAGCAACAGGTGCTTTCTTATCTAATGAGCTTAGCAAAAAGCAGCTTAACTACATCAAGCGCCCTATCGGGATGCGTACCTTCTACAGCGCGTATCACCCAAATACCCTGCTTACCAGCCGTCAGTGTCTGTTCCAGCAAACCGAGGGCTGCAAGAAGATTAAGTTGAACAAGGGCTGCTTGAGAAAGTGCAGCAAGCACACCTCGATAATCAACCTCAAAGACAACCCGTATATCGTGGACAAGCAAGCGGGCTCACACAACAGTCTGTATAGCGAGCTTAATGTGCTGAACCTTGAGATCTTGAGCGATCACCGCGATCTCATCACGGATGTGCTGATTGACCTTAGAGACATACAGACTGAGACCAAGGTGAACGCTAGCAAGTCTGAGGTCATAGGCTCGTTCAAAGCGCTCCTCGATGAAGAAAACATCACAGATGCAAAGATAGCGACTTTGATAGCCCCGACCAACAACGCGCAATATCGAAAAGGCGTTTAATTGAAAAAGGCAGTGGGAAAATCCTCACTGCCTTTTTGCTATTTATTCCCCTGCAACCAAGTGCTTTTTGGTGCGAATGCTGGCAATAAACATGTAGATAGCGGTCGCCATTAAGGTTGCAAACAGATACGCCATTAGACCCTGACTGCCACTCATAAACCAATCCGCAAGCATAGGACCGCTCACTGAGCCTATGCTGTAACAAAACAGCATGACTTGGGTTACTGACACCACGAAGCTTTCATCTAGCTTGTCGCAACCTAGATTGATAGCAATGGGATACAGGGCAAAAGTCGCCATGCCAATCAGAAATAGACTCATCGCTAGCACAACAAGATCATCACTCAGAATCACCAAACCCACAGCAAACAAACCAAGTAGGCAAAATAGCCCCATCAGTGGCGTGCGTCCGGCAATCTTAATCAGCTTTGGTACTAGGGTTTGCACCGCCATGCCCCCTAAGATAACTAAGGCCATCAAAAGGCTCAGGTCAGTTTGCGATACCTTACGTGCAGTTAGCTCTATTGGCATCAGACCATAGATAGCGCCCAGAGTCAGCCCCGAAACCACGCAGCCGATAATGGCCGCATGATTGAGCTTGGTGATCTGCTTAAACGACAAAGTCGCTGAATGAGCACTATGCGGCTGAGTGGTTGGCACCAGGCTAAGAACCAAGATCGCCGAAACAAGCATGCTCAAAATAGCAATAAACGGCGCACTGCCCTCAACTCCAAGCAAACCAATGCCCAGTTGACCCAACGCCGAACCGCCATATAGCGATGCCATGTACAGACCTAAGCGTTTAGCACGGCTAGACTCAGCGCCGACCAGTAGCCAAGATTCAACGATAACGAATACACCCGCGACCGCAACGCCAGCAACAAAGCGCGCTACTAGCCATACCCAAACAAGTGGCGCTAAAGGCAACACCACTATGGTTACAATAAAGAGAACCAAACACGCAATGAAAGAGACTCGGTGCCCTAGGTATTTAACCGCAGGCTCGATGATCACCGCTCCCACCAGAAGCCCTGCATAAAAGATGCTAGCTAGCCAACTCGCATTGCTCGTACCAATACCATACTCAGTTAGCATGAGAGGGATCAGGCTCATCAAATAGCCCGAAGCAATAGCATAAAGGGTTAGCGCAATAACAGGGACTTTAAAGCCGGTATTCACCTCGAAATCAGAACGGTTCTCCACTGGGTTTTACCTCTTAGTCAGTCGTGGGAAATTTAAAATGAATTGAGATTTGATACGTTTTCGGGCGCGACTATGAGGCTTTAACAACCGACAGTGAAACGAAATATTTTGATCTTTACGATAAAAGATTTTTATCGAAAGAATTGGACGGCCAACAGAAGAACCAACCTCTTAATCAGAGCATTTAATTGAGCAAATACAAGCTATTAAGTATTTTGAATTTGTTTTAAAGTGCGTAACTAGAACTGGGAAAATGCGGACAAGTAAAAATGAACCTGAGACAACTGGAAGTCTTTTATAGCGTAATGAAGGCCGGTACCGTGTCAGGCGCCGCCAGACAACTTCATGTCTCACAGCCCAATGTCACTCGCATACTCTCCCACACAGAAACCCAACTTGGATTTCCACTGTTTGAGCGGGTAAAGGGTCGCTTAATCCCCACTAAAGAGGCGCTGCTTCTCGCCCCTGAGGCGGAGAAGGTATACCAGCAATTGGGGCAATTTAAAAACCTTACCAATAGGATAAAAGCGGGTGAAAAGCACCTAATCATTGGCGCCCCACCTATCTTGGCCACCAGCCTGCTCGCTCCGGTTGTCGCCAAAGCGTGTAAAGCAAGTGATTACACCATAGAGATCTCGACGGGGAATCAGGACGAACTGTGTGATGCACTAACTAAAGATCAACTGGATCTTGCTATCTGTTTCGGAAACAACGCCCCCTCTCCTTTAGTACAACAAACACTACTAGAGAGTGAAATGAAACTGCTCACACCCACGCAATATCAAGATCAGAGCAGCGTTAGTTTAGAGAATTTACTTAAAGACAAATCCCCGCTGATCGGTTTGGATAATCGCGATCCCCTTGGCATTCAATTGCAGCAAGCAATACAGACCATAGCACCAGATTTTCACCCTCAAATCACAGCCAGAAACTACAGTACCGCCGCAGAGTTAGTAGCAAACGGCGCAGGCTATGCAGTAGTTGACCCTTGGACGGCTGAGCAGTACCAGCACAGAGTTAATAACTACCCTTTATCGCCTGCAATTAAAGTCGAGGTCTCTTTGCTCTACCCAGAGCATCGTCCTTTGAGTATTACAGCTCGTTGGTTTGTAGAGCAGTTGCAAGACAGCCTATAACATCAGGCTATACCCTTGTTTCATATAAGTATTCGTCGCCTGGGTTAAAAGCACATAAAGTTTTCCTTCTCACTCTTGCCATTAAAAAGGATTCTTTATGTCTATCGCTCAGCCCTATCTACTCTTCTTAGGTGATGTTACCGACCCAATCGCCGCTAAAACGGCCAGAGGCATCGCCTTGTGGCGTCCAGATTCATGCGTGGGACAATTGAGGCTGACCTCAGAAACTGTCTCTCTAGGCCTATCCGACCTCTCCTTGGAGCAAGCAAAATCCAAAGGTGCGCAAACACTGGTGATCGGTACGGCAAACGCTGGCGGTGTTATCCCTAAAGTGTGGCAAGAGACTCTAATTAAAGCTGCTAAAATGGGCTACGAGATAGCATCAGGCATGCACTCTCGTCTTGCCGATATCCCTGAACTTGCAAAGCTAGAAGATGCCGGTCAAACCAAACTTTATGATGTTCGCCATTATGATGAAACGCTCGATGTTGGTAATGGCAAGCCACGCCAAGGAAAGCGGGTTTTGACGGTAGGCACTGACTGCTCGGTTGGTAAGATGTTCAGCGCTTTAGCGCTGGAAAAGGCGCTAAAAGAGCTCAATGTGGACGCCCAATTCAAAGCCACCGGCCAAACTGGGATATTGATTGAAGGCTCTGGCATCTCCATCGATGCGGTAGTGGCCGACTTTATTTCCGGCGCGGTTGAAACCATCAGCCCTGATTTTAACGACCATGATTGGGACATCATCGAAGGACAAGGCTCCTTGTTTAACCCATCATTTGCAGGTGTTAGCCTAGGCCTATTACACGGCGCACAAGCCGATGCCCTAATTCTATGTCATGAGGTGGGTCGCCCTCATATTCGCCACCTACCTCACTGTAAGCTGCCATCCATTAGCGTTACCATAGAAGTCAACCTAAGTGCTGCAAGACTCACTAATCCATCTGCACAAATCGCAGGGATCTGTCTAAATACCTCTTCATTGGAACTGGAAGAGGCACAAACATTGTGCGCTGATTGGCAGGAGCAGTATGGCGTGCCGGTGACCGACCCTGTTCGCTTCGGAATCGGGTCTATTGCTCGCAATTTAAAGGAAAATTTCTAGTTCACGGAAGATAAGATGCATATACAAGCAAAGCCACACTCCATAGCCCTCGCCACGCCGTTTGTTATTTCACGCGGCGCTCGTACTCATTGCCATACGGTGCACGTTACTATTCAGCATGGGGAATATAAAGGCGTTGGAGAATGTACCCCCTACCCAAGGTATGGTGAGAGCGTCGAGTCTGTGATTGAGCAGATCCAAAGTTGGACGGAGGAGCTTAGCGCTCTTTCTCCCATCGATGCCAAGCAAAGACTACAACAGATGCCCGCGGGCGCTGCTAGAAATGCCCTAGACTGTGCGCTATGGGATCTTATTGCAAAGACCGATGAACAGACCTTTCCTAGTCCTTATTTCGAGATTGAGTCCGCAATTGAAACGGCAATGACCGTCTCTATCGGTGAACCTGAAGCGATGGCAGAGCAAGCAAAAGGATACGCTCGGCTTGGCGCAACCCTGTTAAAAGTGAAACTTGATGGCGAGCAGATCGTTGAGCGCGTCAAAGCGGTGCGCCGTGCCTCCCCTAACAGCAAGATCATCTTGGATGCCAACGAGGCTTGGTCTGGTCTGGATCTAGAATTTCTGTTTGAAGAGCTACTACCTTATAACATCGCTATGATCGAGCAGCCCCTGCCGAGCGTTAATGATGAGCTGCTGTCTAGTATCTCGCATCCTATTCCGCTATGCGCCGACGAAAGTCTGCATACTCGTAAAGAGCTTAGCAAGCTGCGTGAGCGCTATGAGATGATCAATATAAAGCTGGATAAAACCGGCGGTCTCACCGAGGCTCTACTTTTAGAGAAAGAAGCTCGTGAGCTTGGCTTTTCTATTATGGTGGGATGTATGCTTGGCACCTCGGTTGCTATGAAAGCCGCGCTGCCGGTGGCGACTCGCGCCGAGATAGTGGATCTTGATGGCCCTGTGTTGCTCGGACAAGACGAGGAGAATGGGCTGAAATATCATAGCGGTCAGCTTCACCTGTAAAGGCAAGAATCGCTGGTAAATTTAGCCACAATGACTAGAATGCGTTCTTCACTTAACCACCAGAGCGATACCTATGCTTCGTGACTACACCTTTAACTGCCTAGTAACTATGCCCCGCCATGAACTTGAAGAGTTCAGTGCAAGAATGATCAGTAAGGTTGTCCCTGAAGATGTGATGAGTGAGCTGTTCACCTTCGAGCAAGAAGAGGTAGACAGTGAAGAGCGCATGATGTCAGCGCGTCTTGATGCCAACCTGCGTATGACGGCTATCGCTCTAAGTGAAATCCAGCAAGCCTTTGATGATTCAGAGAATGCCAAGCAAAACAGTATCCGCATGACGCGTCTTGTACTGTGGCACTTCTACGCCATCTCATTCAACCTTGAGCAGGCGATCACTCTAGAAACGCACTGCGAAGAAGTGGAAAAGATCGCGAGTAATGCTCCGAGCGACGCTTTTGGTTGGGTAAATACCCTAACCGAGCTTCTGCACACCTACGCTCGAATCAACGCTGAACAAAATTCTTAATTAGCCCATCCCTCATCTAAGCTTGTGATACAAGCAGAAAATATAGTGAGAGGGAATGAAGAGCTTTTTAATCACAGTAGCGGTAGCTTATGTACTCATAGCTATCGCTTTTTATTCTGCGCAGCGAAAATTCCTCTATTTTCCCCAATCAAGTAGCACTCTTTTTGGCGAGAAGAACTTCGCGATAAATATCGATCAAGAAACCTTCTCTGGTTGGGTATTAAATGAGGGGCAATCTAAAGCACTGGTCTATTACGGTGGCAACGTCGAAAATATCGAAGCCAATATTCCTTTCTTTCGAGACTCGCTTGCCCACTACACTGTCTATCTCATTCCCTATCGCGGGTATGGTGGTAACCCTGGCTCTCCCTCAGAAGAGGCGCTATACAGTGATGCCCTCAGTATTATTGCGTCCATCAGGCCTGAACATGATTCCATCTCTGTGATGGGTCGCAGCCTAGGGTCAGGCATTGCCACTTATGTAGCGGCGAATGAGGATATCGACACGCTCATCTTGGTTACGCCATTTGATAGCGTTGAAAACGTCGCCCGCGAGATATACTGGATGTTTCCTGTCTCTCTATTAATCAAAGATCGCTACGCATCCATCGACAGGGTTCAAAATATCTCAGCTCAAACCCATATATTCATTGCTGAGTATGACCGAGTGATACCAAGACAAAGAAGTGACAATCTGGTTGCTGAGTTTGGTTCCCGAGCACAAAGCGTGATCATCAAGAAAGCAAACCACAACACCATTTCTGAATATCCGGCTTATATCTCTGCCCTTAAACAGGCTCTCAAGTAAAAAGGCAGATGATTACTCACCTGCCTTTTCGACTAGTAGATAGCTATTTCTAGCGGAAAATCTGCTGAGATCCTGACCCTCTCTGCTCCTGTCGCCTCGCTGGCAGGAAGCACATCGATATCAAGCGAGCCCAAGTTTCCAAATTTCAGACCTTTCAACGAGAATGCATCATCAAGCTTAAGATGAACTGTCAGGCTGCGATTAGGCACATCCATCTTAATGCCGAACACAAACTCAATAAGAATGCTGACTAGGCTTAAACCGCCCCATCCGACAAAATCAGACTTGGCCGGAATCCCCTGCCTTCCGAGCTCAGGTGAGTAGTTCTCCCAGATAGTGCCCGTCTCAAAAAAAATGTTGGCTACATGCTGCACATGATTCAAGGCAATATCGAATGCTAGATCATGATAGCCGTGTTTCTCCAGCCCCTTGAGCACCATATAGTTAGTCGGAGCCCATACACCGCCGCGCCAGTAGTCGCCATTATCTGTGTAATGCTCACAATCCGCCGACATGGTTGGAATACGGTGCGGGCGCTTAAAGCTTCTTTCATCGTCAAGATGGGCGATAAACGACTGTAAACGTTCCTTCGGCACCATATCCGTCAATAGCGCCCAATAAGGGCCAATAGATTTAATCGAAGAGAAGCTATCATCGCGCAGAGTATCGAAGTAGAACTGGCGAGACTCATCCCACATCTTCTCGTTTACCACCTTCTTGAGATTGACGATCTCAGCTTGGATATCTGAAAGGTCTTCATCCGTACCGAGCTCTTGTTGCATCTTAAGTAGCAAGGTTGCCGACAAGTATTGATGCAGGGTTACATCAATCCAAGACGAATGGCTGTGGTGAGAAAAATCGTATTTCTTCTTATCGACACGAAGCTGATTGTCCATACCGCAGGACCAGCCGCAGCCCCAATAGGTGCCGTCTTTCCACGTGCGATTGTCTGCTATCCAGCGATGCAGTGCCAAAATAGGTACAAACACCTGCGCCAGACGCTCTTTATCACCACTCATCTCATAGTGTTGCCACTCCGCCCAAGGCAGAATATTCGGCCCTGTTGAGGTCGGGTCGTGACGATGGAAATGGTTTTGACCAGTTTCGATGGAGAGCTCGCGACCAATAAAACCATCCATCATCTGCTTGGCATACAGATTATCTAAGGTGCCGATAAACTCGAAGCAGTGATGCGCGTACTTACCAAACATGGTGATAAAGGCGCTATCCCACATAAACAGATGGTTGTTGAACGCAGTATCGATAAAATTACTCACAAAGCCATTCGACTCGGTCGGCTGCCTCAGGTTGCCAAACGCAATCTCCCAAGTCTTATAGTAACCCGCAACGGCTTTACTGTTAGCATCCCAAGATAGTTGAGGAAGCTCAGCCTTAATGTCAGCGAACTTTGGCAATTCCTTGTTAGCAGGCGGTTTGTTGATGAAGGGATTGTCTCCCTTCACCTCAGGATCCACATAGATCTCACAAAAATTGGTGTAGCGCTCTTCATGCTCGATAGCCGCGCCATCTATGGTTTTATCACCCCAACCCATTACACACGCTCCTCGTAGATTCTTACCTGCTCTGTCAGTTTACTCAGCGCTTGTTCAAGCTCCGGCTCGGTGAATTTCTCTTTGCAGAACAGTACCATATTCTTAATTGGGAAGAAGGAGATCACCGTTTCTGCGAAATTCTCATCGTTGTCACCCAGATTAAAGTCGATCCCCGAGTGCTCAATGAAATACTCAATAAGCTCATCGGCATATGGCTTAGTTGCGGGATGTCCGCGTAGCTCACCAAAGGTCGAGTTAGTATGCACCTTAAAGTTCAGCTTTTGCGTTGAGCGCACCGTTAGGATTTGGTTAAGTCGAATATCTTGGCACGACGCGCCAATACGAATCTCAAACTGACCGCTCTGCACGCGCCAGTCACTGAGCTTATCGTCATAAAAAGCAAAGCTGCGTTTGTCTAGCTTAAAGCTCACTGACTTGGTTTCACCGGCTTGCAAATCAAGCTTATCAAAGCCTTTTAGCTCCAGTTCAGGTCTTGAGATGTCCGTTTGCTTATCCGACACATACAACTGCACTACTTCTTTGGCACGTCGATTACCTGTGTTGGTCACATCAAGAGTCACGGTAACCGTTTCTTGGTCTGTGATTTCAGCTCTCGAAAGCGTAAGGTTTGAGTACTCAAACTCGCTGTAGGTTAAGCCATGGCCAAATGGGAACAGCACTGGCAGCTGCTTGGTCTCATAGAAACGATACCCCACATAGATGCCCTCTTTGTAGGACACCTCATAGCCTTCACCCGGGAAGTGTTCAAAGCTCGGGTTGTGCTCAAGCTGCAGCGGGAAGGTTTCAGCCAGCTTGCCGCTTGGTGAAACCTCACCAAACAAGATATCAGCTATTGCCTCTCCGCCTGCTTGTCCAGGAAGATAAGCCTCAAGGATTCCTTTGGCCTTTGATACAAATGGCATCTCGATTGGTGCGCCGTTATTTAGCACTACCACGATATTGGCATTAACCTTGGCAATCTCTTCAATGAAGGTTATTTGCGCCGCAGGAAGGCTCAAATGGGTACGGTCGATGCCTTCGGTTTCATAGCGCTCAGGAAGACCTGCGCAAATGACCACTTTGTCTTTGCTAAACGCGATACGCTTAGCCGTCTCTAGTGCCGCCTCATCGCACACTTCATCGAAGATGCCAAAGCCCTGCAAGAACTCAAGGTTGCTGGTATAGCCGCAAAGCGCATCTAGTGTGTTGGTAACCTTGGTCGGATTGGTATGTGAGCTGCCGCCACCTTGATAACGAGGGGTATCCGCAAACGCACCAAATACAGCGATAGAATCCTCACGCTTAAGCGGCAGAATTTGCTGTTCGTTTTTCAATAGCACCATGCTTTCATGAGCAATCTCGCGAGCTATTTGATGATGCGCTTCTTGATCAAACCCCTCTACCTCAGGTAGGTCTGTGGTCGTTTTCAAGACCAAGGTCAGGATGCGTCTTACAGACTCATCCAGTTGGGCACGCAGCTCAGGGTCACTCTCTAGCGCTGCTTCCACTTTCTTATCATTAACACCACCGCAAGATGGCATCTCTAGATCCATGGTCGCGAGCAATCCTTGGGTGCGGCTATTGGTCGCTCCCCAGTCGGTTACAACAACACCATCCCAGTTCCACTGCTTACGAAGCACCTCATTAAGAAGGTATTGGTTCTCTGCGCCGTATTCGCCATTTACCTGGTTATAGGCGCACATTACTGTGTATGGGTTTGCTTTAGTAACTGCGGTTTCAAAGCTCGACAAGTAAATCTCATGCAAGGTGCGTTTATCGACCTTGGTATCGATTGTCAGGCGCTTGGTCTCTTGGTTATTACACGCAAAGTGTTTCGGCGAAGTGCCCACCCCAACCGACTGCGCTCCTTCGATATAGGCCGCGCCAAGATGAGAAGAGAGATAAGGATCTTCCGATAGATACTCAAAATTACGACCACAAAGCGGTGAGCGTTTTATGTTAAGGCCTGGCCCCAGAATCACATGCACATCTTCATTGCGACATTCGACACCGATAGCACGCCCTTGAGCCTTGGCTATCTCCCGGTTCCACGACGCTGCAAGCCCAGCCTCAGATGGAAAACAGGTCGCTGGCACGCTTTCATTCTGGCCAAGGTGATCCTCTTTCTCGCCTTGCTTACGCAGGCCATGAGGGCCGTCGGTCAGCATAAGTTTAGGGATCTCGAGACGCTCGATGTTTTGGGTATGCCAAAAGCCTGAGCCTGACAATAAAGAGCACTTCTCTGAGACAGTCAGTTGCTCCATCCAGGCCTCTACCTGCGCTTGAATTGAGTTGTGTTTAATTTCGTTCATCATGGTGACCACTACAGAGAAAGGTTGAGTTCGCTGTCCATATCGAAGATATGGCACTTAATCATGTCGATGCAGAATTGATACTGCTCGCCAACATCACTGTTCCCTGCTTTTTCATGGGGTACGCGAGCGCTGCACTCCTGACCGCCAAGCTCGAAGTAAAGGTTTTCCTCAAAACCCATACGCTCTAACGACTGGATCTCTGAAGTAAAGCTGTTTTGCGTGCACTCTGGATGCGTTTCTGCATTGCCCACATATTCAGGACGAATACCAAACCACACGGCTTTGCCGGCATGTGAGCTGAGCTTTTCCGCTTTCTCTTTTGGTAGCGCAAATTGCTCTTCACCCACTTCTACATAAAGCCCCTGCTCTGTTTCCACTAGGGTTGCCTTAAGTAGATTCATTGCAGGTGAGCCAATAAAGCCTGCCACAAACTTATTCGCTGGGAAGTTGTAGAGATTCATTGGGGTATCCACCTGCATGATGCGCCCTTGGTTGAGCACGCAGATGCGATCGCCCATGGTCATAGACTCCACCTGATCGTGGGTGACATAGATCATGGTCGCCGGCTGGCCCGCTTGTTTTAGCTCTTTGTGCAGGTTGGTAATGCGAAGACGCATAGAGACGCGAAGCTTAGCATCTAGGTTGGATAAAGGCTCATCGAACAAAAATACATCTGGCTTACGAACAATGGCGCGACCCACTGCCACACGCTGACGCTGACCACCAGACATCTCTGCGGGCTTACGGTCGAGAAGGTCTGTGATCTGTAATTTCTCCGCCGCTTCGCGCACGCGCGCTTCGATCTCATTCTTTGGAAGCTTGGCAACTTTGAGGCCAAAGGACATGTTGTCGAATACTGTCATATGTGGATAGAGTGCGTAGTCCTGAAACACCATAGCGATGCCGCGGTCTTTAGATGGCACATCATTCATGCGCTCACCACCAATGCGAAGATCGCCACCGGTAATGCTTTCCAGTCCGGCAATCATGCGTAGCGTGGTGGATTTCGCACAGCCCGATGGACCAACGAATACCATGAACTCGCCCTCTCTAATATCAAGGTCGATACCGTGTACCGCTTTAAAGCCGTTGTCGTACTCTTTTTCAATTCCCGCTAGGGTAACTGCTGCCATAGTTTTACCTATAAATTCTGTATTGAAGGCGCCCGCCATGCAGGCGCTGAAAAATTCGTTTCGTTACTTCACTGCACCATCGGTAATGCCGCTCACGATTTGGCGCTGCATAATCAGGTAGAAGATGATGATTGGAACAATGGATAACACCAGGCCTGCCATAGCCAGACCGTAGTCACTGGTGTACTTGCCAAAGAAGCTATAAGTCATCAGTGGCAAGGTGCGCTGGTCTTGGTAAAGCACCAAGGATGGCAACAGATAGTCGTTCCAAAGCCACAGCGCGTTTAGCACTAGCATGGTGGCGGTAATTGGTTTGAGCTGAGGGAAGATAATCTTCCAGAAAATGGTGAACTTACTCGCCCCTTCAATCGCGCCAGACTCATCCAGCGAACGCGGGATCTTGGCGATAAAACTGCGGTACATAAAAGTAGATAGCGCCACACCAAATCCAAGGTAGAAATAGACCAGTGAGCCTTTACCATTCATTAGACCTAGCTTGCCGAACAGGCTTACAAACGGAATCATCACCGCCTGGAAAGGAATAATCATAGAGGCCACCAGCATATAAAAGACCACACTCTTAAACTTGCTTGGCTCACGCTCTAGGTAGTAGGCCAGCATAGCTGGGAAGATGGTCAGAACCACTAGCCCCATCAGGGTTACAATCAGTGAGTTGCTGATTGCATTTAGGTAGTCCATGCGCACGAAGGCTTCAGCAAAGTTATCTAGGTTAAACTGCGCTGGCAGAGCTAATGGGTCTTTCAGGATCTCAAACTTGGTTTTGAGCGAGTTGATGATCAAGATGGCGAACGGGAACACATAAATGAGTGCCAGTACCAAAGTTACGATAAACAGGCCGTTAGATTTCTGCTTCATCACCTATACCTCTCTCTTCTTGGTGAAATAAACCTGAGCCACGGCCACTAACACCACAATCAAGAACAAGATAATGGCCTTGGCCTGTGCGGTACCGTAGTTTTGATACAAGAAGGCTTCGTTGTAGATGTTTAGGGTTAACAGCTCGGTTGAACGATAAGGCCCGCCTTTAGTCAGCGCCAAGTTGACGTCAAACATCATGAAAGCGTTCTTCAAGGTCAGGAACAAACAGATGGTGAACGACTGCATCATCATAGGGATCTTGATAGAGCGCAGGATCTGAGACTTGCTTGCACCATCGATACTGGCCGCTTCTAGCAAAGATTTCTGAACCCCCATGATGCCTGCGATATAGATAAGCATCATGTAGCCCGACATCTGCCACACAGTAACGATAACCATGGCCCAGAACGCTTTGTCTGGATCAGATAGCCAAGGGTCTAGTAGAAGCTCAAACCCAGTCAGGTCGCCCACTGTGATAAAGATTCGATTGAAAATGAACTGCCAGATAAAGCCAAGCAAGATGCCACCAATCAGGTTTGGCATAAAGAAGGCTGAGCGAAGACCATTCTGACCTTTGATGCCTGATGTAATAAGCAAAGCCAGACCAAAACCGATCACATTGGTGAACACCAAGCAGAAGAACACATACTTCAGCGTGGTGGAGAAAATCTGAATAAAGCTCTCATCGGTAACTGCGTTGATGTAGTTCTGGAAACCAACAAACTCACCAATGGTGAAGCCGTTCCAGTTGGTGAAGGTCAAGACTACACCCATGATAAATGGGATCAGCAAGACCGTAGTAAACGCAAATAGAGGGATAAACGCGAAGGTGAAGAAGTCCTTCACACCCTCTTTTCGTAAGGTGCTAAACATTATTAATATCCTAAATCGCGCGAAGTGCGCAGGGAAGAATCAGGCGGGTGTTCACCCACCTAAGGGCTATTTAGAAGTCCAATACTTCTCAAATTCTGTCGCTAGCGCATGTTTATCGATAACGCCTGCCAGGTATTTCTGCATAGATGCGCCCATAGATGGGAAGGCGTCACCCGGATAGTACATATTGACCCAGTTCAGCGTCTCACCCGCTTTCATTTTGGCCAGTATGGTTTGAGAAAGCTTGTCGTGCGGCTCAATCTCGATGTTGTCGTAAACCGGAATAAAGTGCATCTTGTTTACATAGGCATCGGTGCCCTCTTGCGAGGTAAACAGCCAGTTGAAGAAGTCCAGTGCACCCTCACGTTGCTCAGGTGATGACTGAGAAGCGTCCACAGTAAAGTACATAGGCACGCCTACCGAGATGGCATTGTTACCCTTGAAGCTTTCATCATTGTTCACAGGCACTGGCAGGATGCCATATTCGCCTTCAGCATTTAGCTCGAGCAAGGTTGAATACGCCCAGTTGCCCTGGAACCACATGCCCACTTCACCGGCAGCCAGAGCCATAGCGCTGTCATCATAGGTAGGTGCCAGTGGCGCACGCTTAGACTTGTTGTACTCCTTCATAAGATCGAAGGTCGTAAGCCATCCCTGATATACACTGTTATCGTTAAGGGACACCTCACCCGCTTTGATCGCTTCTAGCGCTTCAAGGTTTGCGTCGATATCACCGGCCTGGTTAGCAAATAGAACGTTGGTAAAGTGAGCGCCAAGCGACCAGTCCATCGGCGAGACGCTTACTGCATCCACATTTTCTAGCGCTGAGACCTGCTTAAATAGATTTGAAAGGTCGTCCTGAGTGGCGATAGAGCTTGGGTCAAACTCGCCACCGACTGCTTTGTTTAAAACCGCTTGGTTATACAGGAACCCAAACGACTCAACCGTGATTGGTAGACCCAGTACGCGCTCGTCGTGAGTCACCACGTCATAGGTACCAGGATAGGCATGAGACAAGATCTCGGTTTGGCTGAAATCCATCAGCTTGTCTTGCAGCTCTTGTGCCTCTTGACCCATCACCATAATGGTCGGCGCTTTATTTGAGGCGTACATAGCGGTCATTTTCTCGTAGGCATTGCCATCTAGAGGAAGTGAAACCAACTCATACTGCTCTTGAGAGGCATTGTATGCATCGATGGCATCTTCAAATTGAGGACCTATCTCCCCTTTGATGGTACCTAGGATAGTAATTTGAGTTCTGTTGGACTTTGAGTTGTCATCCGCGCCACAACCTGCAAGCAGGACAGCTGGGATAAGTAGGGCTAGTGCTTTTTTCATTATTGGCTCCGCATTCAAACCGGCTTTATGACTAAACCGATTTAGTGTCAGTTCGCTTTGTTCATTATTAAGCTATCAAGAAATCTAATTGCATATCTGTGATCAAAGCGACACTTACGTAACCGGTTACGTAAGCCATAAGATCTACGTGACAGAAATCACAACTTTCATGAGTACAATGAATAGAAATACCTATATTTACCCCTAATTTGGCTTTTGAGAGGTAAACACTTGCGTAACCGGTTTCTTAGATACAGAATAGTCAGGGTCAAAGGAAAAGCCTCCCTAGAAAGGCGCAGTGGTAAATAGGATCGAATGAGCAGTCCAATAAATATAAAGAAAGTCGCCGAACTGGCTGGGGTCTCGGTAGCATCTGTCAGCAGAACCATAAATGGTAAAGGTGGTGTCGGTGAAGCTACCAGACAAAAGGTGCTCGACACCTGCAAAGCGTTAAACTACAACCCTAGCCTCACCGCCAGAAAACTCTCTAGTGGCAAGGACGTCACCGTTGCAATCCTGCTCTCGAGCAACGACTCGCAACTCTCGCCCTATGTCACCCTCTTCTATAATCATATGTTGGAGATGCTGCAACGTAAGGGATTGGTTGCAGAAATTGTCTATCACGAAGATGTAGATTCAGTAAAAGACAAGGCGTCGAGCTGCATTGTATTAGCGGCTAATGAGAACGATCACAGACTGGAAAGCCTGCGCAGACAAGGCATTCCATTTGTAAATGTAGGTAAGAAGATCAATGGCTGGTGGGTCGCACCCGATGAATTTATGGGGATAAGACAACTCACCCTAGATCTGATTAACCGTGGCAAGAAACGTATTGCTTTTGTAGTGGCGAAAGACACGGAATCCGCAGAGCAAAATAGCCGTCACCAAGGCTACACCAGTGCCCTAGAAAGTGCCGGCCTGCCCCCCCACACCATTGAATTTGTAGGCAATCATTTCCAAGGGATGCACGTCTGCTCCTACTTCTATCGTAACCTGCATCTACTAGAAGAATACGATGCGTTAGTGTGTAACAGCGATGAGATAGCCCTTGGCGTACTCGAGGTAATCAAACATCAACCTTTAAACGTTCCAAAAGATATCGCGGTGACGGGTTTCGATGATCTTCCTTTGGTATCGGGTGAGCTCACTACTATCAAACAGAATTTGGGACATATTGCCGAGAAGACGATTGAGAGCTTAGAGTTAGCTAAGAAAGGCGACGAAGCATTCGGGGTGATTAGTCAGGTTGAGGTGCTTAATCGTAAGACGAGTTGATAGCTTCTCTACGCTGATATGAAAGCAAAGCCCTATTTCGGCTTTGCTTTTTTATACCTAGGTTTATTCATCTAGGTTAATCACATAACCCATTGATACCAATTGAATTTGACCTAACTTGAACACAAGATAGAAAGAGAAATCTCATTCTTAAATATCTCCCTCTGATACCCAAGGACTATCCATGTGTGACGATAAATTAGGTATTAGGCGACTAAGCCATGGCGATGAAGAGCTTGCACGACTAGCAATAAAGGAGCTTCTTCCAAGAAACGAAGGCGATCTGCAGACTTCAACCACGAAACATTTACATAGCTTCCTGTCTAACACCAACAACATATTGATACTTGCAACATACGACGATAAACCTATCGGATTTCTGACTGCCTACATAATGCCAAGACTGGAACGAACCGCACACATGGCCTATTTCTATGAGATAGAAGTAAGCCCAAACTTTCGTAAAAAAAGAATCGGCACTCACATGGTTAACTTGCTAAAAGAACAGTTACGCAATCAAGGAGTATCAAGTTGCTGGGTCGGTACTAACATCGATAACAAAGCAGCATTATCACTATATGAATCTACGGGTGCAAAACGTGAGCCAGAGTTATTTCACGAACTGTGGTACGAGAACCTCACGTAAAACAATTTTTAACGGTGTAGATAATTGATTCTTTGGCCATGTATTTTCAAATTAGAAGGTGACTCTGAGCTAATTTACTTAGACTCAGAACGTCACCTAAAAACCGAGCTAGATGACTTAATTTGGTATAAAACAGACTGGCTCATAGATAGTAATGGACATTGCTTTACCATCTTAGCTAAGGGAGGTGAGTATATATTTGAGGCAGAAGAGAAACGGTTCTCTCTAGCCGCAGTAACTCAACTGATCCAAGAACATGAGTTTGCAAAGGCCGAAATGTGCTTAACCAAAATACAGTTTTCATCCATACAACAAGCCATAGAATCGCTCTCGCAAGAACTATAAACACCGCCGGCAGGGTGTTGGATGGCAGAATTGACAAACAAGACTAGTCTAAACAGGAAAGCTCAGGGCATATCATCTTTGGAAATGGTTAGTAGACAAAGCCCATCTATAGACATGTATAGGTGCACGCATGAAAAACGTATTAAATGATGAAGAAGTACTAATTGAACTCACCCGCCTCAATGAGAACTCGTCTTTAACTTGGGAGCTAAAAAAAGAAAAATTATTTACTTCCATCAAGTTCAACTCGTTCATCGAAGCATTTGGCTTTCTCACTCAAGTTGCCCTCTGCTCTGAGAAACTCAACCATCATCCCGAAATTTACAATTCGTACGCCAAGGTTGACTTGTCACTAACGACACATGAGGTAGGAAGCTTAACGAGTCTCGACTTTAAGCTTGCCAGCGACATATCAAAATTCCTTTAGCAATAAGCCATTATTCTATAAATACAATTAGTTTGATAAAGGCGCTCTATGAGCGCCTCAAAGTACTTAGCTAACCGCAAACTCTCGAGCCAATTGACTCTCACCCAGCCCTACTTTCTTGCTGACTTTGATCTGCACTGGCACTCGCTCTTTCAGGGCGTTAACGTGACTTATTACACCTATCATCTTGCCTGTGGCATTTAAGGTATCCAGTGCATCCAAGGCTAGATCTAAGGTTTCTGGGTCTAGGGTCCCGAAGCCTTCGTCGAGGAACAGTGAGTCGATACTGGTCTTATGGCTAACAAGATCTGACAGTGACAGCGCTAAGGCCAGACTTACAAGGAAGCTTTCGCCACCAGAGAGTGTCTTGGTATCTCGCACTACATCCCCTTGCCACAAATCCATCACTTGAAGAGCCAGTCCATCATCAAGATTTCGTTTCAACTCGTAGCGACCATGCAGGCGTTGCAGGTGTTTATTGGCTAAATAAACGAGGTTCTCAAGTGTTAGACCTTGGGCAAACTTACGGAATTTATCCCCTTTTTGCGAGCCAATCAGAGAGTTCAGATACGCCATGTCATCGTAGCTTGCTTGAGCCTTAAGGATATCTTCAAACAGCTGCTTCTGGTTTTCGCGGTTCTCATCGTCGAGCTTAATGCGCTCCGCTATACCACCCAACTTACCTTGCAAATCGGCTTGGCTAGCTTTGGACTCAGATAGAGCAAGCTCAACCTCTTCTTTCCGCGGAATGTTTTCAGCTATCTCGCTTTGCTTGAGTTTATTTAAGCCTGTGTTAGCAGCATCGAATCGTGTCTCTGCTTCAAGCGACTGTTTGTCCAAGGTAGTTTTAAGTGACAACAACTGCTCATGTTTTTCCTTTGGCAGCAACGCAGATACAAAGTCTTGTTCACTATCAAAGATGCTATTTGACAGTGCAATTTGCCACTCACTATTTGATTCAGACTCTCGGTTAGTCAGCTTAGTTATCTGCTCTCTTGAGGCTTCAAGTTTGGTGGTTTGTTTATCTACTTCACCCTTAGCTTCAGCATGCAACTGTTTGACCGCTTCTAGTTTCTCAGATTGCTGGAACAACT
Source organism: Vibrio ishigakensis (assembly GCF_024347675.1). Taxonomy (NCBI): domain Bacteria; kingdom Pseudomonadati; phylum Pseudomonadota; class Gammaproteobacteria; order Vibrionales; family Vibrionaceae; genus Vibrio; species Vibrio ishigakensis. Next base: position 1,384,682 of record NZ_AP024881.1, on the reverse strand, counting down.
CGCTCTTCTGCCCTGAAAGCTCTGCTTCAATATCATCACCTTTGTAGATGGTGAGCTTTTCAGTAGTAACCTTATCTAAAGATTCTCGAAGCTCTCCGATGGTAAATTTGTGGGTCTCAATTCCTTTCTCGAGCTCTTCGGTTCGCCCCTGTAGCGTTCCTGTTTCACTTACAAGGCTTGCGATCTTGGTTAGGTTGTCTTGCTCGCGCTGTTTATTCCTCTTCCAGATTTGGGCTTCGAGTTCACGCTCTTCTAGCCACTTGAATATCAGAGAAAGCTCAGGAATTTCATACCCTAAACCAGTGATACGCTGTTGAAGTGCCAGCTTACTATCACGAACCGCATCAGTTAGAGCCTCCTCTTCTTTCAGAGCGGAAACCTCGTTCTCAATAAAAGTATTAAGACTTTGCCGCGCCAAATTGAGCTCATTTTGCAGACCATTAGTTACATTGTCACTTAAAGTGCTATTTGATTCTGCCTCTTGCTTAGCTTTTTCAAGGCTCACCAAATCCTTATTTAAGTCATTGATTATATTGAGCTCTTTAGAAACAAGTTCAATAAATGCAACAATGGAATCAGCGCTATCTAAAGCTAGTCCAACTAAAATCTCACCTTGGCCCACTGAGACCGCTTGTGCATTTAAGCCTTCGACCAAAGAAGACCATTGAGAGATAGCATCGCTCTTTTGTTTCTCGAAAGACTCAAGTGACTTGGATGTCGCTTTCAGCTTGTGCTCGATATCGATTAAGGACTCTCTTACATTTTTACCTCGCGCCTCTATTTCAGAGCAAAGCTCATCCTCTTGCTGCTTTTGCTGAGTCAATTCAACGATGTCTCGGCTTTGCTCGATACTATGTTCGCTTGAGCCACAAAGCGGACATGCTTCACCGTGCTTTAACATTGCACGGTACTTAGCAAGTTCACCCTCTTGGCCGATTTGCTTTTCGAGGCTGGCGATAAGTTTCTTCTTGTCCTGATATCGCTCTAACAAACGCTCGCGCTCAGCAGAATGTATTTGGAGATCTTTCTTAAGCTTACCCTGCTCTTGGTTTACATCTGCAATACCATTAACAGCGGAGATATAGCTACTACTTAGACGCTTCAGTTCTGCTTGCTGCATGTAGCAACGCTCAACAAAGTCTCGCTTCGCTTCGATATTTTCTAGGGAGTTTTGCGTTTTGAATTGCTCTAGCTTCTGCTTAACTTGTGCGAATGCCTGCTGAAGTTTCGTTTGCTCCTGCAGCTGAATGTTGAGTCTCTCTTCTAACTTACCGTTAGCTTCGGATTGCTCTTGTTTATCCTTAACCAACTTGTGCAAGCTCGATGTTTTATCTGCTCGTTGGTTCTGTTTATCCCCTAGGGTGTTGGCATCATTTCGTATCTGCACGATTTCGGTCGCTAGATGCTCATGCTTAGCATTATTTTTTAGATAACTCGTGATTTTTGCTTGAGACTCTTTGATCTCGTTCAGCTCACTTGATTTAGCTTTAAGCGCATCAGATTTATCTAACAGCTCATTGGCCGATTCATTAATGAGTTTACTCTTAGCATCTAGCTCTTTGTTTAAAGAGTTTATCTCAGTGAGCATAGGACGAACCTTGATTGCCAAAGCATCTAGATTGTCTAGCTTTTGCCTCTGTTCAGCATGAGATTTTTCAGCTGTGGTTTTCAGTTTATCTTGCTTAGCCAATAACTGAGTTAAATCTGCCAGTGCCTGTTTGCCCTGCTCAAGCCCTTGCTTTTCCTCAGCTAGATCACCAGCTATTTTTCGCAGTTCTGAGTAATTTGGGAAAATCGCATGCGCAGGAATACTCTTTTCTAACTTAGAAAGTTCGACCTCGTGAGACCTAAGTGTTTCAGCTAACTTTTGCTTCTCGTTACTAGCCTCAGTAACACTGCTTTGCGCCGTTTCTAGGTCACGCCACCAGCGCATCTGATCTTCAAGTTGAGCTAATGCCGTTGCTAACTTTTTCTGGTTCGCCTCGAGCTCAGTTCGAGTTTGAGTCAACTCTTCACGCTCTTCTTCACTTAGAAGATTCACACCGTCTGCTTTAGCTTTTAGCTGTTTCAGTTTTTCGTCTTCAAGCTTGAATCGGCTGTATACCGCCTCAGAGATCAAGCCGTAGATCTCAGTGCCGGTAAGCTCTTCTAGAAGCTCTGCTCTATCATTGGCATCAGCATTCAAAAATGCTGCGAACTGTCCTTGGGACAGCATCATAGATTTAGTGAAGCGTGAGAAATCCAGACCGGTTAACTCGTTCACCTTTTCTAGTTTCTGTTTGATCGCTGAGGCTAGAATCTTTCCACTTGCCACCTCCGCAATCTCAGCCTTGGCGCTTTGCATATTGCCATCGACCTTGCCTCTTGAGCGGCGCATCGACCAGTTAGAGCGATACGCGACACCTTTAACCTCAAACTCAACCTCAGCAAAACATTCTGCTGTGCCTCGGGTCATGATCTCGTTATTGGTATGAGTAACGGAACCAAGACGCGGGGTTCTGTGGTAAAGGGCTAAACATATAGCGTCGAGTATTGTGGTTTTACCCGCACCTGTTGGACCGGTGATGGCAAATAGGCCTGAATCGGTAAAAGGTTGCTGAGTGAAATCGAGCTTCCAGCGACCTTTCAAAGAGTTCAGGTTTTCAAATTCTAAAGATAAGATCTTCATTAATGCTGCTCCTCACCATCAAGCTCTACTTGGTTGAGTATCTCGCCAAAGGTAAGAGAAATACGCTCAATACGAGCTTGTTCTTGCTCGCTGGTGAGGGTTTCAAGCTCGAGTCTACGCTTGAACACGTCCTGCGGTTTTAGCTCAGCAAGGGTTTCAGTTTTCTTCTGCTCAATAGCCTGTTTTGCTGAGGTGCGGGCACGTCTTAATTGCAGAACCTCTACATTTAGCCCTTTCACCATTTCGGCGATGCGCTGTTGAAGATCGCTCAGAAAATCTTGTTCAGACACCTCAATGGAGAGCCAAATGGTTTGCTCACTCTGTTTGAATGCTGCAAGTTGCTCTTCGATTGAGTGAAGATCGCCTTTAAGGCTCGCCATAGGTTGGAAATTTGGCACTGCGATTGGATGGATGTTTGGTGTCGTATTTTCAAATTCGACCATTACCACCTGTTTATTGGATTTGAGCTCATCGAAACTAAGTGGAATTGGCGAACCTGAATAACGAATGTTCTCTTTCTTCCCCACGATCTGTGGTCTGTGGATATGGCCTAAAGCGATGTAATCAGCTGGCGGAAAGGCATCACTGGCAAAACCTTCCAATGTGCCGATATAGATATCCCTCACTGACTCTGACTGAGTCACACCAAGCGCGGTTAGGTGGCCAGTGGCTATGATAGGCACCTTTTTACCAAGCTGGGATTCAAGCTCTGCTTGCTGAGACTGAGCTTCAAGATAAAGCTTGTGGTAGTGCGCTTTGATGGCCTCTCCGAGTTGCTGCTGTTTTTCCGTAGCTTTAACACCAGACTGACTGCTCATCACATCTTGCGGCCTAATAAATGGAATCGCACACACCAAGGCCCCTACTTGGCCATCACTGTCCAAAATTGAAACCACCTGCTCTTTATCCTCTCCTGAAGCATGAGCCACAACATCTGCACGCAGATATTTCAGAAGGTTCTTCGACTCATTCAGAACAGAAACCGAGTCATGGTTGCCTCCAAGAAGGATCAGCTGGCAATCAAGCTTATTGGCCCCAACTACGAACTGGTTATAAAGCTCACGCGCATAACTTGGCGGTGTGCTGGTATCAAAGATATCCCCTGCCACTATGATGGCGTTGACATCATTTTCTTTTGCGGTGGTAAGAAGCCAGTCGAGAAAAGCCTGATGCTCAGAGCGTCTGTTTTTATTGAAGAAGTTTTGTCCGAGATGCCAATCTGAGGTGTGTAGAATTCGCATTACCAATCCATTTTTGAAAGTGCTTTGCCAATGATAAAGGAATGAGAATATAAAACTAGATACGGAGTATGGATTATGTAACGAGTGCCCAGATTTTCATCTGGGCATATGAAGGTTAGAATTTGTACCCTAAGTCAAACATTGTGTTTTCGTAGGAAAAATCGTTTTGTCCCTTAGAAGTTGTGTAACCAATACTTGTGACGAAATGATCTCCAAATTGGGTTTCAAGACCCACACCCAATAGCACACCATTATCATGATGCTTTTGAGTTTGACCTGATTGTTTACCTTTAAGTGAATTCCAAGCCCAACCCGTTTGGACATAAGGCTTCATTGAAATACTGTTCGCTACATGGAATGGATAACCCAAACCAAGTGATGCTTGATAACTTGTACGATCAAGTTTGAATTGTTGTCTCTTGCCCGATTCGGTGACCACGCGAAAGTCAGTAAAAAGATAATCTTTATATGACTTAACAAGATAGCCACGAGAAAAGACGCTGTATCCATCAGGTTTTACTAACGAGTCCCCGTCCATATTCACGCTACCTTTCGCGTAACCCGCCCCCATAGTAATCCCAGAGAAGAAGTTCTCCGCATGGGCCAGATTTGCGCCACCTAGTGTTAAGCCTGCAAAGATCAGAGCCAGTTTTACTTTATTCATGATAGAGATCCCCCTTTCGTCATTTAGGTGGGAAATTGTATAAATAACGTACATACTTAAAACACGAACACTTCTTCATGAACTGTTCGTGTTTTTAATTTCGAATCTGAATAAAGTAGTGGTGCCCCATATGAATAGTCTGAGTAATAGGCGTAGGCTGCAGGTCAGCCGCCATGCGAAGCACAGGAAACGGTTGCACCAACAACTGAATCGAAATGCCTTCCATGTCGCGACTCATAAAAAACTGCCACTGGTATTGTTCAACCCTCTTGCGTCCCGCATAGACGACTTAGATGACATCGATAAACTAGTGTAAAAATAGAAAAGCGGGGATCATGCACCGATCCCCGCTTTTTTATTGAATATTTAGTTTGTCTGGCTTGTTAGAAACGATAACCTAGGTCGAAACTTACTTGCTCCATCTTGAAGCCGCTGGTCTCTTTGGTGTAGTTCACTGTGCTTACGAAGTGATGGCCAAATTGTGCTTCTACGCCTGTACCAAGGGTGAAGCTGTTGTCACTTTTAGAGCCATGAGTATCGAATCCAGGATAAGTGGTATCGAACTTAGCTTTATCCCACGACCAACCCGTTTTAACGAATGGTTTCAACTGAACAGAATCAGAAACCTTGTATGGATAGCCTGCACCAACACTTGCTTGAAGGTGATCGCGCTTTAATTCAGCCGTTTTCTGATAACCTGCTTTTGTCTGAGCACTGAAGTCTTCTTGGGTCCAAGAGTATCGTGAGTCAACAAACAAATAGTCGTTGATTGGAGCTTGCGAATACAACTCAAAGCCATCTGAACGGTTAGACGAGCCTGAAACGTTTATATCCTTACCCGACTCATTAATGTAACCAGCACCAACTGATACACCATCAAAAAAGTCACTAACTGTCCCTGCATTTGCGAACGATGCGAATGCCACTGTCGATAAGAGTGCATATTTAAGAGCTTTCATATTAGTCCCCCCATGAATAGCCTTGCACGCAATATAGTGATTTAGATCACAATAAAACAGGAACACCTTTCCCGAACCTATTCCTCTTTTCAATGCATAAGGGTGCTTATATTGTCGCCAGAAATAACGAAAAAGGGTTCACCATGAAAAACATAACAATCAAAACTGCGACTCTCGGCGTGCTGATCGCCTCTGCTCTTACAGGCTGTGTTTCAACTGCAGTCATGCAAAAATCTGACGAAGTCGCCAGCCTGCCATCCATGGCTGTTTCTGTAGATGGACAGTTTGGCGGATTTGGTACAGAGGGTACCTTTGATGTTGCCGGTTTATATAAAGGTAAGTTTACACGAGATGCCTCAAGCACTGACTGGTTTGGTGTATATGGTACCGCTGAAGGAGGACTAGCAGCCGAAATCACTAAGGTAGATTCCAATCAAAACTGGAAACTCGCTTGCCATGGTGACCAAGGAGGCTTAACTCTTGGAGGTATCAATATGGCGAGTAGCGACCCGTTTGAATGTGACATTCTGGTGGAAAATCAAAAAGTCGGTAGCTATTCAATCAAGCCGGAGCGCAAGCTCATTGGCGATGCCGATGAAAAAGGCTCTATTACCCTTGATGGAACCACTCTTCAAGTTGCCGCGGTTAAAACAGCTCAAGGCTCCTCCTTCTCCGGCGGCTATCCACTGGGCTACAGCTTCATGCTGAACGGTAAAGAGGTAGCGGCTACGGAAACCAACAGCCATATCAGCATTCAAATGATGGAAGATCTGACTCCGGAACAAAAAGATGCGGTGGTCGTGGGTAGCATTGCCAGTGCTCTATCATGGCGCCCAGAATACGAAGACGAATAAGCCTTCCGTATTATTTTCTATATTGGGCAAAGTAGTCTTATTGGCATTAATGGTTTTAATGTTCTAAAAAGTCGAACTGCCCTTTTCTGATCTAAAATATTAACTTCTTGTTTTACGATTTGACTCATGATGGAAAGACCCAGCAGTACTATTCACCTGCAAAGATTAAAACAGCTCGACAGCTACTTTGGTACCGAAGCCACCACGGTAGATAGCCAGACTCTGGCAGATGTGATGTCTTGCTCTACTCGTAACGTTGCCAAGATCATGAAAAGCCTTAACGAGCTTGGGTGGATCCACTGGATCCCAGGTAAAGGCCGAGGCAATAAGACCCAGTTGCAGATCCTGAGCTCCTTTCACGAGAGATTTTGTAATGTGCTCAAGTCTTATGTGGCCAACGGTGAGCTGAATGAAGCTTCACGTTACGCCGATATATTTAAATACGACAACGTGTTTAAGCAGCACCTGCCAGAATGGCTAGCCGATCTTTCCGAAGACAAAGAACATTCCGATGAGTTGGTCTCTCTAGTGCCATACAGCCTTCCTTATTGCCACCCAATGAATATGACGGATCGCCATGCGGGTATCTATGTGATAGCAATGTTCGACACCCTGATTAAACTCAACACCAGTACTGGTGCATTCGAGCCACACCTTGCTCACCAGTTCTATCAAGAAGGGCTAACCCACTACTTTCGAATCAGACCCGATGTCTACTTTCATAACGGTGAGTTGGTAACGCCAGAGCATGTAAAGCAGAACCTAATCGCTCATATGGACGAGCATAGTGTGGCGCATCAGCTCTATTCCAGCATCAAAAGTGTCGAAGTAAATCATCAATGGGTGGAAGTAACCCTGACTCATGATGACCCTGTATTTTTGCACGCTATTGCCGATGTGCACGCGTCGATATTTCTAGACAACGATGCTGAGCCGGATTACCCATACGGCACAGGTGCTTATCACTGGGAATATCGCAGTAAGGATCATTGGTCTTTAGTTAAGAATGCTCAGTACTTTGCTGTACATGGGGTGTTAAAGCGCGCCGACTTTTGGCACGTCACTACCTCAAATAAAACCTCGGTAGGCCACCTATTTGAGTTCGAACACATCGACGATATCGCCAACAAAGCGGATCGCAGCTACTCCACCATGGGAACCAAGGCACTTTGCTTCAGTCATAGGTTGGACTTCAATACCCGGTTAGCTCTGAGTGCCTTCACCAATCAGGTACTCAATAAACACTACACCAATGACCGAGAGCTTACTTCCACCATACTGCCTAATCGCAAGATTCGTGAGCTGGAATCCAATGACGCGCTTAACATGAGCGACATCCCTACTAAGCTCAAAGTGCACGTGCAGAACCAAGAGCCCATACAACTGCTTTGGATAGAGTTAGTCAACGCAGGGATCAGTATCGAGTATGTGGAAACCGTGGCTGAAGCAGACATTTGGGTAAACAACTTCCTGTTTGGTGCAGACGTGCTGCTCGATCACTATTACTGGCTGATGCTGAGCGAATCTGCCTGCAATATGATCACACCATTTAAACAAAGACAGTGGATCACAGAGTTTCAGCAAACCCGAGCCTCTAAAAGTGCATTTTTAAATGATATAGAAGATCGCTACCTAGAAGAGAAGCGCTTGGTGCCACTTTGGGTGAAATCTGTGGCGTTCAAAAGCCACGATACTCTTCGCGGCACAGATGTTGATAGCCTAGGTATGATGACTCTGTGTAATATCTGGTTTGATAAACGAGAAAAAGCCAACTGATTTGATGTCTACCTTCTTACTAACCGGCCTTGCAATGCTGGCCTTTGCTGCGAACTCTATACTGTGCCGTCTCGCGCTAGCCAAAGGGCTTATAGACGCGGGCTCATTTACCCTGTTTCGATTAATATCGGGGGCAGTGCTATTACTGGTTATGCTACTTTTCACCGGCAAAGGAAAAGCCTCTGCACCGAACCTGAGATTTAGCCTGCTTGCAGGTGTATCCCTATTTGGTTACGCGGCACTGTTCTCTTTTGCTTATCTCAAGCTCACTGCAGGCACAGGGGCGCTACTACTGTTTGGTGCTGTGCAACTGAGTCTGTTGGCCCTTTATTGGTGGCAAGGTGAACGTTTTAAAGCTCTGGAAATCATCGGTATATCTGTATCAGTGGCAGGTTTTGTCTATCTGATGCTTCCGTCAGTATCTCGCCCAGATACGCTCTCTGCGCTACTCATGATAGGTTCGGGAGTTTGCTGGGCTGGCTTTACCGCGTTGGGTAAGCAGGCTGAATCCCCTAGCCTTGGTATTTCCTGGGGCTTTATCTCGGCCTCAATAGTGGCGCTGTTTTTGTCGCCATTTCTACTTAACAACATACACATTACTTTAAACGGGGCACTACTGGCTATTGCCTCTGGCGCCATTGCCTCGGGTCTTGGATACCTTCTATGGTATCAAGTAATGAAGAGTCTCAGCCTATTACAGGCGGCTGTGAGCCAACTTTCGGTGCCAGCTCTGGCGCTGGTGATTGGCGCACTGTTATTGGGAGAGTCGTTAACCGCACACGCGATAATCTCGGGCACGGTTATTTTAGGTGGCATCGCCCTAGTCTTTACCTCTAGGGCGAGTAATAAGGATTAATGTGGATTCAATCGCCAATCAAACTTAAATGATGTTTTCTGTTTGCTCGGCACAGTCGACATCAATCTCAACAGTTCCATCGCCTTCTCATGGGTAAAACCCTCGTTCGACTTCGAATAGGTCTGCTCAAGCATTTCTTGCCACAGAGGAAATCTTTCAAGTTCTACACCCTTAACTTGAGACAACTCTCGAGCCAGGTTGATCGCCTTATCGTACTCTTTGTGCTTAACAGCATTTAAGAAGAGCTTAGAAAGCGGAACCTTTGTCTGTTTAGATGTTAGCCTCGGCACTCGTTTTATCTTGTTAAAAGCCAGCTTAAGCGCCCATAGCAAGGCGATAACACCGAGAAGTGCATACACCCAGATCTGATCCAGCTTAGGCAAACTTGAAAGCAAGCTTGGCGTGCCCACCACAAACACCTGCTGATCAAGCTCGAGTGTTTTCATACTTTTCGACTCGGTCTCCCACCACTGCACAGTCTGACTAGGCACAGTAAAGTGCCCCTCGTTAGGGAAGATATAAGTCACCTCTTGAGTCAGTATCGCAGTGTTGGACTTTGACAGTCGATTGTATTGATTCTCTTTTTGTAGCGGTTTCACATAGCGCTCAGCACCTGCAATCTCCGCAGCTTTAAACTCAGGCAGTAGCATAGTGTGAGAGTCTTTTACGCTCAGTACATAGGTTAATGTTACCGCGTCCCCACTCTCTAGCTCTTCTTCACTTGCACCAGTAACAGTAAAACTGGCTGCACTGCCGGCCACGTACTCTAGTTGTGAACCTGAAGCTGTTACGTCAAAGCCCGCCTCAGGCGTCTGGATAGCGCCAGATACCGATGTTTTGTCATCTAAAAGAGTCACAGCTACATCAAAGCTTGGCAGTACAAAGCGCCCTTGTTGCATTGGGTAAACATAGATCTTGGTGCTTTGCGAATACCAACGCTCACCATCTACCATCTTGCTAGAGCGCAATACACCCTGCTCGTCAGATTTTACGATGCCATTATCTACATTAAGGTACGGCAAGACTATTTCATCTTTCAGAGGATATTTACTCACGATCTCAAGGGTAGCTTGTACCTGCTCACGCGGCACAACCTTGTCGCTGTCTAATTCGACACTAACCTTGATGTCACCCTTATCGATATAGCTTTGCAGCTCAGATGCCAGAAGGTTTTGGCTGGTGAACAAAGCACACAGAATCAGCAGGCTTTGTATAAACAGGTTTTGAAATTTCACTCTATTCACTTGCGTACTCCTGCTGAAATTTTTGTCTTAAGAACTTTGATGGGTCTTGGCGAACCTGCTTCAGCCATGCTGCATCGCTAAGTTGCAACTGCTCTGTTGCTTCCGCTTCAGTCTCTTCGTCAGCAAGCTGGCGATCATCAATCTTCTTCTCCGCTTCCATTGCCTCTGGCGGGGCATCTTTGATTTTCTGGATTGCATCCTTCATTACTTGGATGTTGTGAGTCGCTGCTTTGGCAAATCGCTCGCTCGTAGCAAGCTGGGTATACATCTCTAGCGCCTTTTCAAGCTGACCTGAGTAAGCGTTAGCATTGGCCATTAAGAACTGAGACTCATCATCTTGCGCATCTTTTAATAAGGTAATGGTCGAAGCAAAGTCACCCGCAAGATATGCGCTGTATGCTTTCCATTTAGTGTCCTGATACAGATTCGATGCTTGCTCAAATTCCCCCTTCTCAAAATGGAGCTGGGCTTGCTGATCCTGCGATAGCCAGAAATCTTTGAGAGAATTTGGGAACAAGGCGCCCCAACCTAGAGTAACCACCACTAGACCAAGCAAGATCCACCATTTGTATTTCACTACCATTGCAAGGTCCACCCACGTCTAAACCACATCAGTTGAATCGGTAATATCAAAAACAGCAGCCAGTAACCTGAGTCATGCCAAGGCTGATCATTGTCTTGCACCGCAAACAGATTATTCTCGATCTCACTGTTCACCGACTTAACATCACTGTCATCATGGGTGAACTGCACCAAAGAGCCATTACCTGATTTAGCCAGAGTTTCTAACTGAGTCAATTCGCTCTGGGATAACCCAGACTCTCCAATTGCCCACACTACGACCTGGTGCTTAAGGTCTGTAAACTTCTGCTCGAACGCTTCGATAGCCTCAGGCTCAGTTTTGTCGGTCACAATCAATACCGTAGAGGGTGCCTTTGATTGAGAAAGCAGCTTATCGATAGGCGCTAACACCGTATCAGGCTTGCTAGTCTTTTCTGGTAGCAAGTTAGGCTCTAGTGCATCTAAGAAATAAGCAGCCAAAGCCCTGTCTTTGGTCACTGGCATGGCAACATGGGCGCTGCCACCAAAGATGATCAAACCTGATTTTGCATCCCCTCGCATCTCTAGCAGTTGGCTTATCTTCTGTTTAGCTCGAACCAATCGAGACGGTGCTAGATCTTGCCCTTGCATAGAAACATCCAGCGCGATAATGAGCTCGGAGTTATCCTCAAACAGCGGCGAAGTCTCTTGCTTCCATGTTGGTCCGGCCATAACCACGGTTGCAATGAATGCAAACAGAGTAAACGCTTTTTTTGGCGTCACCTTACGCTTGCCGTCTGGGTTTACTGTTAGATGCTCGACCATGTTCTTAGACATGACTCCCTGCCACTGGGCAAGAGTATTGTCCTTCTTACTGAGTTGGCGACAGAAAAACGCCAGAGGCAATATCGCCAACAACCAGAACGGCCTCATGAAGTGAAAATTTGCCAAATTCTGTAGAGACAGCTGATTGATTATTTCACCCATTTTCTGCCTCCTATGAACTTTAAATTACCTAACAAAAGCAGTAGCACCGTGACTAAGTTAAGGACAAATCCAATACCGAATGCGTAGTGGTGCAGGCTGTGTTTCGGTCTGTGTGACAGTACCTCAAACTCTTGCTCTTCAAGCTCATCAATGGTTTTGTACGCCTGCTCTAAATCTTGACGGTTTAGGGCTTGGAACGTCTGACCGCCAGTAAGCTCAGATACCTTTTCTAGCGTTGGGATATCCATCTTGTATCGCCCTTCGGTGCTCGGGTCGCCCATAGCTATGGTGTAGATCTTCACCCCATATTTAGCCGCAATCTCAGCCGCTTTTATCGGTGGCATCTTTGAACTGGTATCATCACCGTCGGTTAATAGAATCATTACCCTCTGACGGCTTTGCTCTTGCTCAAATACCGAGATAGAAAGTCCAATCGCATCGCCAAACGCAGTCTGAAATCCTGCATAGCCAAGCTCTACGTCGCTTAAAAGATTCAGCCAGGTGTTAGTGTCTTCAGTAAATGGCGCTTGTACATAAGGAGCATCAGCAAACAAAATCAAACCGAGGCGGTCGTCTTTACGTTTCGCACCAAACTCTTTTAATACCTGCTTAGCTACGGTCAATCTGTCTTGTTTATTTCCCTCATCATCAACAAAGTCTCGCTCCGACATAGAGCCAGAAAGATCCAGCGCGACCATGATTTCTCGAGCTGATTTTCGCTGCTCAATAGGCTCACCCACCCACATAGGTTTCATCAGTGCTGCAACTAAAGAGAGATAACTCACTACTACGATTATCCACTGCAACCTGCGACGATTAAGCTCAGCTGCACTCTTGGTTGGCTGCTCACCTGAGACCTCGACCAAGCGTGTAAAGAACGGTACCTGCAAAGAAGATTTCGACTCTTTATATGCCGGTGAGAATCGATACACCACATATGGCAAGAGTAAAAGTATCGCCATCCATGGGTATTCAAATTCAATCATGATTCACCTCATGGTGTTTCAGCCAGTGCGCAACCTGAGCCTTGAATTGCTCGATTTGTTTATCCTGCAAAGCGCTACTTGGCATATAGGCAAGGTTTGATAAAAGCCCTGCAAACTGGGTCGAAAAGTGGCTACCCGCGCAGCGCTGATCTAGCCATTTCTCCCAATCTCTGCCAATCAAACTGGCCACGTCGGCCCTTGGGTAGGCATAAAGCGCTGCACGTCGAATTAGCACTGGCAATACTTCCAACTTCTGAAGGCTTGCCAGTTCTGCTAACGCAGCGCGGCGATAGGCGTTGGCTTGATACTGCTTTATCTTGAGATACACGCGATAAGCAAGGTAAAGGCATAAGAGTGCAAACACACATAACCAACCCGTAGATAGAGGTAACCAAGAGATAGCCGCAGGCGCGCTCGGTTCCACAATCTCCGTTAACAACGGACTTTGCATACTAGGTTTTAATGACATATCTGACTCCTAGTTTGCGCCAAGCGCTCTTCGGAGCTGTACGTCGCTGCTCTCCAAGGTATTGAACGGCAACACTGGCACTCGATATTTCTTAGCCACCTTTTTGAACGCTTCAATGGCGCGAACCACATCTTGATTAAAGTCATCTCGGAGTTTGTCTTTTGCCGAAACCGCGACTTGCAACTGACCATCGCTGACAATCATGGAGTCCAGCCCCGCCAGTTGATGCTCTAACGGGTCAGTTACATGACAAAGGATCAGGTCGTTTCTTTGACAAAGTGTTTTGATCTGCTCTTCACTGTTATCTCTGTATCCATAACCGTCAGAGATCAGAATCACTAGTCCATCGTGCTTAACCAGTCTCTGAGCTTGAGTCAGAGCCTTGGCAAACGAGTTGGTTTGGCACTCAGCCTTCTCACCTACTTTGAGTTTGTGATTTCGTCTAACGATCTCATTGAGCAAGGTCAGTACATGGTTGGCACTGCGCTGCGGCGCGATAGAAGTGGCATTGTTATCATCGAATACAATGGCACCCACACGGTCAGTGGTTTCTATCACTCGCCATGCAATCAAGGCCGCTAGTTCTGCAGCAATCACCGACTTGGTCTTTTCGGTACTGCCAAAAAACATGCTTGAGCGCTGATCCACCAAAAGGTAGACATTGCGTTCGCGCTCTTCTGAGAAGATCTTTACATGCGGCTTTCCGGTTCTCATGGTCACCTTCCAGTCCATCGAGCGAATGTCATCACCGATGTGGTAATGGCGCATCTCTTCAAAGTTCAGACCTCGCCCTCTTAGACGAGACACGTGGCGACCGTTAAGCAGACTATTGACCGGTTGCAATGGCAGAAAATCAAAGCCTTTGGCTTTATATTTCAACCCTCGCAGCGTATGCAGATCCGTGTAGATATTCGGGTCTTTTTTCATAGTTACGCCACTGCGACTTGAGACAGGATTTCATCAATAACGCGGTCAGAACTGATACCCTCTGCCAGAGCATCATAGGAAAGAATCAAACGGTGACGAAGCACTCCATGCACGACATCGCGCACATCCGTAGGATCAACAAAATCTTTGCCTTTTAGCCACGCCATGGCGCGGGCACATTTATCAAGGGCAATGGTGGCACGTGGGCTTGAGCCTACTGCAATCCAGTTTTTAAGCTCTGAATCTTCGAATGCTTCTGGCTCTCGAGTCGCAACTATGATGGCAACCATATACTTAAGAACCGCATCGCTGCAGTAGATGTCTCGGATTTGTTCTCGAGCCTTAAAGATTTGCTGCGGATCGATAGGCTCTGATTTGGCCTTGCTCGCACCATCTTCGCTTCGCATCATTCTTATGATCTGCTCTTCAGCATCAGCACCTAGATAATCGAGATTGATCTTCATGATAAAGCGGTCCATTTGAGCTTCAGGCAGCGGATAAGTGCCCTCCTGCTCAACTGGGTTTTGTGTTGCCAGTACCATAAAAAGCTCAGGAAGTTTGTAGGTCTTGCCTGCCACAGTAACCTGACGCTCCTCCATCGCCTCTAGCAATGCCGCTTGCACCTTAGCTGGAGAGCGGTTGATCTCATCGGCCAGCAATAGATTGTTAAAAACAGGCCCAGGCTGAAAATGCAGAGTCGGCTTGCCATCTACCTCTTGATACACCTCTGTACCCGTTACATCTGAAGGAAGAAGGTCCGGCGTAAACTGCACTCGTCCAAGATCCACGGTCAACGCGTCGGCTAGTGCCTTGATAGAGCGGGTTTTAGCGGTACCCGGCAGTCCTTCCAGAAGAACGTTGCCATTGGTAAGTAGAGCTACCAATAAGGTGTCTACCATATGCTCTTGACCGATAACAGACATGCCCATCTGCTTCTTTAGCTCAAGGATTGACTCTAGGGTTGGGTTCATTGCTTCGCTCATCTCTTCTGCCTCTGTAATAACTAGCGTGGCTAATAATTGCTCACCTTATGGTATGCATGATAGTTCTTTCATTTATTTTCTGCCATGCATTATATGGATATCAGCTATCAGCCTAAGTCAATGGTTTTTGTAAAGAGCGTTCTTAATATAGAAAAGGTCAACAGCACCTGCCTCAAGCGAACAACAGAGTTCGGCAGTGGGTGTTTAACCTGAATACAAGTTTGGAGTTACAGCATGAAGAAACTATCACTTAGCATTGCACTTGGACTGAACCTTATCGCACTGCCTACTTTGGCAAATACAGAGGTCTCTACACTGACCGATTACTTCAGCCCTGCAGGTGAAAAGACAACAGTTGAGAACTACCCAACCCTAGAAACTTCGCGCCAGTATCTAAAAAACCAAGAGCTAGTGGGCATCAACAACTTCCTGCACAAGCGCGAATTGACGCCAACTGACGAGCAGCCTGTTGTTCGAATGAACCGTGATACTTACTACTCAATGGCTGTTATCGATGTATCTAAAGGTGCGAGTGTAACCCTTCCTGAGATCCCAGTAGGCAAGTACATGTCGATGGAAATCATTACTGAGGATCACCGCATTCAGGCGATGAAATATGGTGCAGGTACTTTCGAGCTATCTACCCACACTGGCGATCACGTTTACGCCATCATCCGCCTAGACGCGACCTTTACTAAAGAAGAGGCACACGCGCTTCAAAACAAAATGAGCGTTCAAGCGAACTCGAATAAAGAGTTCACAGCACATCAGGTAGATAAGGCTTCTTTCGAAACAGTTGAGAAATCTCTAAAGGCGGAGATGCCAAAAGTGCTTAAGCGTGACGGTGCACAAGCAACATTCGGTATGTTCACCGACCCGAACGACAAATCTAAAGAGCTATTTACTGAAGAGAAATACGCTGTGGGCGCGGCTATCGGCTGGGGCGGTGCGCAGCTAGAAGACAACATCTATGAGGTGTCAGGTAACTACCCAATGAACGAGTGTTACCAAGCGACCTTTGATGACCCGAAGAACCAAGCATTTTGGTCTGTAACCGTATACAACAAGCAAGGCTTTATGTTCAACGATGTGGCTAACATCAACTCTAAACTTGCTGAGAAGAACGCCGATGGTACTTATACCTTAAGCTTCGGCTGTGGTGACGATGCACCGAATAACCTAGACATAAAGAACGACTCTGGCGTGTTTAATGTAGCTTTCCGTCACTACATTCCAAGCCAAAAGGTTCGCGATGGTTTCCGTATCCTGCCACTTATCAGAGCAGTGAACTAACCCTTCCCCCACAGAGGCTGCCTGCACATAAAACAGGCGGCTTCTATCTCTCATTATTCCACCAGCGAATGTTGCCTTATTCACTTGATGCATAACTCCTATCAGGATTAGTAAATAGGATAGATATCACCCTGTTGCTAGTATCTTTCATTAGATGGCATGCACACCTATTGCATGCAGATAATTTATGACTCTAGGAGCATTTGATGAAGAAGTTAGCACTTGTTGTAGCACTTGGTTTGAACATGGCAGCACTACCTGTAATGGCAGAAGAGGTTTCAACAGAAGCGGAGTTTTTCAGCAAGGATGGCGCTATTACTACGGCAGAGAACTACCCAATTTTCGAGAGCTCTCGCCAGATCCTAAAGAACCAAGATCTAGCGGGTATCAATAAACTGCTTCATAAGCGTGAACTGACACCAACGGATCAGCAGCCTGTTGTTCGTATGAACCGTGACACTTACTACTCATTTGCAGTAGTAGATGTATCTAAAGGCGCAAGCATCACACTTCCAGAGATCCCTGAAGGCAAATACATATCTATGCAGGTGGTTACCGAAGATCACCGCATTCAAGCTATGCAGTATGGCTCAGGCACCTTTGATTTGAGCACCCACACAGGTGAACACATCTACATCGTAGTGCGTCTAGATGCGACCTTCTCTAAAGAAGAAGCACGCAAGATCCAAGATCAAATGCACATCGATGCTAACTCAAACAACAAATTCAGCGCTGAGCAAGTTGACCAAGCATCATTCGTGAAAGTTGAGAAAGAACTTAAAGCGCAGATGCCGACCATACTAAAACGCGATGGCGCAACGGCGCTAACCGGCATGTTCACTGATCCGAACGATGAGTCTAAAGAGCTATTTACAGAAGAAAAATATGCTGTAGGTGCGGCCATCGGTTGGGGCGGCGCGCAGATGCAAGACAACATCTATGAAGTATCAGGCAACTACCCTGCTGATACCTGTCACCAAGCAACCTTTGAAGATCCTAAGAACCAAGCGTTCTGGTCTATCACCGTGTATGACAAAGCAGGTTTCATGTTTAACGATGTTGCGAACGTGAGCTCAAACACCGCTGACAAGAATGCTGATGGCACCTATACCGTAAGCTTTGGCTGTGGTGAAGGTGCGCCGAACAACATCGAAACCGCGAATAAGTCAGGCGTATTTAACCTAGGTATCCGTCACTATATGCCAAGCCAATTGGTAAAAGACGGCTTCCGAGTATTGCCAACGGTTAAGCCAGTAAAATAACCAAAAGGCCAGATTAGTAAATTGAGTCCCCTCCACCTTGGTGGAGGGGATTTTTATTATTTGAGCTACCTATACTGGTAAGCAATCTATTTAGCGATTTAAGAGGTAAAATACAAAGAAGCAAAACTCTTTTTTGACGGCTTCATGGGAAAGGAAACACAAGATGAAAAAGTGGCTCTCAACAGCATTACTCACGGCTTCTTTTATAGCTATGCCAGCGCTGGCAACTGAGCGGGCAGATATTGGCTGGGAGTGGATTGAACAGGGAGCCATGCTGGTGGATGTACGCACGGTTCAAGAGTTTGACGCTGGCCATCTCGACAATGCGCACAATTTTCCACTTTCTGATCTCGATAGACACTTCGCCAATATCGACAAAGATACACAGATTGTCCTCTACTGCCGAAGCGGCAACCGTTCTGGTCAGGCCTACCAATATCTAAGGTCAAAAGGTTTTAATAATCTGCACAATGCAGGTGGATTAGTTGAAATGCAGCAGGCCAGAAACCCATGATACAAACTAAATAATCTGGGCTTGGAAGCCGTTCCTAGAGCTGGAATTTGATGGCTTGCTTTCGCTTAACTTGATAATCATTCAAAAGTTCTGCCTGACTTTTTCCTTGGTTTTGATAAAACAGCGAGCCACTTTGCAATAAGAAGTCATAATTTTGCTCAAGCATATTCAGCACAAAGTCCACCCTCTTGATTGTCGTTCGGGTGCAGCTCTGGCCATCCAAGTCATCCTCAATATCCAGTACATGTGAGCGAAACATCTCAGATTTAAACAGAGACATTAGTTTGTTTTCTGAGACTAAAGCCTGCTCATATTTATCTATCACGGCATTCATATGTAAGATGACTTTTGTTTTCCCACCACTGGTCTGTAGCCATTCTCTTTTTTGTTGAAACATATCAAGAGCCTGCTCTTTCACCATTTTAAAGATCGAAAGAGCCTCTTCTTCTGATAAGTCATTTTCCAATAACCAACCAGACAAAAAGCGAGTCTCAAAACGCTCGCACGCATCAAACAAGGAGTCAGCTATGCCATTGCTGTTAAACTCGCTAGTGGAGTTAAAAGGATACATATAACCAAAATCAAACAGCATGAGCTGTTCATCTCGGTCCACCAGAAGATTGCCTGCACACAAATCCCATTCAAATAGCCCGATTCGCTCACAGGCCAATAGTGTTGTAAACAACTGCTTTAATAGGTCTTGGTTTAAGGCCTTAATATGAGAGCCTTCTATCCACTCGGATACGATAATGCCTAAGCGATAGTCAGCGTAGATAGTCTTAACGATATGTCTAAAGTCGGGATTGTGTTCAACAGCTTTGAAATCAGCACGTCTTTGAACTTCATTGAGGAAAGAGTATTGTCCATCTGGATTTTGCACCTTAGCCTGCGGGCGTCTTTTCTTTAGTGTGTAATCACGGCCTTCAACACGAATATGAAACACCTCAGCCGTAAGACCGCTATCAAAAGACTCAATCACATAGTCCGACTCTGCTGTAGTTAGAGCCAGTTGTTCTGGTGACAATGGGCATTCGTCGATGTTTCCGACAACCAGCGACTCACCACTTAAGTCAAATTTTTGCTGCTGTAACTGGCGTTCATTCATTGCATGCTCCCTGCTGACAATCTATCCATTGATTACTTTATCAGCAGGATTGCCTATCACCTCCCCCCAAAGCTTTTTATCTATGGCTGAGAGTTGGGGCGCAGAAAAGCGATTAGAACATCCCTATCAGCTATTTACGATGAGCAGCTGTAATGAGAAACGCCACCAGCAGAGAAGTACTCCAGAGGTCTTAAGCGATAATATTTCTCTTCAACCTGTTTAGATTGCTCGTCATAAGGGCTTGCTAAGATCTGTTGCAGTTCATGGATAAGAGAAAAGTCACCCTTCTGAGCTTGCTCATAGGCAGGAACAATCAGCCACTCTCGCCAAGTATACTTAGGGTTTACCTGTTTCATTTGACGCGAGAGCTCGGCCATATCCACACTAGGATTTAGTCGCTCTCTCCAAGTGCTTAGCCATTGCGTCCACTCCTGAACTAGCTCCTCGCTAGGCTTCGCATAGAAGCTCGCGCTGATATCTGATACCGCTTTTGGCATGTTTGACAGCTCACGAAAGAACAAGGTGTAGTCAACATGGGTTTTCATCATCAAGCCTAAAAGCTGATTAAACAGATCAACATCTAGTGTCTCTAATCCCAGTTTATCGGCCCACATCTTATTGGACTTCTCTCTCACGACTGAAGAGAACCCCTCAACTAGGTTATCTAGCTTTGCTTGAGCTTTTTCATCTAATAGCGGCTTTAGGGCGCCACAGAAAGTCTCATAGTTCTTCTCAGCCGCTAGGGGTTGATTGAAGAAAGAGAAATGGCGTCCACCGCCGGTCCAAGGTTGAAAGTAAGGATCAAAATATTCGCAAAAACCGAACGGACCATAATCGAGCGTAATACCTCCAGCGCCGCAGTTGTCGCTATTGAAATTGCCTTGGCAATATCCGACGCGAAGCCATTCTGTTACCAACGTAGTTAAGCGACCTCGAAACTCTTTAGCGAGAGCGAGCAGCTTATCTGGAAGTGGCAACTCTGCATCTATTTGCTCGCTGTATTCGCGCTCGATAATATGCAGCGCCATCATCTCGAGCTCTGACATCGCATTTGGATGCTCATTGACCCGAGCTCTTCGGCTAAACAACTCCAACTGACCTACGCGTAAGAATGAGGGAGCAACACGCGTTGTAATGGCGACTGGGTTGGCAACCATGATATCTGGATTTTCTGACTGAGAACCTTCACTGTACCAAGGACGATCTACCGTCTCTGATTGAGATGCAAACAGGCTTAAAGAGCGTGAAGTCTCCACACCCAAAGCGTGCATATACTCTTGCGCCAGAAACTCACGAACACTTGAGCGCAGCACCGCCCTGCCATCTGCTCCTCGGCAATAGGGTGTAGGGCCTGCACCTTTGAGTTGCATTTCCCATCTTTTATTGTGAAAAACGCCTTCAAAGACAGAGATGGCTCGCCCATCGCCATAACCGTTGCCGGTCTGGAAAGGACATTGCTGGATATATTCAGTGCCGAAGATTGAGAGTGCATAGCCTGTAGCCCACCCAACATTGCGCATTGGTTCTGGCAGATTAGTCATGTCACCAGAGAACAGGCGCCCGAATTCAGGAGTGTGCGCTAAGCTATCGTCCAGTCCCAACTCTTTGAAGAACCCATGGCTATGGCTGACATAAATAGCATCCGCAATTGGCGTCGGCTTTACAGGCACATAATGGCCGGAGAACACTTGCCGAGGAAAATGGTCCATGCCATCTGAGGTTGCTTCTGGATCTGGATTGAGGTTATCCATTAGAGAGTAATCCGACACCTTCGCAAGATCATCAAGATTAAAAATACTGATTTGGGCTGCCCCAATCTCCTGTTTACTCATCGTGTGGTACTCCATGTAATGCACTCGAACCAAGAACTATCGGCAATGATACGTCTGTATCACTGAAAAGACATCATCTGTTTGATGAATAATTATCAACGATAATTCCCACCCGCGACGGTTTCCACTAACTCATCAGCGGAAACAAGAAAGCGCGCCACTGTAACAGCAAACGCGCCCTCCTCGTTATGGCCTAAACAAGCATAGGAACTGATGTTATAGCGAGATTTCTTGTACCCCTACCAACTTGGCGAAACCGCCAACACTTACCTTGCTGATCTCATCCTCGGTCACTTCTATGGAAGCGGTGATTTCTGAGGTGCATCCCATGGCTCTTCCTTGTTCAAATACCAAATTCTGCTCGCTAGCTGCTAGTCCGTATTTGATCAGGTAAGAAGCAAGAGCGCCACTGGCACTGCCAGTTGCAGACTCTTCTGGTATGCCGAACAAAGGTGCAAAATTACGACAGTTTGCCGAAACTAAAGAGTCAGACTCGCACAACTCGAACGCATGAATACCAACCAAATCGCGTTCCTTGCAGAACTGACTGAGTCGAGTGTTGTTTATCTGCAGGTTATCTAGGTACCCCTTAGTAATTGGCACTATGATGTCTGGAAGACCAGTAGATACCACCTCGATAGGTAGCTCGGTAGAATCTAATAACTCGCAAGAAATACCAATCAAAGGTGATATCTCCTTACTTGATAACACGCCTAAGTATTCTGGCAGTTTCTGCTGCATTACGATTCGACCGCCTGGCTCGACGGTAACTGCAAGCAACCCTGCCTTAGTTCTTTGGGTGTACTCTCCTGGTGTAATGAGTCCTCGCTCAAGCATTACCGAAAATGCTACCAAGGTAGCATGACCACAAAAGTCGACTTCATCTGTCGTAGTAAAAAACGACACCTCAAAGTCAGCAACATGGTCTTCGCAAACAAATGCTGTTTCCGAGAAACCTACCAACTTTGCTACTTGTAGTTTCTGTTGGTCAGATAAGGTTTCAGCTCCCAGAACCACCCCAGCAGGATTGCCCCCAGTTCCTTGCTTAGTAAATGAGTTCACCAGCAAGGCTTCTACTTTGATCAAGGTTTTACTCTCCCTATTGCACCGTGATTTAGATTGGATTTCACTTTTTTGCTATCAAATTAAATACAAGATAAGGGATCCTAGCTCAACTACCAATTACGCAAGTATTGTTTTACTTCTGATGGAGGCGCAACTGGACTCGATGTCGCTCCTCGCATAGCCGGAAGCATCAAATTAGAATTTGGATTCCATAAAAATCTCTTTGGCATCTTCTATTCTGGCCTTGGTGTGGCTCTGCTCTCCATGAAGGCCAATTATGTACCGCTTACCCTCTTTCTCAACCAGCGCCATAGTGCCAATCTTTGCTTCTGTGGAGAGCGGTACCTGAGCTTGACTCACTCCCGAGTTGATAAATTCTGCAGCCACAGGGCACGCTCGCGAGCCCACATTCGGACTGCTTGATGCGACCAGATGGGATGGATACTCCCAAATAAAGGCATTGGTCAAGGTGAGATGGGAGATCAGAAATGCAGTTGTGGAGAGTGACATATAAACAGTACCGAAAAGAAACCAATGCTTAAGACTGTAACCAAGGCTGTCATTTCTCCTGTAACCATCTAGTGCCAACACAGGCAACCATCTCTAATCCATCTAACCCAATTCCCCGTACAAACTCAGTGTTAGGTTTAAACTGAATCGCTTAGAGCGACGGAAAGATAAACACTAAATACACACACATTTTCTGACTTACGAAGAATCCAAAAAGGATTCAGGCTTTCTCTAAGCCAGTCACGAGATATATTTCGGGCACAAGGAACTCTATATCGGCAGAGAATGTGATCCAATCATCGAGAGAAAAGCTATATAGGTGAAACAATGAAAACTCTATCTACTCTACTGATAACATCTCTGTTCGTTGCCCCCGCTGTATTTGCGAAGGATATCAACGCAAACCCAATGGCCAATCCCCAAAATGCATACTCTTGCAGTGACCATGAAGAAAAACGTGGTGGCTACACTTGGGAAGATCCGAGTGAGAAAACAGGTGGCTGCTTTGCGCTGATCAATCCTACCGAGAATTCAGCAAACGGCTATCAATGGGACGACCCAAGTGAAAGATCCGGCGGTGGTGGTTACGATTGGGATGATCCGAGCGAACGCTCTGGTGGTGGCGGATACGACTGGGATGACCCTAGCGAACGTTCTGGCGGTAGTGGTTTTGTATAAAGGGACTGCTAATCACTGGGTACCTAACCCGATTTATTGAAGAGTGCGTCATTTGACTCACTCTTTTTTTGTTTGACTCTTATTCAATCTGCCCATCCTCTGGGCTCTCTGATGACGCTTGAGAGAAGAGAAGCACCTACCGAGCTGAACTATAATTTACTGTGATATCTACACTGTTTGCTGAAAAATATGAGGGTATTTCTATGAAATTTAGTTCCCCCCTTGTGACAGCGCTGACACTCGCTATCGCATATAGCTTTAACGGATATGCTGCCGACAACCAACAAGGTCTATTAGAAGAAGCGCTTAGTGCCGCTCCTCCGACGTTAAGAGATAAAGTCACTGTTTTAGATTGGGAGCAGAATGTATTGCAAAAAGGGACTGGCCAATACACCTGTTTTCCAACCCCACCACATATGACAGGCGTTGCGCCAATGTGTATGGACGGTCCTTGGATGGAATGGGCAAAAGCTTGGACAAGTAAAGAGCCGTTCCAAGCCAAAGCCATCGGCATTTCCTACATGCTAGCTGGTGATGGTGGCGCCAGTAACATAAACCCATATGACACAGAGGAAACCGACGACAACCAGTGGATTGTTGAAGGGCCTCACTTGATGATCATTACGCCAGACGCTGCTCTGTTAGAGTCACTACCGACCGCCCCTAGCCAAGGCGGGCCTTATGTTATGTGGAAAGGAACGCCCTACGCACACATAATGGTGCCAATTGGTGAGAGAAAATAGTCACACCGAAAAGTTAAAAAGGGAAAGTCAGTAGCTTTCCCTTCCTTCATCACCACCAAAACAACATATACACCGAGAGCAACAGCCAAGTGCCTATAATCAGCCAGTAGATAATGGGATTGTGTTTTCGCTGCACAGGTTCGAAGAAGTGTGTCGACGCAGTGTAGATATCCGGTATAACCCAACTCAGAAATAGAGCGCCCCATATCCAGTTCATCTCTGTAATTACAGCTACAACGACAAGGCATAGCCCTAAGATCGCTCTCCATTTGGGTTTTGATTTGCGACTCAAAGAGTCTTGTGTCTCAGGCTCGACTAGATAGAAAGCCGCCCCCTGATTGTCATAAGCCAGAACCGCTCTTCGATCCCCCATTGGCTGATCACCGACTAGCTCACCTCCCATCTCTTGTATCCGTACTGTCGCTTTGTCCAAGCTATCAACCAGGAAATAGACACCCCAATACTCTTTATCACCCTTTATTTCATTTGGAGTGACTTGAATACCCGCAATCGGCTTATCTTGGCTAAACACCTGATATCGTTCATTTTCATCGGATGCCTCTATACGCCAATCAAACACCTTTTCATAAAAGTCCTTAATCAGAGTTAAGTCAGATACGTGAAGTTCATTCCACACCTGAGTACCATGAATCAAACTCGCATTTTTAGGAGAGAAAGCATCGCCTTGATAGCAGGTAAAACCCGCACCTGACGGGTCTCTGATCAGCGCTACCTGGCCCCCTCCCGATGCACTTGTCGGCCTTACCTCAACCTTAGCGCCATGTTGTTCAGCAAGTCCGACCGTCTGCTCGAGATCAGAAACTTGGATATAAGACATCCAAAATGGCGGCATGCCTATATTCTGAAATTTCTCTGGCATGGTATAGAGACCAGAAACTGGGATTTTGCTCGCCTCACAGCTCAGATATCCCTCGCCTAAGTCTTGATAGCTCCAGCCTAACAGGTTGCGGTAAAAGTCCTGCGCCGAGTCCAAATCAAAGGTCGATAAGTCTGTCCAGACAAAGCTATTTTGCATCGCGTGTTCCCATTCCTTGGTCATTGCTAATAAATGTAGAACATTAAAAAGCCCCGCTACCTAAGTAACGGGGCTTAATACAAGTTTGATGTTTTAAATTAAGACTTGATACCAGCGATAATTGGGTCCTCACTTGCATCCATCACCTTTTGATTTACACCATAATGACGAGTGGTAAAGGTGAAATCTTGGCCTTTAGTATCGATATTATTCTTCGCATCATCACCACAGTTAAATGATACCGTAATGGTGCCGTCCGAATTCTTCTCCCAAGTGTGAGAGTTGATGTTGCGCACGCCCTCCATCAGATACTTGTCTGCATCATAAGCGGTGATAGACGTGAAGAACTTATTCTCAGGGTCTGCAAAGGTAGTGGTATAACACACATCAGCTTTCATTTTTGGGCTGTTCGAGTATTTGTTACCAACAAACGCCTCAGGACTAGCACCGCCCCAACCCGCTGCGTTTTCCAAGTTCCACTGATGAAGATCCGTTACCGCATCAGAGGTGCGTGGGAAGGTATAAGTAAACTTAGACATATTGTTTACTTCAGTGGTGTATTTCTTCACCCACTGCTCTACTTCAGCGTAATCATAAGGATGCACCTTATAATCTGTCGCAAAATTGAAATCACTTACGTCAACTTTATCCAGTTGAGCGACCGCATTCTCGATGCCGTTTTCAGTGCCTGAACGATAGATAAGGAAGGCGTATTCTGACTCAACTGGTAGCTTATACTCGCCGTCTTCAACAACATAATGCTGACCATGACCACGCTCAGTCACTACCTGAACGGCCATATAGTTATTGGTTTCTGGAATAGAGAAAGTGATCTCTCCATTAACGGACTTAACGATAGCAACACCGTATAGAGTGTCATCGTTCATCTGTACCGTTGGTGCTGCTTTACCACGTGGTGGTAGGCCTTGCATCTTAACAAACTGCTGAGTTGCACCCTTGCTTGACCAGTTGCGGAAATTACGAGCCGTTTCCGCATGAGTGAAGTTCTGTTCGGTTACTTCTAGTGTCTCTGTTTGCTGAGTAGCTGCTTGTTGCTTTGTATCCTCAGATTGAAATGCAGAACATGCCATTAGTGAACCTGTAGCCAGTGCCAACGCTGTCAGTTTTAGTGCTTTCATACGACCTCATTTGATTAGACGGAAAGTCCTTTTCCTATTTTTAAACAATAGGTTACTCGCGAGTTTCATTTGAAAATCTATTTTCTTCTCGCCAGCAACGTAAAGATAAGCCGTCAACTAACTTTCATCCAATGACATTTAATCATTAAGAATTATTCGCTTATCGAATAATTACTTTAAGGTCTTTAAATACGCACTATGCACCCAAGCTCGCTTACCGGACTTCTCTATCAGTGTCCATCTGCCCTGAGTCATTTTGACAGGGAGTTGGGTTCCTTTATTCAGTTGAAAAAGGATTTTAGACTGGCTATTCGGCTCAAGGCGCGCATTCAATCTAAGTGCCGTAACCTCAACACGACGTTCATTCATGTAGCTAGATCGAGTCTGATATTTTGGCGATGCTTGAACGCTAGAATTTCCTTGGGTAGCAAATATCGCGCCGATGATCAGAGCCGCAATCAAAAGAATAGATAGGCCTGCTGCCATCTCCTGACGTTGATCAAAACTGCCCATACTCGATGCTCGTACCTTAGCCATATCAAACTTGTTTGAAACCAAGCTCAAAATATAGAGGCAACAGTTGAATGCCAACTTCAGCAACTCAAAAGCAATCGCAAACGCCATTGCAATCACCTTGAAGAAGAGCATCACACCAAAGAAGATAAACAATCCCCCCAGTATGCTTTCAATCAAACCCGCTTCATCTTCTTCACACATATTTACTTATCATTACTTTTGATAGCGACAAGATAACGTATAGAAGCGACAAAAGTTGGCCCTTTTGCGCCAAGCCTGAAAAACAAGTTATTCCTCGACTACAGCTATTCCTAGAACACGCCTACTAATCGAATCTATGAGAGTTCATCTTTTCCTTCATACAAAATAAACACGACAACCAGTGCACTAACTGTTCATCTTTTCGGAGGCTTATTGCTGTTTAAATTGCCCCAAATAAGGGGGGTACACCGCTAGCCGGGCTGAATGTTTAGTTTCAGCAAAGGAATTACTCCCTCTCTATTCACTTAAATGTGTTCGAGCCAGGAATCGATGGTTAAAACACTAGTTCGAATTGGTGGAAAATAATTCAATGAATAAACTAACTCTAATTGCAACTGCCGTTGCTACTACGCTTTCTGCTGGGGCAATGGCCGCAACTACACCCCAACACGTTGATGGTTCAAGCATCTCACAACTGGATGGCATCAATGGCGTTGGTAAAGTAATGACACCAGATGGCAACCGCGCAATCTTCTCAATGGATGGCAAGCAAGCAACTGCTGGTACATTCTCTACCAACAACCAAAATAAAGTTAGCCATCTGCACACAAGTGGAAATGCGCAACTAGACAACATTCGCGCGTCTATGGCACAGGCTGACGCGCAAGCCGAGGTTGATAAGAAACAAGATGACTTAATCTCTCATGTTCGAGCAAAGCAACATGCAGAAATGACTGCGGCTCATGCAAAGATTCAAGATAACTCAAATGCAATCACTCAAACTCTTGCTGTTGCTCAAGACAGCCAAGTTACCGCTAATGATGCAAAATCCATCGCCATGCGTGCAGAGTCGTCAACAAAGTCAAACGCAGATGAAATCTCAGCCGTATCAACTAGATTGAATACTGAGAAAGGTGAGCGCGCTAAAATTCAGCAAACTCTAAAACAAGTTGAGAGCGTCGTGGGCGCTAGCACCGCCAAAATACAAGAAAACTCTGATCGCATTGATGCGAACGAGCAGACAATCGCGACTACTCAAGACCAAGTTCGTTCGCTGCAAGGCGAAGCCACAAAAATGAAAGCTCAACGCGATACCAATACGCATATCGCTTCAACAGCAATGGCAACCGCCAATGAGAACAGCCAAAAAGTAGCAACTAACTTTAAGGCTATCGCAACTACCCAAGGCCAAGTTCGTTCATTGCAAGGCGAAGCAACAAAAGCGAAAACTCAACGCGACACAAATACACATATCGCTTCAACAGCAATGGCAACCGCCAATGAGAACAGCCAAAAAGTAGCAACTAACTTTAAGGCTATCGCAACTACCCAAGGCCAAGTTCGTTCATTGCAAGGCGAAGCAGCAAAAGCGAAAACTCAACGCGACACAAATACACATATCGCCTCAACAGCAATGGCAACCGCCAATGAGAACAGCCAAAAAGTAGCAACTAACTTTAAGGCTATCGCAACTACCCAAGGCCAAGTTCGTTCATTGCAAGGCGAAGCAACAAAAGCGAAAACTCAACGCGACACAAATACACATATCGCTTCAACAGCAATGGCAACCGCCAATGAGAACAGCCAAAAAGTAGCAACTAACTTTAAGGCTATCGCAACTACCCAAGGCCAAGTTCGTTCATTGCAAGGCGAAGCAGCAAAAGCGAAAACTCAACGCGACACAAATACACATATCGCCTCAACAGCAATGGCAACCGCCAATGAGAACAGCCAAAAAGTAGCAACTAACTTTAAGGCTATCGCAACTACCCAAGGCCAAGTTCGTTCATTGCAAGGCGAAGCAACAAAAGCGAAAACTCAACGCGACACAAATACACATATCGCTTCAACAGCAATGGCAACCGCCAATGAGAACAGCCAAAAAGTAGCAACTAACTTTAAGGCTATCGCAACTACCCAAGGCCAAGTTCGTTCATTGCAAGGCGAAGCAGCAAAAGCGAAAACTCAACGCGACACAAATACACATATCGCCTCAACAGCAATGGCAACCGCCAATGAGAACAGCCAAAAAGTAGCAACTAACTTTAAGGCTATCGCAACTACCCAAGGCCAAGTTCGTTCATTGCAAGGCGAAGCAACAAAAGCGAAAACTCAACGCGACACAAATACACATATCGCTTCAACAGCAATGGCAACCGCCAATGAGAACAGCCAAAAAGTAGCAACTAACTTTAAGGCTATCGCAACTACCCAAGGCCAAGTTCGTTCATTGCAAGGCGAAGCAGCAAAAGCGAAAACTCAACGCGACACAAATACACATATCGCCTCAACAGCAATGGCAACCGCCAATGAGAACAGCCAAAAAGTAGCAACTAACTTTAAGGCTATCGCAACTACCCAAGGCCAAGTTCGTTCATTGCAAGGCGAAGCAACAAAAGCGAAAACTCAACGCGACACAAATACACATATCGCTTCAACAGCAATGGCAACCGCCAATGAGAACAGCCAAAAAGTAGCAACTAACTTTAAGGCTATCGCAACTACCCAAGGCCAAGTTCGTGCCAATCGTGAGCAAGTGGTTCAAACTCAAAAGGTTGTATCTGCGAATAACGTTCAAATTCACCACAATTCAGACCAGATTGCTCACAATAGCAAAACCATCACTGAGAATCACAATGCTATTCAATCTAATAATCACAAGATTGGTCAAAACAGCCAAGATATCGCTCAAAACAGCCAAGATATTAAAGATCTTCGCAAAGCATTCGAGCATCAAGCAGAAGTAATGGACGGCGCTATGGCGCAAGGTATTGCAACTAGCTCGCTAGTTATGCCGTACAACGTTGGTAAGATCTCTACGACTGTGGCTCTTGGTCACTCTGGTAGTGCTGATGCTATCGCGGGTGGTCTTGGTATGCGCTTCACTGAAAACTTCACGGCTCGCGCTAACGTTGCCTATGACACAGGTTCAGAAAACGTATCTGTAGGTGCTGGTGTAGGATACGAATGGTAGGCCGAATTCTCGGTTCAATTATGGCGTTCGCAAGTATGATACTTGCGTTCGCCCAAGCCTCTGAATTTCATTATGAATATACCGTGAGTGGAGATCGTGAGCTTCTGAGTTTCTGTGCTGGTTACTGCTTGCTCGGACTCTCATGCATCATGATATGCGTCCTCATTAATCTAGATTAGCTAGAAAGCAATTTCTTAGTTTCAAGATTAGAGAACGCTCACTCTAAAGTTCAAAAGTTTTGACGCCTTTGTCATCCGCCAAGAGTTCCCTTACTGACTTTGGCGTCAATCTCCCACTTTCCTTCTACTACTATCAAGCCGAGTAAAACCTATGCTTGGTAGCTTTCCTAATTTAAGAAAATAGTCCATGAATAAACTGATCATTTGTGCCCTAGTACTTACCAGCCTCAGCGCTTTTGCAAGCGACACGGGCAATTGTCGTGATGCTCAGAATGACACCCATCCTGTGTTTCACTTTAAAAATCACAAGCAAAGCACGCCAACTCATGTAAATCCATCAGTAAGCAGAGGTTCGAAATAGTGCGGGCGGTAGTAGTGATTACGCTGATTGGTTTGCTTAGTGCTTGCGCAGCAAATCCAGCAACCTCACATGCCGTCGCAGCCCATCCGGCAAGTATTCTTGGTGGCTAAGTATAATTGCTGCATACCCCACTCAACATCTAAGCTCGAGGAGGGTTTCTACTGGTAATACCCATCTCCCAAAACTTCTTCCGACTTATACACTGGCTTCAAATGAGTCTATCCAGTTCAGCTCATAGCTTCGCGGTCTGGTTCCTTCCCCTAATAAACAAAACCTTGCTCACCTGATAGGCAAGTTAAGTGTTTTCTACCCTATCCCATATGAAATAAATACAGACACGTGCCATGCTGATTAATCAGAGGTTGGAGTTTGTCTCTCGTAGACAAATATCACTTTAAACACATGGCAGTGCATACATGAAAAACAATAACTGGACAAAACCCAAGAAGTTCGACCGAAACATGATTGTTATTGGTGCTGGTGCCGGAGGTCTTGTGACCAGTTATATCGCGGCAGCGGTTAAGGCAAAAGTAACCTTGATTGAAGCAGGCGAGATGGGAGGTGATTGTCTGAACTATGGCTGTGTACCCAGCAAAGCGATAATTAAAAGTGCCAATATGGCGAATTCAATAAAGAATGCCCATCACTATGGTTTAGAAGACTCCACTCCACAGTTCTCTTTCAAAAAAGTGATGCAGAGAGTGCATGATGTTGTTGCTGAGGTCGCACCTCATGACAGTGTTGAGCGCTACACAAATCTCGGTGTTGAAGTGCTTAAAGGATATGGCAAGTTGCTTGACCCTTGGACTGTCGAAATTGCATATGAAGATGGTACAACAAGCAAACTTACCACTCGCAGTATCGTAATTGCCACCGGAGCACGTCCGTTTGTGCCCCCATTGCCTGGTATCGAAAAGTCTGGCTACGTGACTAGTGATACGCTCTGGTTTGAGTTCGCAAAACTTGATGAGGCACCAAAAAATTTGGTGGTTCTAGGTGGCGGGCCAATAGGCTGTGAGTTGGCTCAGTCTTTTTCACGACTAGGCTCTAACGTTACCCAGATTGAAATGGCCGAAAGGATCATGATACGTGAAGACGTTGAGGTTTCAGAATTTGCTACACAGGCATTAAAAAATAGTGGGGTCCATATTTTAACTTCTCATCAAGCGCTTCGATGTGAGCTAAGAGAAGATAAGAAATTCATCATTGTGAAGCATCATGAACAAGAGATTGAGATAGAGTACGACCAATTATTGTGTGCTGTGGGGCGCAGTGCTCGCCTTGAAGGATATGGACTAGAGGAGCTGGGTATTGAAACCAATCGCACTATCATTACTAACGAATACTTAGAAACAATTCATCCAAATATCTATGCGGCTGGCGATATAGTTGGCCCTTACCAATTTACGCACGTTGCAGCTCATCAAGGCTGGTATGCTGCCGTGAACGCTCTATTCGGTAATTTTAAGAGGTTCAAGGTGGATTATAGAGTAATCCCATGGACAACGTTCATTGAGCCAGAGGTAGCGCGAGTCGGTATCAACGAGCGCGAAGCACAAGAAAAAGGTCTCGATTACGAAGTGACTCGATTTGAGTTTAAAGAACTTGATAGAGCGATAACAGATAGCTCTACTGAAGGGTTCATTAAAGTCATTACTCCCAAAGGTAAAGATAAAATCTTGGGTGTTAGTATAGTCTCCCAACAGGCGGGCGACCTAATAGCGGAATTCGTGCTTGCTATGAAACATAATCTAGGTCTAAACAAGATACTGGGAACGATACACAGTTACCCTACATGGGCTGAGGGTAACAAGTACGCAGCTGGAGAGTGGAAGCGTAACCATGCACCGCAGACCGTATTGAAACTGTTAGAAAAATATCACTCATGGAAACGCGGTTAACCAGACAACCTAATATAAATTTTCGGCTACAACAGTTTCTTTCGTCCTAAAGAGCAAACACAACTCGACCCGAGAGTCTCGCAGGGAACAGGTCAAGGTTGCGTGTTTACTCGAAAGATACAAAACCTACATGAGGATTATCTACCGTCACAATTAACGTAGAGATATCATCCAAAACCACTAACATTTCACCGCTATCGGTCATTAGTTTCAACGACTCATCGCCTCGCTGATTTCTTGCTGTATCGAACGCGCTCCCGGTGACGACAGAACCGGACTTGAGTTTTAGTTTAATGGGATAACGATACAAACAAATAAGCTCAATGTAATCGTATTGGCTGCAACTGATCATAATAACGTCTAGTCCCTACTTAGCTGTGATCTCATGTATTAGGTTTGTCATATGAATTAGTACGCTGCACCATTGATCTTACGAACTGGAATACCACAAAGCACTTCACTTTCCGCCATTCTCATATTTACAGCCAAGATATTTTCAGAGCATTTCTGCGTTGTTATGTAGTGGGTCAGACAACCGCATAAGTTGCAACGATGAAACTCTACTTCTTTGTCACCCCAGCAATAGAAAGCTGTTTTCTCATTCATGTTAATTTGAACTTGCTCTGGAGAAAAATATGCCCAAGCTGCGGCATAACGACGACAAATCGAACAGTTACACTCACCCACTTCTTCTGGGATAGAACTTATTTCTATGCGAATGTTGCCACAGTGACACTTCAATTCCATTTGATAATTCTCTGTATTGGCTCAAGGCCGCGCTAAATTGTGGACAACACGAACGATCCACTTAAACCACAAGGTCATAACTTGAGCGTAAAAGTTTACAGAAGTTGCACCGCCACTCACTGTAAACTTTACAAACGCTATCTAAGTTAATGATTAGAAAGGGATATCATCATAATCATCTGGGCTTGGTTGATAAGGCTGACTTCCACCTTGCTGGTTTTGATTACCACCAAATTGATTTCCGCCTGACTGTTGCTGGCCACCGCCTTGATACGTGCCACCCGACTGCGAGCCACCCAGCTGAGCACCATCGCCACGCCCACCAAGAAGTT
This sequence comes from Vibrio ishigakensis, assembly GCF_024347675.1. Taxonomy (NCBI): domain Bacteria; kingdom Pseudomonadati; phylum Pseudomonadota; class Gammaproteobacteria; order Vibrionales; family Vibrionaceae; genus Vibrio; species Vibrio ishigakensis. The sequence goes on along the minus strand of NZ_AP024881.1, from coordinate 1,351,140 downwards.
GCATAGTGCCGTTAAACCCTTGTACTACGATCTCTGTGGTAATGCGCTCTTGACCGCTTTTGTCTTGCCACTTTCGAGTTTGCAATTGTCCTTCAATATAGACCTGAGAGCCTTTCTTTAGATAGTTGCCAGCAACCTCAGCTAGGCGTCCCATGACTGAAACGCGGTGCCACTCGGTTTTCTCTCGTTGCTGACCGCTTGCCTTGTCTTGCCAGGCCTCAGACGTTGCCACTGTGAAGTTTGCCACCGCATTGCCGTTTGCGAAGTGGCGAAGCTCAGGATCGTTACCTAGATTTCCGAGCAAAATAACTTTGTTTACGCCTCGTGATGCCATAATCCTACCCTCTGTTCCCTAAATTATAAGTTTATACCCTGTGGGATCGATTGCTGTGTCGACTCGATCTCCGGATTAGAAATTACCTCAAGCTCAAGATTGGCTTTCTCTACCATCTCTTGTGGTAGCTCGCGATTTACCGCAACGCCTAGCTCTTTGAATTCAGAAGCCTGCTTAATAAGGTTCCCTTTACCTGTATAAAGCTGACCTAATGCTCTGTCGTAGGTTTCTTTGGCCTTATCAAGCTGCTTGCCCACGCCTTCCATGCCGCCAAGGAAGGTGTTTAGCTTGCTATAAAACTTCTCGGCGCGACTTGCCAGCTCTTGGGTATGTTTGTTCTGCTCTTCAAAGCGCCATAGCTGTCTAACGATATTAAGGCTAGTGAGCAAAGTAGTCGGCGTAGCAACCAAGATGTTTTTCTCAAGTGCTGACTGGAACAAGTTGCTGTCGTATTTCAGTGCTTCCACATAGGCCGATTCAACCGGAATAAACATGATGACGACCTCAGGTGAGTTAATACCTGGCAGTCGGCTGTATTCCTTGCTTGCAAGCTCGTTGATACGATCGCGCACCGCATCCGCGTGTTGCTTCAAAGCATAATCACGCTCGGCTGAGTCTTCCGAGTTTACATAGCGGGTGTAAGCGTTAAGCGAAGTCTTGGCATCGATAACTAGGTGTTTATTTTGAGGAAGATAAACGATGGCATCGGGACGCAAACGCCCTTCCTCAGTGTTGATGCTTACCTCACGCTTGTAGTCCATACCTAAGCGCAAACCAGAGTTATCCAGCACGTTCTCAAGCATCAGCTCACCCCAGTTGCCTTGCACTTTCTTCTCGCCTTTCAATGCGGTAGTCAGTTTCGAGGCTTGATCAGTGATCTCTTGATTAAGCTTTTGCAGGTGTTGGAGCTCGGTACGCAGTTGAACCCTTTGTTCAGATTCCTTGCTATGAATGTCTTCGACTTTGGTTTTAAAGCCCTTAAGCTCCTGATGAATCGGGTTTAGGATGCTCTGCATGCTCTCGCTATTCATCTGTTTAAAGGCCTGGCCTTTACGCTCCAAGATCTCGCTGGCTAAGCGCTCGAACTCTTTACTCAGCTCTTGCTTGCTCTCTCTTAGAAGCGCAATTTGCTCATCGAAGTGTTGCTGCTTAGTTGCTAGTTCGGTCTGCAGTTTGCCTACAGAGTGCTGTGAACGCGCTAGATTCTCATTGCAGTTTTTAAGATCTAGCGTTAAACCTTCAACGCGTTCAAGCTCAGCTGACAACTCTTCGCTTTTCGACATCAAGCTGGCATTGGCTGCACTCTCGCGGCTCTTCGCTTGTAGCAGAAACTCTTGAAGTTGATTAAGGCGAAGCTCTAAAGAATTAGACTTTTCTTTATGCTCAGAAGCTGACTTTCTTGCTTCATTAAGCTCAGTCTGATTTTGTGCAAAACGCATCTGCAGCGCAATGTGTTGCTTTTGCTCTTCGTCTAGGGCTATCTCAGCTTGCTCAAACGCGGAGGCTAGATTCTCTTTCTCCGTTTGCAGACGCTCAAGTTCTAGTTCGCAACGCACAGTCTTGCGATACGCCAACCAATAACTCAAACCAGAACAAAATGCGATTGCTAAGCCAAATGCCACATAAATGGTATTCATCACTTTTCCTTTTACCCAACTTACCTCTATATTATGCCTAAGTTAGAGACAAAAAGTGTCCCTTGTTTGGAGTTTTTAGAGATGTCGAAGAATTTTGAGCGATTTCAGTTGGTATTGCAGAACATTCCTTGTGCACCTGACCACATTACCAGCAGTGAACTGCGCGAAATCCTGCTAAACAAAGACCTGCTGAATCCAGAACTGGATGAAAAAAGCCAGCTCAAAACAGTGCAGCGGGTGATCAGCAAGGTCGCATCTGACTACCATTCTGTTGAACTTGATACCTCCAAACGCCCTCACCAGATACGCATCGCTTCTGGCCACCAGCACCCGATAAACCCAGCCGCCATGAGTAGCGTTTTGTCTCTGCAAATTATCGAGCATGAAGTGCTAAAGATGCTGCCACCAAACATGCGTAAGACGGTTTCTAATCTGATAAGTACAGCAAACTCAGAGCAAGACAAGCGTGTATCCCTGTGGAAAGAGCGCTTTTATTACGCACCTATTGAGCTCCAGTTAACGACCCCAGAGTTTGAAGAGGCATATATTGAGGTTATCGAGAACGCCATACTCGAGAAACGCACCCTCAACATGACCTACCAGAAACGAGGCAATGCAGAGCCTGAGGAGTACGTTGTGGATCCGCTCGGTTTAATGCTCCATGGCAACAGCTTCTACTTAGTGGCATCTAAAGGCGATGACAATTATCGCACCTTTGCAATTCATCGTATTAAAGCGCTTAAGCCTAGCTTTACCTCTACCAAGCCAGTAAAAGAGTTCAACACCAAGAACCATATTGAAGCAAATACACCCCACTTCTCCGGTGGCGATTGGATTGAGGTAGAACTAAAAATCCACAACCACAACGGAATGCATCTAATCGAAGAAACCATGCTGTCAGAAGAGCAAGAGATCATCGCTAAAGATGATACTCACACTATAGTAAAAGCAAGGGTACGAGAGAGCCTAGGCTTCGAATGGTGGCTGATGAAAAATGCCAATATAGTGCAAATCATCAAGCCAGAAAGGATCAGAAAAACGCTAAAAGAAAATCTACGCTCAGCATTACAGCTATATAGTTAATGCCCTTTGTTTTTGGCTTGCAAGATTAAGAACATTTAGCTGGGCCAATTATCAAACTCTACCCTTTCATCGGCTATGTAAAACAGTGTCTCACCGCTCTCTATCTGTGTAGAGAGCTTTTGGTTGATGTTCACTTCTCCACTACGGTTTCGGCTGCCAATAATGGTTGCCTCATAGTTCTGCTTGAAATCTAGAAACACCTTTTCCAGCGTAAAACTCGGGGTCCCCTCAGGCACAGTAATACTGTATTGGGTTTGGCCCTTGTGCGCTGAGACCAGCTCACTGTGGACAAAGCTACTGCCAAAGTCGATAACGGACTTAGCGAGCAGTTCAGTTGATAGGTTTGAGATGCATTCAGCGTTCGGGCAGTGGTCTGAGAGGATTTTACATTTCACATCGTCGATAAAGTGAGCCACCAAATGCGCGTCTGGGTTCAGCCTAGATATGAATAAAGAGATGGTTAGGGTCATTTCATCGGTATCGGTATCTACAACGAGGCAAGAAGCTTTTTCAATACCGGCTCGGCTCAAATCTTCTTCTTCAGTAAAGCCATGAGCATTGATGAACTCTACATCATCACCGAGGGGGTTCTGTTTTTCTGTCACACTCACCAAAACGATCTCACGCTGCTTCTCTTCTCGCTTTAGCATCTGCACTAGGTGTGGGGTTCGATCGCGGTTGTACCCGATGATGACGATATGATTGCTATGATTCACGTTGTGTTTTCCTTTGAATTGGCGAAACCAGAGTGTAGAGAACCCACTGATCACCTTACCTATGATGACACCAAATAGGCCAAGGGATAATGGAATTACGAAGAATGCGGTAAACATGCGACCGCTAGCGGTGCTAGGTGACATATCACCATAGCCAACGGTCGAACCGGTAACCGCTAGAAAATAGATAAAATCGACCAGTTTATCGGTAAGTGCATGTTCGCCAGTCAATCGATAGCCAAAATAAACGAAAGCGGAGTAGCAGAGAATCAACAGTAAGGCGTTGGTTCTGGCCAATATTAGGGTGTATTTAGAGAGATACCTATCCCACCATTCAAGGAGTTTCTCTTTTAAGGTCACTATAAAGCCTGCGTATATTTTGTTATCTCATTGTAAAGATACATAAATTTTCACAAGTTGGCTTAATCAAAACGGTAAAAAGAGAAACAGATTGGTTTAGCTAGTCATCATGCTCGGAGTGAATATCAAGGTTAGCAATTGTCTTGATGCCAAGAATCTGGGATGGGCTGCCATTTATTTCGCATTTTTTCTATGGTTGAACGGGGTACGCCATGCACGGAATCAAACGCCCCGTCACACTCAAGGTAAAACACCTTCAACCCTAACTTCTTCGCCATCTGTCTGTAGGGTTTGATTTCCCATAGCTTTACCGAGGTATTAGACACCACAACCGACTGGTTATTCTTGAGAGACTCCCTAGCCTTGTTCTGACACCAAGAATGCGCATCTTTGATTTTGTCTGGTTCAAACTGGTACTCACCCTGCTCATTTTCAAAGAACATGTCGGCTTCTAGGTGTTGTAGAGAAAAACGCTTAGCTAACTCCCGCGCTAAAGTGGATTTTCCACTTCCAGGCAAACCCCTGATCAATAGCAGGTAGGGTTTGGTCTGCATTTCTGCAAACTCAATAAATTGAGGACGTTGCATGGACATAGATATGAGCGCTTTATTGGGATTGGCTAGTGTATTCAAATTTTTGACTTAAAAACAGCTTACACTTTGAGGCTAAGTTTAGATCTGTATTTTGAGTTTAAAACTCAATAGACTAGAGATATCAATGGATACAGACTTGTAGAGTCTATGGAATAAGAGGACAACTGCATGGTCAACAAATGGGCCAAACGTTTTTATCAAATGGCTGAACTTGTGGGTTCTTGGAGTAAAGACCCGTCAACGCAAGTAGGCGCCGTCATTACCAAAAAGAATCGCATCGTTTCAGTAGGCTTTAACGGCTACCCTCACGGTATTTCCGACAGTGCTGATACCGACGAGCGCGATATGAAATACTTGAAAACCCTGCATGCGGAAGAGAACGCTATCCTATTTGCCAAGCGCGATCTTGATGAGTGTGAAATCTGGGTTACTCACTTCCCTTGCCCAAACTGCGCAGCCAAGATCATTCAAACTGGTATCAAGGCCGTTCACTGCCCCGCACAGGATGAAGATTTCTTGTCTCGCTGGGGAGAAAAAATCCAGGTTAGCCAAGATATGTTTGAGCAAGCCGGCGTCGAAGTAGATTGGATGCCTGTTGAAGAACTGAACTAACTGTTCATATATTCGCCTTGCTTGTTAAGACAACAAGGCGAACCATTCACCACACAAATAGAAACAAACCCTCATATTCAGAAACATCGCAAACGATTAATCAGTTAAATATGTGTTTTTAATCACATTTTTGTTCAAACGGTTTATAATCAACGGTATGCTTACCCGTTTTCTCAAACCTTTGGATTTCTGAATGGAACTCAAACGCTTTACCACCACTGCTGCCCTTATCGGCGCATCCATCTCAGCACCTAGCTACGCGACTTCATTTGAACTGCCTATCTGGAAATCAGAGGCAGAAGAGCGAGGCTATATACTTCCCAAAGCGTTTGGTATTAGCGTTGGATACATGCACGTTGAGCAAGGTATTAATGTTAATTCGATTGACCTGCAAGGGCTGAAAACCAACTTAGGAAACCCGGGAACACCTGGCTTTCCAGGCTTCGGTTGTAATCCGATCACCGGTGATTGTCTGATCCCACCTATCCCGGGTATTCCCGCGGATATCCCAATCAACTCCATTGACGTTGATACCATAGGTGGTTATCAAGAGAGTGATGTTTGGACAGTGCGTGCAGATATGTGGCTGTTCCCATTCCTCAACTTCTACGCTATCGCGGGTAAGATCAAAGGCTATTCTGAAACTGACATCAAAGTGAACGTCAATTTCGGCAATGACCGCACTCTTACTACACCGCAACTTCCTTTCCGTCTGGACCTTGATGGCAACATGTATGGTGGTGGTATGGTATTGGCCGGCGGTTATAAAGAGTGGTTTACCATAGTAGATGCGAGCTATACCAAAACCAACCTTACTGTTATTGATGGTGGTATCGATTCTATTGTAATTACCCCACGTGTTGGCTACGACTTTACTAATCATGGTCATCCGGTTCGCCTTTGGGTAGGTGGTCAATACCAGAATATCCAACAAACCCTGAAAGGTAACGTAAGTGATCTGTTTGGGGCTGCCGTAGCCGCCGCCATCTCAGAAGATGGTAAGGATGCGCGTTTCGTCGTTGAACAAGAGCTTGCATCAGAATGGAACACAGTTGTTGGCTTCAACTACGTCATCAACCCAACATTCAACATCATTGGCGAGTTCGGTTTTGGAGACCGTCAGAGCGCCTTTATCTCCTTGGATACCCGCTTCTAAGATGTACATTACCTTCTTTGGACACCGCTCTAGATTAAGCAACATGAGTTACAAGCGAGTGGCACTTAAGTGAAGAAATTATTTAAGGCCACCTCCCTACTCATTTTCTCAAGTTTTACCTATGCCGAAGTCAGCACCATCACAGGTGAGGAAAAAGGCTGGGTGGACTCCTTGTTGGAATTTTTTGGTTCTAGCGATGAAGTGGATGTCTCAGAAGGTATGGATTGGGGAGTACTACCCGGTCCGTTTTCCAACCCAGAACAAGGCTTCGGTATAGGTGTTGCGGCAGTTGGTTTGTATGCCCCTCAAGGCACAGACTCTGGAAACCAACTCTCTACCCTAACCATTAGCGGCTATGCCTCGAGCGAAGGCACCTATGGTATAGGTGTAGACAATACTACCTTTCTTAATCAGAACACTTGGAAGCTTGGCCTGATGGCTCGCCTATCGCAAACTCCGAGTAATTATTGGGGTATAGGCAAAGACGCCGCTGAAATGGAGGCCAATGAAACCGAACACGAAGCCCTCTATTTGCGCATTCAACCTACGGTTTCTTATCAGTTTTCTCCCGGTTACTTCATAAAAACAGGTATAGATAGCACATTTCTGTTTAACCAAAGCGCCGATGGCATAGCGCTTGGGGAAAACGAGCTAGACGACAAAACCAATCTCGGCATTATTTTAGGCGTGGAATACGACACCCGAGATTATGAGACCAACCCTTACAGCGGTCGCTTGGTCAGCCTTGAACACAGATGGTATATCGATGCCTTTGGTTCGGACTATGACTATCAGGAATACACCTTTAACTACCGCGAGTATCAAAAACTCTTTGATGAGAACGTACTGGCGTTTGATTTTTTTGTACAAGGATTGAGTGACGAGGAAGAACTGCCTTGGTTTGCCATGAGCAAGCTTGGTGGTGATGCGCGTATGCGCGGTTACTATTACGGTCAATACAGAGACCGTTATCAGATGACTGCGCAGCTGGAGTATCGTCATAGATTTACACAACGACATGGAATGGTTGTTTGGGGTGGCGCAGGTAACATCGCCCCTCACTTTAACGAACTGTTTGAAGACAGCTGGCTCCCTACCTATGGTTTAGGTTACCGCTTCGCATTTAAGCCGAGGGTTAACGTTAGGCTAGATCTAGGTTTTGGCGATGAAACCACTGTCTACTTTAATATCCATGAAGCGTTCTAGATAACGCTTATACAGGTAAATGATGAAACTACGATCTCTACTTTTTGTATTAGCTACCAGTTTTTCTGCCTCGAGCTTCGCCGTCGATGCACCCAGCGGCGTGCGTCCATGTTGTGCCTTCGGTGTAAACATGAAATCTGAACTGGGCGTAGTGCCGGTTCCCTTCTTCCGCGTAAAAAACGTGGTTGAGATGTCAGATCTGGAAACACACCTATATAACGATGGTAGCCAAGGCGTTGCCAGTAGCCTCATGGGCACAGGTGATGAAGCTAACGGTCTTATCTATACCGCTCGTGGTGGGATTCTAGACACAGCGCACGTGCGCGATACTGCCGATTACACCCTGTACCTATACAGTAAGATCCGTGGTGAACTGGGTAATGAGAAAGAGATAGTTCTAGAAGAAGAGCTTCGCTCACGCGTAGTTAAGCTTAAATCTGTTGAACTTGAAATGAGCGACGAAGAAAAAGCGCAAGCGGAACTTAAGCTAAGTGCCCTACTGGCGTTTCGTTTAGCTCAGTGGCATGAGATTGCACAATGGTTTGGCTTTACTTCGGTTGCAGGCTTTAAAGAGTATCCATCGGCTTTTTCTCCTGAAGATCTCTATTCAAATATGCTAGGTGCTTTGATTGCCGTTGAGATCCTTGAGAATAATCCAACTCCAACTAAAGAAGAGTACCAACAAGCCTTTAGTCAGATCTTCTTGCGTAAACTAAAAGAACTTGGTGCTCAAGATGGTAAACGCACCGAGCAAATCATGAATGACCTAGATAAGAAATGGTGGGATAGCGGTAAACGTCTACCTAACAAATGGGTAGTAAAGACACGTGATTACACCCCGCGCCTGACTATCCATCCTCATTGGGGTGATAGTGATGATCGCGTGACATTGTCACTAGCACAGTACGAACAACTGGAAGATTATGGTTACCTAACACTGGTTGCGACCAAACATGAAAAGAGTTTCAGCGCCCTACCTGGTTATCTGAAAGAACGCAGTGTTTGGACCAAGAAGCAGTTCAATGACATCGCACAGTTCGCTAAGAAGATTGATGACGAGCACAAGCTAAGTAATAACCATCTTCTTCCTGCGTACGAGTAATTTTACTTTTCACTACTCGCAACTAGTTGAATTGCCAACTAGTCTTGCGCTAATGCTGACGATATTCAAAGAGAAGTATGACAAGGACACAAAACATATCCCTTGGTAGAGAGCTGTTCACCATGACTTGGCCCATGGTGTTCGGTGTTCTCTCACTAATGAGCTTTCAGCTTATAGACAGTGCCTTTATCGCACAGCTTGGCGTCTTACCCTTGGCAGCGCAAGGCTTCACCCTGCCTATCGGCCAATTAATCATTGGCGTTCAGGTGGGACTTGGGATCGCAACCACCTCTGTCATTTCTATCGCACTGGGTGCAAACCAAGAGAAATACTCCAAACAGCTGGGTGGTCTAGTGCTTGCACTTGGTGGTGTTGGAACAGCGGTTATCTGTTTACTGCTTTACCTTATTCGCCACCCACTCCTAGAGATGCTTGGCGCGACTGCCGATGTTATGCCGATCATCGATACCTATTGGATAGTATGGCTTCTCAGTTCTTGGGTTGGCGCGGTGCTTTATTTCCTTTATAGCGTATGCAGAGCGAACGGAAATACCATGCTTCCGGGTATCATGATGGTGGTGACCAGTATCTTGAACCTAGCGTTTGATCCACTGTTCATTTTCTATTTTGATATGGGTATTCATGGCGCGGCTGTGGCTACGATCTTGGCCTTTGGCCTTGGTGCACTTTACGTTGTCTATCGTATCGCGCCGAAGAACTACTACAGCTTTGATTGGAAGGACCTTGATCTTATAAAGAGTATCAAGTCGCTGTTTAATATCATGATGCCAGCCATGACCAGCCAGTTAATGCCACCACTGGCCGCTATGCTTTCCACCAAGCTACTTGCAAGTTTTGGCACAGCAGCAGTTGCAGCCTGGGCCCTAGGCAGTCGTTACGAATTCTTCGCCATAGTTGCAGTGCTAGCACTAACCATGTCTATGCCACCTATGATAGGCCGCTATGTGGGGGCTAAGCAGGCGGACAATATTATCAAACTGGTTAAGGTCGCTACCGCCTTTATCATTATCTCTCAGCTGGTTATTGCGCTTATTACCCTAGCCGTTTCGGGCGGGCTATCTTCATTGATGACTGCCGAAGATAATGTTGAGAAGATCCTAAATATGCACCTCATCATAGTGCCGTTTAGTCTTGCACCACTTGGCGTATGTATCTTACTGGTGTCGGTTTCGAATGCTTTAGGCAAGCCGATGCGAGCTCTTCTTGTCTCAAGTTTAAGGCTGTTTTTGTTCTTCTTGCCTTGTCTTTATGCAGGTGCGCATTTTGGTGGGATACAAGGACTTTTCTATGGCGCCGCCATTGGCAATACGCTAGCAGGTATCTTTGCTTGGGTTGCCTATCAAAACACCATAAACAAACTGCAAAAAAAATGGAGCGCTTAGCGCTCCATTTTCATATTCAGTTTTGAGGCAATTAACGGAAGTTTTCTTCTGTTACTAGAACCACACCACCCTCAGTTACTTCATACATTTCTGCATCTTTAACTGGGTCTTCACCGATGATAGTGCCATCAGGAATGATAGTGCCTTCACCAACGATAACCTTAGTCAGACGACAGTCTTTACCAACTAGTACGTCTGGTAGAAGGATGCTGTCTTGAACCTTAGAGCCTTCTTCGATGCGGCAGTTGTAAGACACTAGGGAGTGCTCTACTTCAGCGCCTGAGATGATAGTACCTGCAGAAAGTACTGAATCTACTGCGCTACCGCGACGACCTTCGTCGTTGAAGATGAACTTAGCACCAGGACGTTGCTGCTGCTGAGTGATAGTCGGCCAAGAGTGATCGTAAAGATCTAGTTCAGGCGTTGGCGCAAGAAGATCCATGTTCGCCGCGTAGTACTCATCTAGGTTACCTACATCACGCCAGTAAGCGTTGTGACCAGGGTGACCTTTCTCAGTAAACACATAACCACTTACATTGTAACGCTCTAGAAGGTTAGGAATGATGTTGTGGCCGAAGTCATGGTTGTAGTTTGGATCGTTCAGTGCGTCACACAGCTCTTTGTCCAGTACATCTGTGTTAAAGATGTAAATACCCATAGAAACTAGCGCTTGGCTTGGATCTTTTGGATGTGGACGCGGGTTCTCAGGCTTCTCATCAAATTGAACGATTTGACCGTTCTCGTTTAGAGACATAACACCAAATGAAGACGCTTGCTCTAGTGGCTTTTTGATACAAGCTACTGTTACGTCTGCACCGTTCTCAGCATGGAAGTTCAGCATGCGAGAGTAGTCCATCTTATAGATGTGGTCGCCACCTAGGATAAGCACCTGCTGAGCTTTTTGCTTACGGATGATATCAAGGTTCTGGTATACCGCATCCGCAGTACCACGATACCAAGCTTCACCTGTACGCTGCTGAGCTGGGATGATGCTAACACCTTCGTTTAGCGCTGAGTTTGTCATGAAATTCCAACCCTTTTGTAGGTGGTCGATAAGATCATGAGCCATGAATTGTGTAAGGACACCAACTCGACGAATACCTGAATTCACACAGTTTGAAAGTGTAAAATCGATAATTTTATATTTACCACCAAAAGATACTGCAGGCTTTGCAATCTCTTTGGTTAATCCCTTCAGGCGAGTACCTTTCCCGCCTGCTAATACTAGTGCAACAGTGCTACGCACTAGATTATTACTCGGTAGATGCGAGTAATTATTATTATGTTCCGTCATTTTGGGGGCCTCTAACATTGTTTAAGTATTGGTATAAGAATTTCGGCAATGTGGCTTTTTAGCTCTTTTTTGTTACCGATAAACGCATATTAAATTAATTGCTCGAAATTAATCGGTTTCAAATCACACTTTTCTGATAGACCAAATTTTTGTTCTACATTTTGGGATTTGCGTCACACATGTGAGCAATTTGTGTGCAGATCGGTGAATATAATCACAGAACGTGCTGATTTCAAACACCACTATCATGGATTCAAATTATGGAAAATTGGTGAAACTTGGATGACGTTTATCGCTATAATTTAGAAAGTGTGGCGCAAGTCGTTTTTTCTAATTAAAAACAAACGACTTAGCTCGCTGTATTCAAGCTGTAACAATGTTCATTTTTTATTCACCAGGGTTATATGGAAGAGAACCCACACAGCAGAATAAAAATGCAAATTTAAACTCACCTCTGAAATATAAATTCAGGTATCTGCCATTTGTTCCGGATAGAATTAATGCATAGACATGAAAAATCAGTCGTAATAACTACAATCGCACTCCTTCTCTCGGCCTGTGCTTCAGACCCAGAAAATCCGCAATTTGTGGAATCTGAGTCCCTTCAGCCATATATGCAGGCCAACTACGATACCTATCTTTCTGAAACTCAGGCTTGGGTTGAAAAACATCGTGTGTTTATCGGAGATAATCATCAAAAAGAACTCGATGCAGTATTACCGTTTGAGATAAAACCCGAGAATCCAAACGGCAAAGGCATCCTTCTCGTACACGGTCTTGGAGACTCGCCCTACTCCTACACAGACATCGCTCCTAACCTCGCCAAACAAGGCTACCTAGTTCGCGTTATCTTGCTTCCTGGTCATGGTACTCGAGCCGCTGATCTTGGACTACCAGAGCTGAAAGATTGGCAAGGTGTGGTGAAGCATCACTATGAGCTGCTTTCTAAAAAAGTCGATTCTGTTTGGCTTGGCGGATTCTCGACCGGTGCGAACCTAGTTACTGAACTCGCCTATCAAACTCCAGAGGTGGAAGGCCTATTACTCTTCTCTCCTGCTTTTATGCCAAGGGACTCTATGGCTAAGCTAAGCCCTTATGCGAACTGGTTTGTAGATTGGGCAGGAAAAGACGAAGAGGACAACTACACCCGCTATAACTCTCTACATATGAATGGCGCAGCGGTCTATTATCGTAGCTCTCAGGTAGCTCGCGATTACATCGAAGATGCTAAGTTTGAAAAACCAACCTTTGTGATGTTAAGCGAGAAAGACGAAACCATTGATTCGCAATATGCCGCCAGTCAGCTGAGCGAGCAATTTACCAATCAAGACAATGTGATGATCTGGTATGGCGACAACGCCCTTGCCGACAGCCGCATCACCAAGTTCAAAATGGACTTACCTGAAGAACAGATTGTGAGTGCGTCACACATCTCTGTCATGTATTCACCGGACAACCCGGTTTATAAACGCGATGGTGAGGTTCGCCTTTGCTTTAGAGATCAGCCTGAGGGTACACCCGAAGATTGCTCTGAGGTCGATGCCAATCAAGTCTGGTTTGCCGCTTGGGGCGATGGCGATGAAAACACGGTTCGTGCACGAACCAGCTTCAACCCCTACTTTGAGCAAAGTATGCAGATGCTAGATGAGTTTCTAAAAAAACAAGACGGATAACAATAAAGCCACCTTCAAAGGTGGCTTTTCTTTGACTAGTAGCTCCAATTGCCGTCTACAAACTCTGGCTGACAGGGCTTAACAATAAGTGCCGCTCTCTGCTTTAGCTCAACACCCGGGTTTGGAAAGACTATCGCACCGCTCTCTACTGGCATGGTGAGGAGCTCTTCCCCATCCCGACCTAGCTCAGCGCCTAACTCAAATGACGAGAAATTTGGCAGCTTGGCTTCGAAGAAAAACTCAAACGCTTCATTCTGACGATAGATAGAGTTTGCTACTTGATACGCCTTTAAACTTCCAGTCTGCGAAAGACTCTTTCCTTGCAACAGCTCGATTAGGGTTTGGTTGAACTGGGCTAATCTATTCATGTCATTGTGACCAAATTTAGCCACCTGCCCTAATTCAAGGGTTAATGCCTGAGCACCATACTTTGACGAGCTCAACCAACTGAAAGTGCTAGATGCCTCTTCCGAAAGCAGCACGGCTTCGATGCCAGACTTTTCGAGGAACTCAATCAGTTCTGGCGATCGAGTTTTATGATCAGACTGCGGGCTTATCGCAAAGGTGTAATGTATAGAGCTGCGAATAGAACAGTGCAGATCCAAATGCCAACGATTCTCTTGCTTGGTACCTTCGAAGAATCGCGCAACATCCTGTTTAAGCTTCTTAGCAATTACCAACTCTTGTGAGGCTGGGTAGTCTTTATCGGCAAAAAGTCGGTTAAGGTTGGTCTCAACGAAGCGCTTCTCTATGGCCATAGACTCGAAATGGGCAATGATAAGTAGGATACGGCATTCAGGTTGCCACTTCTGCGCAAGTATCTCGGTCGCAATTTGATCGACCATCTCAATCGGTGCGGTCTCATTGCCATGCACGCCACTGGATAACACTATATGCTTGGTCTGCTCGGTGACTGAGCTTGGAATGATCTCAATAACCCCACGACGCCACTTATTAACCGTAACACCGTTTTCTAGACGCACTTCATCTGAAATTGCATCTAAGTCCTTGATTGAATCTTGTAAAAATGAGGTATGGAACATCACTCCGGCCATGGAACCCTCCCTTGGTTATGGCTATGCTTCACTCAGATACCCTAAAATATCTAAGGGAACAGTATTAACTATCTGATTGGGTTGATGATATAGCGATGGAAAACAAAAAACAAAATCTCATCATTGCTGGAGCCACAGGCTTGATCGGCGGTCACGCTTTAGAGATTGCCAGCCTGCAATCTGACCAATTTGAAGGCATCTACAGCATTACTCGGCGAACCTCCAGTACGCATTCCTGTGTGCTGGAGTTAATCTCGGAAAACCTAGATATCGATCTCGACATCTACTGCAATATCGGAATGATTTGTTTGGGCAGCACTAAAAAACAGGCCGGCAGTAATGAGGCTTTATATAAGATTGACCACGACTTAGTCCTTCACGTTGCCAAGCAGATGAAAGAGATAGGCGTGACCAAACTTGCTGTGGTGTCGAGTATCGGGGCTAACCCTTCATCTCCCTCTCATTACCTTAAATGCAAAGGAGAAATGGAGCGCGATGTACAAGCGCTCGGTTTTACCAATCTCCTGTTCGTGCGTCCTGGTCCTCTGGTAGGACGAAAAGTAAAAACGCGAGCCGATGAAAAATTGGTGCAGATGATCCTAAACCCTCTGTCACCTTTAATGATTGGGCCACTGGAAAAATATCGACCTATTCATGCCCGAGATATCGCCCTCTATATGCTCAAATATCTGATGGAAAACGAACAAAGAGGCACCCACTATGCCTATCAACCAGAGATAACCGGCAAGTAGAACATCATTCTGATTATATGATATGACGATTTCAACTAACCGCAAATTTGAAAAATCGCTAACCTAGTTCTCTTACTTTTTTTATTCATACTTTCAGACAATTAGGTTAAAGGATTACACATGTCAGTTGCGGTTATTGCCAACCTAACGGTATTCGTTGGCATACTCTATTTCTTATTTTCACAACAACAAAAACAGAACACCCTTTCTCGCCTAGTACTTATCGGTCTTGTAACCGGTAGTGGCTTTGGTCTTGCTCTACAACTTATCTACGGTGAAGGAAATGCCGCCATCGCTCAAACTCTAGATTGGGTTAAAGTGGTGGGTAGTGGCTACGTTGGCCTATTGAAGATGATCATCATGCCACTGGTTATGGTGTCGATGATCTCAGCGGTCGTTAAGCTAGACAAGTCAGGCTCTCTAGGCAAAATCAGTGGCCTAACCATTGGTGTGCTTCTTTTCACTACCGCAATTTCAGCACTTATCGGTATCGGCGTTACCCATGTATTTGGTCTAACTGCAGAGGGCTTAACTGAAGGTGCTCGTGAAACAGCGCGAATTGCAGTACTTGAAAGCCGTGCAGGCCGTGTTGCGGACCTGACTATTCCTCAGATGCTAGTGAGCTTTATTCCTACTAACCCATTTGCGGATATGACGGGTAACCGCTCTACATCTATCATCGCAGTGGTTATCTTCTCTGTGCTTATCGGCATCGCTGCGCGCAAAGTAATGGTAGAAAAAGAAGAGCTGACTCAACCAATCACTACTTTTGTAGAAGTCGCTCAATCTACTGTAATGCGTCTAGTTAAGATGATCATGGCGCTAACGCCATATGGCATCGCAGCTCTTATGGCGAAAGTAGTGGCAACTTCAAGTGCCTCTGACATCCTAAACCTACTTGGTTTCATCGTTGCTTCTTATGTGGCAATCGGTCTGATGTTCCTAGTACACGGCTTCTTGGTGTCTCTCGTAGGCATGAGCCCAACCGAATACTTCAAAAAGATTTGGCCTGTGTTGACGTTTGCGTTTACCTCTCGTAGCTCGGCAGCAACCATTCCACTTAACGTTGAAACTCAAATCAACAAGCTTAAAGTGCCACCAGCGATTGCTAACCTTTCAGCATCATTTGGTGCGACAATCGGTCAAAACGGCTGTGCGGGTATCTACCCTGCAATGCTAGCGGTAATGGTAGCGCCAGCAGTTGGCATCGACCCACTAAGCTTTAACTTCATTATTTCTCTAGTAGCAATCATCACTATCAGCTCGTTCGGTATCGCAGGCGTAGGTGGCGGCGCAACCTTTGCAGCACTTATCGTGCTTCCAGCGATGGGCCTACCAGTAACAATTGCTGCTCTACTTATCTCAATCGAGCCTCTGATCGATATGGCGCGTACTGCCCTTAACGTATCAGGTGCAATGACAGCAGGTACTATCACTTCTCGCATTCTAGGCAAGAAGAAAGAGAAAGAAGCGCTACAAGAAGCGAACGCTTAACCTCAATCTCTGATGATATTGAAAGGCTCACCCTCGGGTGAGCCTTTTTTGTTTTTAATCCGCCCCTCTAATGATGGAGCTGGGGTAAAAAAGTCGAGCCTGAAAAACACAAACCTCAGACTATTAACAAGATTAAATTAGTTTAATTTCCCGTCCATTTTGAGTTTAAGTACCCGAGCTATATTGCTCCTACAAAGTTCAGAGCATCCCGCTCTGACACATATGTAAGAGTGGAACTGAAGATGGAAAAAGTTAGCATTGTCGTAATAACACTAAACGAAGCTGAGCGCATAGGTCGACTGCTTGAGGATCTAAGCAATCAGACCCATCAAGGGTTTGAAGTGATCCTTGTGGATTCGCAAAGTGAAGATGACACCTGTGAGATTGCACTTGGCTATCAAAGCCAACTGCCAGAGCTCACCGTGCACAAGATGGATGCTAGGGGTGTCAGCCTTGGCCGTAACACTGGTGCTAAACACGCACAATATGAACGCTTGCTGTTTCTAGATGCGGATGTGCGACTCTCTCCAGACTTCCTAAGCCGAGCCCTGCACAAGCTTGAACATACAAAGCTAGAAGTGGCTGGCGTTTACATGGGCGCAAACGGGTTACCACTTATGCATAAGCTCGGCTATGGTCTATTCAATCTAGGGCTGTTTGCCACACAATATGCCTTCCCAACCGCTGTTGGCGCCTGCATCTTTTCAACCAAAACCGTGCACGAACGCATCAGTGGCTTCGATGAAAATATCACCTTGTGTGAGGATTGCGACTACGTTAACCGAGCATCAAAAACCTGGCGCTATCGTTTGCTGCCTATCACTTTCGAGTTTGATTCTCGTCGCCTAGACCAAGATGGCATGGTGAGAACTGGGTTGACCTACCTACGAGCAAATCTGCGTCGTTTGTTCATTGGTGAGATGCGTAATCAAGAGATTCGCTACCCATTTAGTCACTACAATAATCAAGCCTGATAAACACAGGCGATGTTATGTTGAATGAACTAGGACTGTTTTTCGGCTCTCTTTTGGACTCTTTGATCGGGCCAAATCTGTTCGTGCCCGGTGAGCCTTTCTTGTTAGCTGCCGGCTATCAACTCTACCAAGGTGCCATCTGGGGGGTAGCTGCGGTTTTACTTGGAGGCTGGATTGGCGACCAGAGCAGTTACTGGATTGGTCGCCGCTCAGGAAAGCGCTTACTAAGCATCGTCACTAACAAACGCCCCAAAACCCGTCGCTCCTTTGCCAGAGCGAGACTTCTGATGCAGAAACACGGCATAAAAGTGATGCTTTTCTCTCGCCTCCTCGGCCCTGTTTCTTGGTTCGTGCCTTGCTTATCAGGGACAGCCAAGGTTTCTTGGCTTAGATTCACCGCCTGCTCCACTGTGGGATTACTATTAGGCGTCGGCCAGTTTGTCGTTATGGGCTATTTGCTGGCATCAGGTGTGAGCTTAGGAATAGATGTACTACCTATGGGGCAATCGCTAGCGCTGTTTGTTGATGAGCACACCTTAGCAATCACATTGGTTGGATTGTTTGTTTTAGTTAGTGCCGTCATCGCACGGTTTTGTCGCCGCAGAAGAGCGTATCTGATCCCAGTATTCGCTCTTCTCTGTCTGGGGCTGATGAACTACATCCATTTTTTCCAGAATTCAGATGATAACTTGGACAAAGCCAATTTGCAGAATCAATCGGTTTCTATCTCAGAGCTAGAGATGCAGGCTTATCCAGGGCGCTCACAGGTCTATAAGGCTCAAATGATCAACGTCGTCTATCTAGGAGAATCACCACAGGCTTTGATGCAGGACTTAGGGTGGCAGGAGAACCAGACATTCTCACGCCACGATTTAGAGCTGAGCGACTATATTGCTCTGATAAGAGGGAAAATACCTCCAGTATCGGATCTGTTCTGGCAAGGTGAGCCACAACTAATGGCATTTCAACAGCCAGGTTCATTACTCAAGCGCTCACATATCCGTTGGTGGAGTGCTGGCATCGATCGGGCTACGCAGAAACGCGTTTGGCTTGGTGCGCTAAGCTACGATGATGGATTAAAAATAGCTCACTATTCGGGCATCATTACCCTACTGCATCAAGTCGATTCTGACGTAGATATGGAACGTGACAAGCTTGCCAGCCAAGTTAGTGTGCAATCTGATAAGTACAGTACTCAGATCATGGCGCTGTTGCCACCCAATCAGGAGAACAAAAAGTCGGACTATTTCACCGACGGTGGAGTGTTATTGGTTGCAGAGCCAAGATATCAACAACTGCTAGTTGCCAGTAACTACCCATGATTGCAGTAATCAATAAAAAAGGAGCTCAATTGAGCTCCTTTGTGACTTATATATCTTTCAGCTAAGCACTGCGTCTTTTGTAAAGCACAGGACCTATAGTTGGTGTATGTGGAATGTTGTTCTTCAAATCTTGCATTCCTTTCACCATGCGAATAATCCAAAACACGATAGCTACAAAGGCAATGAAGCCACCCACGAAAGGAATTGCATAAGCGATGTTGTCGATCATGGTGTTTTTGTACCAGTAATCGTTCACCCCTTTCAGCAGACCGTTTGAGGTTGCTACCGTTACGATAAGGACCACAAAGAAGGTTAGATTCAAAAAGAAGGTTCGAATCAAGCCGTAGTAATGAGAAGCGACTACCTCTGAGTCTTCCCCCTTATCCAAGCGATAGCCTGCGTACACTATCGCTATCACACCTGAGATCAGGCAGGTGAAAGGAGTAAAGATACTCAAGATGTAAGCAACCCAAATCCCGTTATGAGGTTTGTTCATTTGCTGTCGCTCCTTTTACATCATCTTGCTTAGCATTTTGAGCTGAATCCAGCTCTCCATTTGCTTCTTTGGCTTTCATCTCTTCGTACCACAGGTCGTGGTGCTCTTTAGCCCAGGTCTCATCTACCTCACCGGTTACCATGCCTTCAAGCGCCCCTTCCATACCAAATAGGCCGATGTAGATGTGGAACACGAAGCCACAGATAAGGATCAGCGCCGAGATACCATGAACTAGGTTGGCAAGTTCCATATCTCGCCTTGTTTGGTCGAAGATCGGGAAGTCCAACACCAATCCACTTGCCGCAGCAATAGCTCCAAACACAACCAGTAGCCAAAATAGCGCTTTCTCACCACCGTTTGAAAACTCTGCTGATGGATGGCTGCCTTTATGCTTGCCTACCATACCGCCGAGCTTCATAAACCACTGGAAATCCACCTTGCGGAAGATAGATTTGCGCCACCATTTTAGAAGCACCAAAACTACCAAGATGCCAAACAATGGCCCCACATAGTTGTGATACTGCTTAGCTAACCAGATCACAAAGCCCCATAGATCGGTTGGAACATAAGGCTTCAAGAAGTGCTTACCATATACCAGCATCAAACCACTGAAGGCTAATGTTAGGAAGGTAAAAGCCATACTCCAGTGAAGTGCCCTATCCCAACGAGTCCAGCGAGTCATAGTGCGGCCCGTTCTTGCCTTGCTCAGCTTCAATGGACCAACGATCAGATAGAAAGCCACCACCATAAAGATACTGCCGAAGATAGCTACCGCACCTGCTGGTGACATCCATTTCTCTTTTAGGATGTACCAAGTCTCACCCGGAGTACTAATAAGCACCCCATGCTCAGCCGAGCGGGATGTGGTTGTACCCTCAACGCCACCCTTTACAGCTCGCCAGTAATCCGCGCCAGCAAGCTGAACCATCTCTTTCTGCGCCGTATTTGAAGCACCCTTAGGTGCTTCTTCAGAGGCCATAGAGAAGGTAGAGAACAAGAGCAGGATAGCTGCCATTATCGACAGCAATCCACGAGACATGTGTTTTATACCCTTAACCATATCTCTCTCCAGCATCAGCTCTTAGTTGCGTCGTAAGATAGGTCTTCGCCGTTACTCCAACCCGCTTCCTTAGCGCCACGATGAACAACACGATTACGGAAGATATCCGAGATAGTTGCTGCATCACCTGCAAGCAGTGCCTTAGTCGAACAAAGCTCAGCACACATCGGAAGTTTGCCTTCCGCAATACGGTTGGCACCGTATTTTGCGCGCTCCTCAGCAGAACCTGGTTCGGTCTCAGGGCCACCAGCACAGAAAGTACATTTGTCCATCTTACCGCGCTCAGCAAACGCTGACTGTTTAGGGAACTGAGGTGCACCGAATGGGCAAGCAAACAAGCAGTAGCCACAACCGATACATAGGTCTTTGTTGTGTCTTACTATGCCATCCTCGGTTTGCTCGAAGCAGTCTGTTGGACATACCGCCTGACACGGTGCATCCGAGCAGTGCATACAAGCTACCGAGATAGAGTTCTCACCTGGTTCACCATCATTTAGAGTTACTACACGACGACGTTGTATGCCCCACTCAAGGGCATCGTCGTTTTCGTTTTTACATGCCGTGACACAGCCGTTACATTCGATGCAGCGCTTGGTGTCACATAGAAATTTCATTCTTGCCATAGTGATGTTTCCTTACGCCTTACGAATATTACAAAGTGTCACTTTCGATTCCTGCATCTGAGTGACAGGGTCGTAACCATAGGTGGTTGCCGTGTTAGCCGCCTCACCAATGACATAAGGGTCGGTACCTTCTGGGTATTTATGACGAAGGTCTTCACCCTCGAACTTACCGCCGAAGTGGAACGGAATAAAGGCCATGCCAGGCTTCACGCGACGTGTCACCATAGCTTTCACCTTAATGCGTCCTTTCTCTGCACCCTCTACCCAAACTTCTTCGCCATCTTTAAAGCCAAGGTCATTCGCATCTGCTGGGTTCACCTCAACAAACATCTCTTGTTGAAGTTCCGCTAGCCATGGGTTTGAACGTGTCTCTTCACCACCGCCCTCATACTCAACCAGACGACCTGAGGTCAGAACGATTGGATATTCAGCCGATTTATCTTGGTCTTGGATAGACTTATAAAGAGTTGGCAGACGATAGATTGCTTTAGAGTCATTCCAAGTCGGATAGTCCGCAACCAAGTCGCGACGAGGTGTATACAGTGGCTCACGGTGAAGTGGCACTCGGTCTGGGAAGGTCCAAACGATAGCACGCGCTTTTGCGTTACCAAATGGGATACAACCGTGGGCAATAGCCACACGCTGGATACCACCAGAAAGGTCAGTCTTCCAGTTTTTACCCTCTGCTGCAGTTTTCTCTTCTGCGGTTAGATCATCCCACCAACCAAGCGCTTTTAGCATCTTATCGGTAAATTCTGGATAGCCGTCCTCGATTTCAGAACCTTTCGAGAAGCTGTCTACCGCTAGGATGTTCTCACCTTCATGCTCCACACCGAAGCGAGCTCGGAAGTTACCGCCACCCTCAGCAACAGGCTTCGAGGTATCATAAAGGATGTGTGTTCCCGGGTGCTTCATCTCAGCGTTGCCCCAGCAAGGCCAAGGCAGACCGTAGGTCTCACCGCTTGCAGGACCACCCTCACCAACGAGTGAAGTTTTGTGGAAGGTATGCCAGTTTCGCTGGTGCTCTTTCAAGCGTTCAGGGCTTTGACCTGTATAACCGATAGTCCACATACCCTTGTTAAATTCTCGGGTGATGTCTTCGATAACAGGCTCGTTGCCTTTGATTTCAATGTTCTTGAATAACTGCTCAGAAATGCCGAGTTTCTGGCTAAGAAGATACATGATCTCATGGTCAGGTTTAGACTCGAACAAAGGCTCAACGACTTTGTCACGCCACTGTAGTGAGCGATTAGATGCAGTCACACTACCGGTTGTTTCAAACTGAGTGGTTGCAGGTAGTAGGTAGATGCCATCAGTACGGTCATTCATAACCGCTGCATGAGTTGGATATGGGTCTACGATAACCATCATATCCAGCTTAGCCATAGCTTTTTTCATCTCAGGACCACGGGTCTGAGAGTTTACTGCGTGGCCCCAGTAGAACATGGCACGGATATTATCGTTCTGCTCAATTTTGGTCTTGTCTTCAAGTACGCCATCTACCCAACGTGACACAGGAATACCCATGTTATTCATCGGTTTCTTGCCGTTGTACTCGGTCTGATCGAAGCGATTCTTAACCCAATCAAACTCCAGATCCCAAACACGTGCCCAGTGCGCCCACGAACCATCTGCTAGGCCATAATAGCCAGGTAGGGTGTGAGATAGCACGCCAAGGTCAGTTGCACCTTGTACGTTATCGTGACCACGGAAGATGTTTGCACCGCCGCCAGATTTACCAATGTTACCTAGAGCAAGTTCAAGTACGCAGTATGCGCGGGTGTTGTTGTTACCTGTGGTGTGCTGAGTGCCACCCATACACCAAACGATACATCCAGGACGGTTTTCAGAAAGCAGTTTCGCCGTTTTATACACGTCCGCTTCACTCACACCGGTAACGCGCTCAACCTCTTCTGGGTTCCATTTCGCCACTTCGGCTTTGATTTCGTCCATGCCGTAAACACGCTGGCGGATAAATTCTTTATCTTCCCAGTTGTTTTTAAATACGTGCCATAGAAGACCCCAGATAAAGCTAACGTCTGTACCTGGGCGAAGTGAAACATAGTGATCAGACTTAGCCGCCGTACGTGTACGACGCGGGTCCGCCACCACAATCTTACAATTGTTCTTCTCTTTCGCGATCAGAATGTGCTGCATGGCAACTGGGTGAGCTTCCGCTGGGTTAGACCCAATGAACAGCATCGACTTACAGTTGTGCATGTCATTAAAGGAGTTAGTCATCGCACCATAGCCCCAGGTGTTTGCTACACCGGCTACGGTTGTGGAGTGACAGATACGCGCTTGGTGGTCAACGTTGTTGGTACCCCAAAGAGAAGCCATCTTTCTGAACATATAAGCTTGTTCATTGTTGTGCTTCGCACTACCTAGGAAATAGACCGAGTCTGGACCGGATTGCTCACGGATCTCCAAACACTTACTGCCTATCTCTTCAATAGCCTGATCCCAGCTAAGCTTCTTCCACTTGCCGCCTTCAAGCTTCATCGGGTACTTCAGACGACGTTCACCGTGGCCGTGTTCACGCAAAGCCGCACCTTTTGCACAGTGGCCACCGGCATTAAATGGGTGGTCAAACGCTGGCTCTTGCCCTGTCCACACGCCATTTTGTACTTCGGCGTAAATGCCGCAACCTACAGAACAGTGGGAACAGATGGTACGTTTTACTTCGGTCTTCGCATCTGGATCGACAGACTTTGCTTCCGCTTTCCGCATCATGCTAGGAGCAAACAAACCTGCCCCAACCATAGCACCACCAGCAGCTAAAGAGGTGTTTTTCATAAAGGAACGGCGGGAGACACCGAGCCCATTTTGATTCTTGCTGACGCTCTCGGAACGTTTCACTAATTTCATGTCACAGCTCCTTACAACGTATCGTAGTAATCACGAATATGTTGGGTTTCGTGATAGCCTTTCTTGTCTTTTTTGACACTTGGCGTCTCACCGGTAGCGGCGTTAGCTACTTTTGTAGTCCCAGCGGCGATCGTAGTTGCTACAGCGGCAGTGGTTATGCCTTTGAGCAGACTGCGACGACTGGTGTTCACGTCGTTCCTATCTTTCATGTTTGCTTCCTTTACCTTTCGGCATCTTGAAGGTTGAACCTTCTCGCGTTTATTTTTTATCACTTGATAGAATCAGTGACATTTTTCACGTTAATTGTGTTTAAGCTTAGGTTGGATGCGTGCTTATCGCTAAATCGCACCCTCTCTATTTCAAAGAATGTCGTCATAAGCTTGGCGACATTCACGTAAAAGTCGGCACTTTTGGCCTCGCGGATCTGCTTTTCTAGGTCGTTGAACCATGGCGCTATGTGTCTGTTAAAGAAGGCTTGAGCCTCTTGTTCTGAGTCTGGTAGTAGCATGGCCATCACCTCAGACAGAGCAGCGATATGATCCTCTGGCTCTTTAACGCTCTCTTCACGCTCAAAGCCCAACCTATCGAGGTCTTGACGGACATAGGCTAACGGCTTATCCATAAGAGAACCCATCTGATGCCATGAACCAAATGGCACGACTTCGCCTCGACCTACGCCAATAAACAGCTCTTGATATTCATCCTCAAGTGCTATCGGGTCAGCACTCTGCGCAGCAACAGCCAACGCCTGCCAAGCAGACTGCATTTCACTGCTCTCTTGCTCGGTTTCTAACGTAGCCAGAAACTTAAGCGCATCATCCGATGGCGCACCACGAAATAGACTCGCCAGTACCAAGTAGATGTCGCATCGAAGCCTAGTTTGTTCTTCCAAAGTGCTGCCCTTAATATTTGAGTTGCTGGGTTGGGTCATCGGCCATGGACTCAAACATATCGATCACTCGACAGTCTTCACACATGGCGATGCGGCGTAGAGAGGTTTCATCAGAGAAATGAGAGTGACCGCGTAACTTATCCTGTAGCATGTTCACCATAGACTGAGGTGCAAATGGCTTCTGACAACGTAGGCAAAGAGCCGGCTGTTCTTGATGAAGCGTTTGTGGGGCTTGCCTGCTTTCTTGATCCCAGTTGAATCGAGCCTGGATAGACAGTGCATTCTCAGGGCAGGCTTTTTCGCACATACCGCACTGCACGCAATCTTGTTCAACGAAGCTCAGGTTTGGAACGTCACCATCATGGTGGTGAAGTGCTCGTGTTGGACACACCGCCACACAGCTCATGCATAGCGTGCATTTGTCGGTATCGCACTTCACCTCACCAAACGGCGCCCCCTCTGGCAAGGTAGTGACCGGCGTATCGATCGGGTATTGCTGAGCCAGTGCATCGAGTGAGGCAAACAAACGCTCACGCTTATTGCCCTGCATGTCACCAAGGCGTAGGCCCAGGTCTTGAGTGATAAGCTCAGGTGGTCCTTGGCGAAGAGACTCTAGGTATAAGATCTCTATGGTCGATTTATTCAGACTAAGCTGTTCAAGCAGGGTCTGAGCTTGCGCCACCTCTGCAGTCAGCACGCGAATAATGGTCTCTGGCATGCGCTGGCTAGCCGCAAACATCACCTGAGTGGCACCGTTCACTAGGGCTGCAAACCAGGTATCGATACCGATCGAAGGCAGGTCTTCTACCTCTATCGGAATCACGTTCTCAGGCAGAGCTTGCAGCGCCATCATGTTGTACTGTTCGTGTGGCTTACTGCACACCAAGATGATTGGCTCAACACCACCGGCTTTGAAGTAGTTGGCCAGTGTGCGCTCAATAAACTTTTGTGTTTCTTGAGGTGTTGGCAAAGCGTAATGAATCGCTTCAGTAGGACAAGCGGTAGCACAGGTACCTACCCCTTGGCAAAGATAAGGGTTTATCTCTATCTTATAGCCGGTTTTGTCTGTACCGATACTCTCAAGAGCCCCAGCAGGGCAGGCATCGACGCAGCGCTCACACCCTTTTAGACCGCGTGAGCTGTGTGCACAGATATCGTTATTTAGACGGAAGAACTTCGGCTTATCAAAGGTGCCTTTCAGAGTTGGGATCTCTTCTAGGGCATCGGCAAGTTTCGGGTGCCCGCGCCCTACTGGGTAATAACCTGGTACTGGGACTTCTTCACGCATACAGCCATCAAGGGTCATATCCAAAATCACATCGAAGTGCTCTTGGTTTATCGCAACCTTAGATAGGTTTATCGTCTCACACTGATTTTGGATGAGTACTTGAAAGCTTCCCAAAAAGCCAGAGATAGCCACCTTAGAGGTGAAATAAAGAGACAGTGCCTCATCTTTCTCACCATCGGTAGAAAGTAGAGTAACCGTAGTCATATCTGACAGTTGGCTTGCCAAAGAGCCAATAATAGAGGTGGGGCCTACCACAAGGGCATTCCCTAGACTTTCATAAGAAACGGTTGGTGGGATCAGGTTAGTGAGCTCAACCGTATTCTCCAGTGCGTACAGGCGTGCGCGACCGTTTTCAGTATCTGCTTGTTTTAGTTGTTGTTTCAGCATCTATTCAATCCATATTAGCGACTTCAGCGTCGCTTCAGGTTATTAAAGCAATTACTGTTCCAACTTTTTAATATGTCTTAAATTACAAGGCATTAGGCCTGAGTGAGGCCTGAGAAAGCTCTAAAAAGTGTAGGCGAGACAATTTGTCCCACCTATAAACATAGCACCTGAGTCAAATTGTCCCTTGTTTTTATGTGGGATATTTTGTCTCACCCTCTGACTCACCTGGTTCATCGCTTTCCTGTTCAGCTGCGATTTCAACACTCTCCTGCTGTTCTTTCTCTTCAGCTTCGAGAGGTTCATGCTCTTCAACCACCTCATGTTCGGTGGTGATCTCTTCAGGCTCTTCTTCGACATCTTTCACCCAATCTCGAAGCTTTTCAGCCACCTCGGCGCCAAGCTTACCCACTGAGGCATAGTCATGGTCATAATCGTTAAGATTATCTACGGCACTGAACTCACCACTTAGAAACAGCTTACGCAGGGCGGCTTTCTTCACTGAGGCCGCGGCCGTAGTAGTAAGGAGTTCAGCCACACTGAGATCCTTGTACTTCTCTTCGTCCTCAATATCTTCCGCTACTTCTGATTCATCAGCCAAGGGCTCTGCCGTCGGCTCTTCAACTGCAGCCTCTTGCGCTAGCTCTTGAACCGACTCTTGAGCTGGCTCTTCAACTTCGGTCTCAGGATTTAGCTTGCGACGAGACCATCTATTTAAAAACTCACTGGCCACTTGAACGCCCCGCTCCTTTACGCTTCTTACGACGCTCTTCAAGAAGCTCGCCATTACGGCCAATAAAGGCCTCCATCCAAGCTTGGATCGCCACAGGCATATCCGCAGACAGCACTAGGTAATCTCCATCCATATATTGACCAGCAAGGCTTTGTGAAGCGCTGATAGCCACTAGGTTTGGCTCTTCTAGGCTTTGCAATATATCCAGAACAACAAACAGCTTGGGTTGTTGCGAGCTTAGGTTAAATCGATAGTCTGTACGCTCATCGCGAAACAGCTCAAGCGTCATTAAGAAATCAGCACTTGCTTCAGGATGCAATTCGAAGCCATCCAGGTGCCATTGAGATAGACCCCATTTGTTGCCAGCTACGGCCTTTAGCTCTAGCCCACAACCTAAGGTCCACCGGGTTTGGTCTTTTACTACTTTATCGCTCAAAGAAAGCCTCATGTTCAGTTTTCAAACGAATGTCTATTCAAAGGTTTGCAATTAACGCGCCAACTCTAAGTTTAGTGCCTAAGCCCAAGCTTTGTGGAACGAGATTTGCTTTACTTAAATCAATGACACTCAGCAATAAGGCAAACAAGTGGCCCATCCAAGTATTATTAAAACCAGTGAAAATCCGATGCAAACCATAGAGGTAGAGGTATTCGACGAGTATGGCGAGAAACTGGTCAAACAGATCGCCTGTGAGAGACCTCTTACCGTTATGCTTAACTGGAAAGAGGTGGTGACCCTGATGACTCTTGGCTCTAGACCTGAATCTTTGGTACTAGGTTATCTAAAGAACCAAGGCTTTATCTCAGATCCGGACGCTATTGAATCCCTTATCATCGATTGGGAAACCAGTTCAGCGGCGGTTATCACTAAGGAAAACATCGACCATATCGAAGGGGCACTTAAGAAAAAAACCGTTACCTCCGGCTGTGGTCAAGGCACCATGTACGGCAACGTGATGAAGCAATTGGAGAATTATCAGGTTCCACAGGTACCTCTCAAGCAATCCGAGATCTACGCCACTCTAGAAGCGCTCACCCATTACAATGACACCTATAAAAAAGCCGGCGCTGTACATGGCTGTGCGGTGTGCAAAGGCGACGAGGTGCTGTCATTTGTGGAAGATGTGGGCAGGCACAATGCGGTGGATACGCTAGCCGGAGAGATGTGGCTTAACCAAGACAGTGGCGAGGATAAGATTTTCTATACCACGGGCCGCCTGACATCAGAGATGGTGATCAAGGTTGCGCAGATGGGTATTCCAGTGCTCTTGTCTCGCTCTGGTGTTACCCAGATGGGGCTAGATCTTGCTAAGCAGTTTGGCATTACTACTATTGCTCGCGCGAAAGGCTTGAGATTCCAAGCCTTTACCGGAGCGGACAAGATCCTATTTGATGTGAAGGGTGCCGACACAGAGCAGAATTAAAGATTTGCCACCTGCAACTGAGGTTGCGCCACTCGAGGAAGCACTATAGTAAAGGTGCTTCCCTTTCCTTCTACCGACTCTGCTAACAACTCTCCCCCAACCTGACTGAGCAAACTTTGCGACAGGGATAGTCCAAGACCAGTACCCTGACGTTTAGTGGTATAAAACGGGTCAAAGATACGTGCCAATCTGGCAGGTGCGATACCGCAACCCTCATCGATAACACGGATAAGAGCGCCTTGTGTCTCGCCATGCTCTAACCAGTCTTCACTCTCTATGATGAGCTTGCCTCTGCTATCCATGGCGTGCACGGCGTTCATTTGAAGATTCACTAGCACCTGCAACAGTTGATTGCGATTAATTTCAACTGAGCTTCTCGCTTTGAGGTTTGTGATAAACTCAATACCGCGTTTTTTGTCGCCGGTTTTGACCAATACCACGCTCTCTTCGATGATGGGGTTTACATATTGCCAAGTCACTTCATCTTGGATACCGCCCTGACGGCTGTATTGAAGCAGGCTGTGCGTGATATTTCGGATGCGGTCTATCTGAGCTATGATGGTGGCCACTTCCTCGTCCACTTCAAGCTCGGCTCCTGCCATGCTTAACTCAAGCTTGATAAGCTCAATGTTGCCCAGAATCACAGCTACAGGGTTATTTATCTCGTGGGCAATACCTGCAGTTAGCTCCCCAAGAGCGGCCAGCTTCTCACTCACCACCAACTTATCTCGGGTCTGATTTAACAGCTTGATGTGGTGCTCTAGCTGCTGAGTTTTCTCATGCAGACTTTGAGTTCTTCGCTCAACCTTATCTTCAAGACTATGCGCAGCTTGTTGAAGCTCTTGATGGCTCGCCTCTAGGCTGTCGAGCATATTGTCGAACTGACGCGCAAGCTGAGCCAGTTCATGGTCTTCATTAAGGCCAAGATCACCAATTCGGGTCGGCTTACCAATCTGAACCAAGCGCACCACGCGATGAATGCGTTCAAACGGCGCAAACAAGTCACGAGAGCCTCGATAAACGGCAATACCGGAAAGGGCGAGAATTAGCACAGTGATCACCGCTACTTCGACGATATTGGTCAGGTAGGTGGCGAGAAATGGCTTCATTCGATAGCCGGTGTAGAGCATACCTATGGTTTCATCTTGCCCATTTTTAAGGGGAAGATAAGCGCTGATATACCAAGTGTCATTAATGGTTGCGAGATCCGACCAAGTATTGCCAGAAAGAAGCACCTGCTTTCTTACCTTGTCTGAAACAAAGGTACCTACAGCGCGGCTTTGATTGAGAGGAACATTACTCGCCACTCGCAAGTCATCCAAGAATAGCGTCACTGTGCCCTTTAACGACGGCACTTCCTTGATCTTCGGGTAGATGCGATCGCGAATGCTATCCACTAGCTGATCATTGTTATTGATTAGGCGACCAGCGGTTAAGGTTCCCAGAAATTTACCGTTTTGGTCTTCTACTCGAACATGGCTAACCAAAGACAGAGCTCGGCTCTCTATGCCATCTTCTCCCTTGATTGGAACGATCGCTTTTTGCTTTAGCTTTTCAGATAGCTCGCTCGCTAACAAAACCTCTAGGCTGGCTCCTGAATCGCGTGGCTTATCTTTAAAGCTAATGAAGTCCCAATGGTGACTGAGCTTTTCACTTTTTAGCCAAGAATCTAACTCTTGGCTTTGTAGTTTATCTCTGAACTGATAAGAGTTTGCCAGCGCATCCAACTGTTGCTGCTGCATCGTTTGTTCTTGAACTAGCGTGTTTTTGGCCTGCTCTAAACGCTCGGAAACATCATGAAGCGCGTTCTGCCAAGTGTATTGAATAGACCAATAGATAGTGATGCCGATAAGGGCTATCAGGGTCAAGAAAATAGGCGCTGAGGTTAAGAACATTAACCGATAGCGCACCATGGTTTGGAATCGGCGGCGCCATTTTTGCGCCCACTTAACCATTAGACGCATGGATAGCTCTCATTGCCCCACTCTTTGAACTTACGTTCTAGAGTTTTACGAGCAACGCCAAGATCCCTTGCCGCGGCAGATTTATTGCCTTGATGCTTTTCAACCACAGACAGTATGTGCGCCTTTTCCACCTCTTTTAGAGACCACTCCAGAGGATACCCTTCTTCACCTAACTCGGGTGTATCAACAGAAATCGGCTGCGCCACTTCAATACCGAGAAGCTGACTCGCGGGCGATTGTCTTAGCAAAATACTGCGCTCAATAAGATTTCGAAGCTCACGAATATTACCGGGCCAGTTGTATCCCATTAGTGCCTGTATATCTTGATGCGCCCATTTTGGCTCTTCTATACCAAGCTCTTTAGCTAGGATTCGGGTAAAGAAAGGCACCAAGTCTTGGATATCTTGTTTACGCTCTCTTAGTGGTTTTACATCGATGCGGAGTACATTCAGACGATAGAAAAGATCAGCTCGAAAGCGTCCTTGTTTTACCTCTTGTTCAAGGTCACGGTTGGTTGCCGCCACCACGCGCACATCTACTGGGATCTCTTTTTCAGTACCAACAGGACGTATCGCCTTTTGCTCTAGAACTCTCAATAGTGAGGATTGCATTGCCAGAGGCATCTCACCTATCTCGTCAAGAAATAGCGTGCCGCCGTTAGCCACACGAAACAGCCCTTCGCGAGATTTCTTAGCGCCAGTAAAGGCGCCAGATGCATGACCAAACAGCTCGCTTTCCAAAAGCTCAGGTGCAATCGCACCGCAGTTAACCGGAACAAATGG